>NZ_JBVJAM010000014.1:0-11368 GCF_055590565.1 Streptomyces sp. NPDC041814 | reverse complement strand
ACGCCCCCCCCCCCCCCCCCGCCCCGCCGGCGCCGCCCCCCCCCCCCCCCCCCCCCCCCCCCCCCCCCCCCCCCCCCCCCCCCCCCCCCCCCCCCCCCCCCCACGTCCGGGGTGTCTCCGGCGTGCCGCCCCCGCCGCCCGGGAGCATGCTGGCTGTGTGACCTGGCACAGCGCAGCCGGGCTGGTGCCGCTCGGCCCGAGCGACGGCCCGCCCGGAGGAGCGGAGAACGGCCGGGCGCCGGGCGAGCTGTCCCTGGTGCTCGCCCAGTCCGTCGTGAACGCCACCGAGGCGGTCGGCGGCCGGGCCGGTGGGATCTACCTCCCCTCGCGCACCCCCGGGCTGCTCCGGCTCGCCGTCCTCGCCGGGCTCCCCGGCCCCCTGTTCCGCCCCTGGTGGCGGATGCACGTGAACCGGCCGTTCCCGATCGCCGAGGCGTTCCGCACCGGCAGCCCGGTGTATCTCGCCGACGCCGAGGACGCCATGCGGCGCTTCCCGCAGCTGATGGCCGGACTGCCGTTCCCCTTCCGCTCCCTGTACGTGCCGGTGCTGCGCCGCCGCGAACCGCTCGGCGTCCTCGTCGTCCTGCGCGGTACGACGGGTGCCGATCCGGAGCCCCGCGCCGACCGGGCCCGGCTCCGGCGCATCGCCCACGACCTCGGCGCCGAACTGGCCGGGCTCGCGGACGCCGGCACCCGGCCGGAGTGGGAGGGCGAGCCGCTGCCCGTACAGCTGCCCGCCAGGACCTCGCCGCCCGTGCGCATCGGCCGCTTCGACTGGAACCTCGCCACCGGCGCCGTGGACGCCGACGACGAGCTCGCCTCGATCCTCGGCAGCGGGGACGGCCGCTTCCCCGGCACCATCGAGGCCCTGGCCGCCCGGCTCGCCCCGGAGGACGTCTACGGCCTCTGGGCGCTGGCCCGGCAGGCGGCGGGCTCCGCCGGGCCCGTCGTGCGCCGGATGCGGCTGCGCGGCCCGGACGGGCGCTCCCACCTGCTGGAGGTGTCCGGGCGCCGGCAGGACGACGAGGGGCCTGCCGGGCACCTGACCGGCTTCCTGGTGGACCTGGGCATCGGCCCGGTCGTCGCCGAGGCCGCCGACCGGCTGCCGCGCGGCATCTTCTCGCTCGACCGCTTCGGCCGCATCACCTACGTGAACCCGCTCGCCGAGGACATGCTGGGCGCGCCCCGTGCCGCCCTGGTCGGCCGGGTGTTCTGGGAGGCCCTGCCCTGGTTCGCGAACCCGGCGTACGAGGACCACTACCGGGCCGCGATGATCTCCGACGCCCCGGTCCACTTCCTCGCCCGCCGCGACCCGCCCCCCTGGCTCTCCGTCTCCCTGTATCCCGGGCACGACGGCCTGACCGCCGTCCTCACGCCCACCGATACGCCCGCCTACACCCCGGACTCCGTCGTATCGCCCGGTCAGGGGCTCGGCTCACCGGCCGACCGGTCCGCCGCCCTCTACCGGCCGGTCGCCCTCGCCATCGCGCTCACCGAGGCCGTCACCGCCCGGCAGGTCTCCCGCGTGGTCACCGAGGAGCTGCTTCCCGCCTTCGGCGGCCGGCAACTGGCGATCTACCTGCTCAAGGAGGGCCACCTCTACCTGGAGTGGGAGACCGGCTTCCCGCACGGCTTCCTCGACCGGTTCGACGCGGTCGGCCTGGACGCCCGCATCCCCGGCGTGGAAACGCTCACCACCGGGCGCCCCATCTTCTTCGAGTCGATGCAGCGCCTGGCCGCCGCCTATCCGGGCATCCCCATGGACTCCGACGTCGGCGCCCGCGCCTTCCTCCCGCTCATCGCCTCCGGGCGCCTGGTCGGTTCCTGCATCCTCGGTTTCGACCAGCCGCGCGGCTTCAGCCCGGAGGAGCGTACGGTCCTGACCGCCCTGGCCGGCCTCATCGCCCAGGCCCTTGAGCGGGCCCGGCGCTACGACACCGAGGCCGCCCTCGCGCGCGGCCTCCAGGACGCCCTGCTGCCGCACCGGCTGCCCGCCGTCCGCGGCATCGACACCCAGGGCCGCTACCTCGCCGGCACCCAGGGCATGGACGTCGGCGGCGACTGGTACGACGTGATCGAGACCCGGGGCCGCCTCGCCCTCGTCATCGGGGACGTGCAGGGGCACGGCGTGGCCGCCGCCGCGACCATGGGCCAGGTCCGCAGTGCCGTACGGGCCTTCGCGCTCAGCGGCCACGATCCCCAGGAGGTCATGAGCGGCACCAACCGCCTGCTCATCGACCTGGACACCGGCCAGTTCGCGAGCTGCTGCTACATCGTGACGGACCCGGCCACCGGCCGGACGCACGCCGTGCGCGCCGGGCACCCCCAGCCCGTCCTGCGCCGCCCCGACGGCACCGCCGAGGTCATGGATCTCCCGGGCGGCATCGTCCTGGGCATCGACGCCGAGGCCCGCTACCCCGTCACCGAGCTGCACCTCGACCCGGGCGCCACGCTCGCCCTGTACACCGACGGCCTGGTCGAGCAGGCGGGCATCGACATCGACGTCGGGGTCGAGCGACTGCGCGCCACCCTGGCGAGCGTGGGCGCGCAGCCGCTCGCCGACACCGCCGACCACGTCATCAGCCGGGCCCGCCAGGCCGCGGACCGGCCCGACGACATCGCCCTGCTCCTCGCGGCCCGGTGGGCCGGGGAGGACGCCGGCACCGGGCGCGGGCGGCTTTAGAACCTCTTAACCAGCTCTCCCGACAATGCCGGTCCACACCGGAGAGCCGGTCGTGGACCGAGCGCCTGGGGGCCGCATGACCATCGACACCGTGACCGCCGAGACCGCAGGACTGCCGCAGTTCCCGATGACGCGCGGCTGCCCGTATCACCCGCCGGCCGGGTACGCGGAGCTTCGCCAGGAGGGCCCGCTCGCCCGGGTCCGCCTCTACGACGGCCGGGTGGCCTGGGTGGTCACCGGCTATGAGGAGACCCGGCGGCTGCTCGTGGACCCCCGGCTCTCCTCCGACCGGACCCGCCCCGACTTCCCGGTCCACGTCCCGCGCATGGCGGCCGCCAAGCTGACCGCCCTGGTGGGGATGGACCCGCCGGAGCACGACGTCCAGCGGCGCATGCTGATCCCCAGCTTCACCGTGAAGCGCGTCAACTCGCTGCGCCCCGCGATCCGCCGCATCGTGGGCGAGAAGATCGACGCGCTGCTCGCCGACGGCAGGACCACTGCGGACCTGGTGCCGGAGTTCGCGCTCCCGGTCCCTTCCACCGTGATCTGCGAACTCCTCGGTGTGCCGTACTCCGACCACGACTTCTTCGAGCAGCAGACGAGCCGGATGGTGCAGGCGACGAGCACGGCCCAGGAGGCGTCCGACGCCAGCGCCGCCCTGGTCGGCTACTTCAACGACCTCATCGCCGCCAAGGAGGCGAAGCCGGAGGAGGGCCTGCTCGACGAGCTGATCACGGACCGGCTGGCCACCGGGGAGCTCGGGCGCCTCGAACTGGCCTCCATCGCAATGTTCCTGCTGGTCGCCGGCCATGAGACGACCGCCAACATGATCGGCCTCAGCGTCCTCACTCTGCTCGAACACCCCGAGCAGCTCGCGGAGGTGCGCGACGATCCGGAGGTGGCTTCCGGCGCGGTCGAGGAACTGCTGCGCTTCCTCTCGGTCGCCGATGAACTCCAGCGGGTGGCGGCCGCCGACATCGAGATCGGCGGGGTCGTGGTGAAGGAGGGCGACGGTGTCTACCTGCCGAACGCGGCAGCCAACCGCTCCCCGCAGGTCTTCGCCGACCCCGACACCCTCGACGTCCGGCGCGGCACCCGCCACCACCTCGCCTTCGGCTACGGCGTCCACCAGTGCATCGGCCAGAACCTCGCCCGCGCCGAACTGGAGATCGCCCTCCGCGAACTCGCCGTGCGCATACCGATGTTGCGCCTGACCGAACCCCTCGAAGCCCTGGGCGTCAAGCCGGGCGGCTCCGTCCAGGGGGTGTTCCGCCTCCCCGTCACCTGGTGATCCACCCGCACACGTCACACGAAGCGAGGAGCCGGGGCCCGGCCACGGCGCCCCGGCTCCTCGCTTCGTGCCCCGCTACGCGGCGGCCAGCTCGTCCCGGATGAACCCGGCCACCGCCGACGGAGTCGGGTGCTCGAAGAGCAGCACCGGCGGCAGCACAAGACCCGTCGCCTCGCAGAGCCGGTTGCGGACCTCCAACGCCGTGAACGAGGAGAAGCCGATGTCGAGGAAGTTGTCCTCGGCCGCGATCGACTCCGGTGACGCATGACCGAGCACATCGGCCGCGTGGAGTCGTACGAGATCCAGCAGCGAACCACCCTCCTCCGGCACCGGCACCGGCACCCGCCCGGCCTCGGGCCCGGGCTCCACCCCGGGCGTCCGCCCCGCCGGGACCGGCCACCAGTGGTGCGTGTGCTCGAAGGGGTACGTGGGCAGCTCGGCCGGAGGCGCCGAGGTCTCCGCGTACCAGCTCTCCCACCGCACCCCGGCCCCCGCCGCGTGCAGCGCCGAGAGCGCCACCGCGAACGTCTCCTCGCCGGGGCGGTCCCGCACCTGCGACGGCACCGCCAGCGGCGAGGCCCCCGGCAGGCAGGCCGCGACCAACGGCGTGAGCACGGCGTCCGGACCCACCTCCACGAACGCCTCCGCACCCCCCTCGGCCAGCGCCGCCACCGCGTCCCCGAACCGCACCGGCGAACGGAGTTGCCGCGCCCAGTAGTCCGGGTCCCGCAGCTCGTCCGGGCCCGCCCGGCGCCCGGTCAGATCGGAGACGACCGGGATCAGCGGTTCATGGAAGCGCAGCCCCGCCGCCACCGCGCGCACCTCGTCCAGCGCCCCGTCCATATGGGGCGAGTGGAAGGCGTGGCTCACCCGGAGCGCGCGGATCCTGCGCCCCCGTGCCCGGAACGACTCGGCGACCTCCGCCACCGCGCCCGCGTCACCCGAGACCACCGTGGAACGCGGCCCGTTGACCGCCGCCACCGAGACCCTGCCCGCGTATCCGGCCAGCGCCCCGCACACCTCGTCCTCCGACGCCTCGCACGCCACCATCGCGCCCCCGTCCGGCATTCGCTGCATCAGCCGCCCCCGCGCGGCGACCAGGACGCAGGCGTCCTCCAACGACAGCACCCCCGCCGCGTGCACGGCGGCGAGCCCGCCGATCGAGTGCCCGGCGACCTGCCCCGGAGCCGGAAGCGTCTGCTCCAGGAGCCGGAACAAGGCGGTTTCCACGGCGAACAGCGCCGGCTGCGCGTACTCCGTGCGTTCCAGCAGCGCGGCCTCCGGACTGCCCTCGTCCGCGAGCAGCAGGCTCTTCAGCGGGCGGACCAGCAACGGCTCGAACGCCTCGCACACCTCGTCCAGGGCCTTGGCGAAGACGGGCCGCGACGCGTACAACCCGGCCCCCATGCGCGGGCGCTGGCTGCCCTGCCCGGTGAACAGATAGGCGGTCGAGGGCGCACCCGCCACGTCACCGCGCACCGCCCCCGCCGGTCTGCGGCCCGAGGCCAGCGCCGCCAGCGCGGCCAACTGCCGGGCGCGGTCGCCCGGCAGGACCACCGCCCGGTGGCGGAACGCCGTACGGCCCAGGGCCAGCGTCCGGCCCACCTCGTGGCCCGACAGCTCGGGGGCCGAGAGGAGACGCGCGTGCAGCCGGCCCGCCTGGGCACGCAGCGCGGACTCCGTGCGGGCCGACAGCAGCCACGGAGCGGGCGGCTCCGGCAGCAGCGCCTCGGGTCCGGCATCGCCCGCCGCTTCCTCCGGCTGTTCGAGGATGACGTGGGCGTTGGTGCCGCTGATCCCGAAGGACGACACCCCGGCCCGGCGCGGCCGGTCCCGGTCGGGCCAGGGGACGGACTCGGTGAGCAGTTCCACGGAGCCCGACGCCCAGTCGACGTGCGGGGTCGGCTCCGTCACGTGCAGGGTGCGCGGCAGCACCCCGTACCGCATCGCCTGCACCATCTTGATGACCCCGGCCACACCGGCCGCGGCCTGGGTGTGCCCGATGTTGGACTTGAGGGAGCCGAGCAGCAGCGGTTCGCCCTCCGGGCGCCCCTGCCCGTAGGCCGCCAGCAGGGCCTGCGCCTCGATCGGGTCACCGAGCCGGGTGCCGGTGCCGTGCGCCTCCACCGCGTCCACCTGCTGCGGAGCCAGCCGGGCCGAGGCCAGGGCCTGCTGGACGACCCGGACCTGGGTCGGGCCGTTGGGCGCGGTGAGGCCGTTGCTCGCCCCGTCCTGGTTGACCGCCGAGCCCCGCAGCACGGCGAGGACGCGGCGGCCGTTGCGGCGCGCGTCGGACAGCCGCTCCAACAGGACCAGGCCGACCCCCTCCGAGAAGCCGGTGCCGTCGGCCGCCGCGTCGAACGCCTTGCACCGGGCGTCGGGCGCGAGCCCCCGCTGCCGGCTGAACTCGACCAGCAGCACCGGGGTGGCCATCACCGTCACCCCGCCCGCCAGCGCGAGGTCGCTCTCGCCGCGCCGCAGCGACTGGGCCGCCAGATGCATCGCCACCAGCGACGACGAGCACGCGGTGTCGAGGGTCACGGCCGGGCCTTCGAGCCCCAGGTGGTAGGCGATGCGCCCGGACGCGACACTCGTCGCGTTGCCGGTCATCAGATGCCCCTCGTAGCCCTCGGGCACCCGCTCCGGCGGCGGCACGTACGCCTGGGACACCACGCCCGCGAAGACGCCCGTGCGGCTGCCCCGCAGGGAGCCCGGGGCGATTCCCGCACGTTCCAGCGTCTCCCAGGCCACTTCGAGGAGCTGCCGGTGCTGCGGGTCGGTCGCGACGGCCTCCCTCGGGCCCATCCCGAAGAACGGCGCGTCGAATCCGCCCGCACCCTCCAGGAACCCGCCCTCCCGCGTGTACGCCGTGCCGGGCCGGTCCGGATCGGGGTCGTACAGCCCCTCCAGGTCCCAGCCACGGTCCTCCGGCAGCCCGGACACCGCGTCGGTCTCCTCCGTCACCAGCCGCCACAGCGCCTCCGGTGAATCGACGCCGCCCGGGAAACGGCAGCCCATCGACACGATCGCGATCGGCTCGTGCTCCTTCTCCTCCAGCTCCTTGATCCTGCGCCGGGCCTGCCGGAGGTCGGCCGTCGTCCGCTTCAGATAGTCGCGGAGCCTGTCCTCGTTACTCATCGCCCATGCCCTCTCGTACGCGGAAATGACCGGTCATGACGCACCCAGCTCCTCGTCCAGCGCGCGGAACAGCTCCTCGTCCGTGGCCGTATCCAGATCGTCGTCCGGTGCCCCGTCGGCCTCCGGCTCCGCCGCCTGCTCGTCCCAGAGCCAGAGCGCCGCCCGCAGCCGCTCCCGCAGCGCGTCGAAGCCCTCGCCGCCGACCGTGACGGAATGCAGCAGCCGTTCCAGCTCCTCGGCGTCCGTCCGCTCGTCCGGGGCCAGGAGCCCGGACAGCCGCTCGGCCAGGGCGGCGGGCGTCGGGAAGTCGAACACCGTGGTGGTCGGCAGCCGCAGCCCGGTCGCCGCCGAGATCCGGTTGCGCAGTTCGACCGCCGTCAGCGAGTCGAACCCGATCTCCTTGAAGGCCCGGTCCGCGGTGATCTCATCGGCCGTCAGATGGCCGAGCACGGCCGCCACCTGCTCCCGCACCAGCACGAGCAGCGCCTGCGCCCGCTCGGGCCCGCGCAGCGCGGCGAGCCGGTCCGTCGCGGAGTCGGCGGTCGTCCGCACGCCACTCGCCGCCCGGCGCACCTCGGGTGCCCGCACCAGCGACCGCAGCACGGCCGGCACCCCGCCCGTGCCGGGCGCGGCCCCGGCGAGCGACCGCAGGCCGGGCCCGTCCAGCGGCGCCGGTACGAGCAGCGGCCGGCCGTCGGCGAGGGCGGCGTCGAACAACGCCATGCCCTCCGGCACCGTCATCGGGACGAGCCCGCCCCGCGCGATCCTGGCCCGGTCCGCGCCGCCCAGGTGCCCGGTCATCCCGCTCGCCGCCTCCCACATGCCCCAGGCCAGGGACACCGCGGGCAGCCCGGCTGCCCGCCGGTGGCCGGCCAGCGCGTCCAGGAAGACGTTGGCGGCCGCGTAGTTGCCCTGCCCGGCCCCGCCGAGCAGACCGGACGCGGAGGAGAACAGCACGAAGAACGACAGGTCCAGCCCCCGGGTCAGCTCGTGCAGGTGCCAGGCCGCGTCCGCCTTGGGCCGCAGTACCGCCCGCACCTTCTCCGGTGTCAGGGAGGCGAGCACCCCGTCGTCCAGGACCCCGGCCGCGTGCACCACACCCGTGAGGGGATGCGCGGACGGCACGGAGCCCAGCAGCCGGGCGAGCGCGTCCCGGTCGGCGGCGTCGCACGCGGCGATCCGCACCCGCGCCCCGAGACCGGTCAGTTCGTCGGCCAGCTCGGCCGCCCCCGGCGCCCCGGGTCCCCGGCGGCCGGTGAGCAGCAGGTGGCGCACGCCGTGGGCGGTCACCAGATGCCGGGCCAGGGCCGCACCCAGGGTCCCCGTGCCGCCGGTGATCAGGACCGTGCCGTCTCGGGGCTCGCGCGGCCGCAGAGTCAGGACGACCTTGCCGGTCTGGCGGGCCTGCCCGAAGTGGCGGAACGCCTCGGGTGCGCGGCTCACGTCCCAGGTGGTGACGGGCAGCGGTGCCAGCTCACCGGTCTCGAACAGGGCGAGCACCCGTGCCAGCGTCTCCGCGACCCGGTCCGGGGCCATGTCCAGCAGCTCGAACGGCCGGTACGCCACACCCGGCCGGACCGCCGCGATCTCCTCCGGGTCCCGCAGGTCCGCGATGCCCATCTCGATGAACCGCCCGCCCGGGGACAGCAGCCGCAGGGAGGCGTCGATGAACTCGCCGGTCAGCGAGTTGAGCACCACGTCCACCCCTCCCGTCACGTCGAGCACCTGTTGCTCGAACGCGGTCGTACGGGAGGAGGCGATGTGGTCCCCGTCGAGCCCGAGGGCCCGCAGCGCGCCCCACTTGGCCGGGCTCGCCGTGGCGAAGACCTCGGCCCCGATGTGCCGGGCCACCTGGAGCGCCGCCATGCCGACACCGCCGGCCCCGGAGTGGATCAGCACCCGCTCGCCCCGGCGCAGCCCGGCCAGCTCGACCAGCCCGTGGTAGGCCGTGGTGAACACCGCGGGCACGCCCGCCGCTTGTGCGTACGACCAGCCCTCCGGAATACGGGCGATCAGCCGCCGGTCCGCGACGGCCAGCGGCCCTACCGCCCCCGGCACCAGCCCGAACACCCGGTCGCCCGGCGCCAGACCGGTGACGCCCGGCCCGGCCTCCACGACGACCCCGGCCGCCTCCGTACCCAGCGGGGTGGCTCCCTGGACCATGCCGAGGGCGGTGAGCACATCGCGGAAATTGAGTCCGGCGGCCCGGACCTCGATCCGTACCTGCCCCTCGGACAGCGGTGCCTCGGCGGCCGGGTGCGCGGCGGCACGAAGGTCGTCGGGCGACCCGCCGGGCGTTTCCAGCCGCCACCCGGCGACGCCTTCGGGCGGCACGACTGCCGGCGCGGCGGACTCCGCCCTGCGCAGCCGTGGCACCAGCACCCGGCCGTCCCGGAGCGCGAACTGCGGCTCCCCGGTGGCGACGGCCGAGGCCAGCGCGTCCAGCGACGCCCGCTCCCCGTCGTGGTCCACCAGGACCAGCCGCCCGGGATTCTCGGTGGCGGCCGACCGCGTCAGCCCCCAGAGCGGGGCGGCGGCGAGGTCGACCGGATCGCCGGGGAGTGCGGCCACGGCACCTCGGGTGAGCACGACGAGCCGCCCGTCCGGCCCGCTCTCGTCGCCCACTCGGTCCCGCAGCCGGTCGAGCAGCCACTCGATTCCGGCCCCCGCCGCGACGGGCGCCGCGCCCTCGAACGGCGCGGAGGCGTCCAGCACGTCGAAAGCCGCCCCGTCCGCCGCTGCCGGCGGGGCGTCCAGCTCCGTCCACTCCAGGGCGTACAGCGAGTCGGAGGCCGACGCGCCCGGTGCGGCGGGCAGCTGACCGGGGGAGAGGGGGCGCAGGGTGAGGCTGTCCACGCTCACCACGGGTGCGCCGGTGGGATCCGCGACCGCGACCCGGACGGTGTCCCGGCCTCCCTCGCCGGGGGAGACGGTGACCCGCAGTGCCGTGGCTCCGGTGGCCCGCAGCACCGCCCCGGACCAGGAGAACGGCAGCCGGACGCCCTCGCCGAGGAAGTCACCGAGCCCCAGCGTGTGCAGGGCCGAGTCCAGGAGCGCCGGATGGAGGACGAACCGGGCCGCCTCCGCGTGCAGTTCCGGTGCGAGTGACACCTCGCCGTGGACGGTGTCCCCCGAGCGCCAGGCGGCCGTCAGATTGCGGAACGCGGGTCCGTACTCGTAGCCCAGCGCGGCGAGTTCGGCGTACAGCTCGCCGGTGTCCAGCGGGACGGCGCCCGCGGGCGGCCAGGCTTCGTCGTGCGTCACGTCCTGCGGCGGTACGGCGTCCGCCGGGGCGAGGGTGCCGGTGGCATGACGGGTCCACCCCGGCCCGTCGCCCAGGACGTCGTCCACCGGGGCATCGGGCCGGGAGTGCACAGCGATCCGCCTGCGCCCCTCCTCGTCGGGTGCCTCCACGGACACCTGGACCCGCACCCCGCCGCGCTCGGGCACGAACAGCGGTTCCTCCAGCGTCAGTTCGTCCACTGTTCCGGCCCCGGCTTCCCTGCCCGCCTGGAGCGCCAGATCGAGGTGGGCGGTGGCCGGGAGCAGGGGAGTCCCGTTCACGGCGTGGTCGGCGAGCCAGGGGTGGGTGCGCAGCGAGATCCGGCCGGTGAGCAGCAGCGTCCCGTTCTGGGCGAGCGTGGTCGACGCGGCGAGGAAGGGATGGTCGGCGCCGTCCACACCGAGGCTCCCGGCGTCGCTGTGCGCGGCGGGCCCCTCCAGCCAGTAGCGCTTGCGCTGGAACGGATAGGTCGGCAGATCGGTGGCGCGGCCGGGGGCAACGGGGAGAGCGGGTGTCCAGTCGACGGGGAGGCCGTGGGTGTGGAGGTGGGCGAGGGAGTGGTGGAAGCGGGTGAGGGTGCCTTCGTCGCGGCGGAGTGTGCCGGTGATGAGGGCGGTGGTGTGGGTGGTGTCGGCGGTGTCCTGGAGGGCGGTGGTCAGGACCGGGTGCGGGCTGACCTCCACGAAGACGGAGTGCTCGGCGTCGAGGAGGGCGCGCACAGCCGGTTCGAAGAGGACCGGGCTGCTCAGGTTCCGGTACCAGTAGCCGCCGTCCAGCTCGGCCGTGTCCAGGAAGGTGTTGGTGAGCGTCGAGTAGAAGGCGGTGGTGGTGGATCGGGGGCTGATGTCGTGGAGGAGGGCGTGGAGCGTCTGCTCCAAGGGGTGTACGTGGGGGGTGTGGGAGGCGTAGTCGACGGGGATGGTGCGGGCCCGGATGCCCTGGTCGTTGAGGTCCTGGACGAGTGTGTTCAGTT
>NZ_JBVJAM010000013.1:0-237417 GCF_055590565.1 Streptomyces sp. NPDC041814 | reverse complement strand
GAACCCGGGCGCGGGGGCGGGCCGGGTGGGGCCCCGCCGGGCGCCCCCCCCCGGGGGGGGGTGGTTCGTGAGCCCCCCCCCCCCCCCCCCCCCCCCCCCCCCGGCGGGGCCCCGCCCCCCCCGGGGGGGGGGGGGCCCCCCCCCCCGGCGGGCCCCCCCCCCGCCCCGGGAGCAGGTCAGTCGCAGGTACCGGCGAACGTGCTCCGGGTCACGACGTCGGTGGCCGCTGCGCTCGTGTCGAGCCAGGCGATGCGGGTGCCGTCACCGAGCGACGGGGCCAGCTGGGCGCCGGAGGAGCAGGAGACCCGGGTGAAGCCGTCGACGCCGGCGAGGACGTCCTCGACCGTGGCGACCTTCACCTTGCCGGGGCCGGACCAGGAGCCGAGCGCGCCCCAGATGTCGAACGTCGAGTAGGCGAAGTACTTCTCGTTGACGGAGAACTGGGCGAGGTAGACGTTCGACGGGTAGCGCAGCTTCGCCGCCTTGGAGAGGTCGTCCAGAGGGGCCGAGGCGAAGCCGGTGCTCGGGATCAGGAAGCCGCCGGTCTCCCGCCAGAACACCCGGTCCGAGGTGAGCTGGAGGTCGGTGACCGAGTCGAAAAGGAAGCCGGTGATCCGCTTGGTCTGTGTGGTGCCCTTGGCGATGTCGTAGACGTACACATAGGTGCCGTCGCCGCCGGCCCAGGCGATCCGGCCGTTCTTCATCGCGAGCCGAGCCGCCTTGGTGCCCGCCTCCGGGGTGACATTGACCGTCGTGCCCCCGGCGGTGCGGAGCATGACGTCCTGCTCGCCGTCGGGGGTGGTGCTGATGTAGGCGAGTGCGCCGTCGTCGGTCACCGGCTCCGTCTCGTCCGCGTCCTTGCGGTCGACGAGCTTCTTGATCGCACCCTGCCCCTTGGCGCCGGTGCGGTAGATGCCGACGCCGTCCGCCGTGATCCTGGTGAAGACGATGCGGTCGTCGTCCAGGGACGGGTCCAGCAGATAGGCGTCCTGCTCGGCCAGCTCGTGGCGGGGCTTCTTGCCGAAGCGGCCCACCGTGATGCCGAACGCGGCGCCGCCCCGGTCCCAGGCGACGGCGTCGCCGTGGCTGATGGCGTAGACGTCGCCGTTGATCTGGGCGGCCTGCTCGTCGACGCCGCTGTACACCTCGTAGGCGGGCAGGACGTTCGCTCCGATGGTCGTCCCGTCGTGCGTGCCGCCCTTGTGCTCCCAGTCCTTCTCGATGCCGTGGGCGTCGAAGGCGTCGGCGATGACGGCGAGGTCGTGAGCGGAGGCGTTCAGGGAGGTGGCGGCCAGGGTGACCGCGTTGCGCATGTCGGTGAAGCCGGACAGCGGGGTGAGGTAGTTCTGCGCGGACCGGTAGACGATCCGGTCGGCGAGGCCGGGGTCGAGGTTCTTGCGCATGTCCCACAGCGCGCCGCCGACGATGGTGGAGTTGTAGTGCACCCCGCCGTTGTCGATGTCGAGCGGGATGGGCTGGTAGTCCTTCTGCGCGTCGCGCCCGTCGTTCAGGTCGCGCAGGGCGCAGTCCTCCAGCGGCTTGGTGCCGTTGCAGAGGTACTCGCCGATGAGGCCGGACGTCGGGTCGGTCATGGCGACCCCCTTGTCGGCGGTCTCCATGGCGTTGCCGAAGTAGTCGGATATCGCCTCGTTGAGCGCGCCGGACTGGTTGAGGTAGACCAGTCCCGCGGAGTGCTCGGTGACGCCGTGCGTCATCTCGTGGCCGACGACGTCCAGGCCGACGGAGAGCGGTACGCCGTCCATGTGGCCGTAGACCATCTTGGAGCCGTCCCAGAAGGCGTTGGCGTAGTCCTTGCCGTTCGCGGCCACGTTGACGACGGAGGAGATGGTGCCGCCCTTGCCGTCGACGCCGTCCCGGCCGATCTGCTTCTTGTAGTACTCGTAGACCTTCACGGCGTTGAGGTGCGCGTCCACAGCCCCGGAGGTGGTGTTCGCGCCGTCGAAGCGAGTGCTCGCGGAGGTGGCGAGCGGAACGTCGTCGGTGACCGGGCCGCCGGCGACGAGGGTGTACTGCTTCCGCTGGGCGTCGTACGTCCGGATCTGGCCGCCGGTGCTCGGGTACATGGCCCGGGTGGAGTCGACCAGCGTGTACGAGCCGTCCGTCTCCTCGTTGATGTCGAGCGGCGTCTCGGTGCCGTCGACGCGGACGCCCGTTCCGCGCGCGGGGGCCGCGTCGGCCGCGTCGATGTTGTTGTACGAGAGCGCGATGCCGCCCACCCGGGCGTCGACGAACACCTCCTGCCGTACCGGGCTGCCGTTCGACAGGCCGCCGGTGACGGTGAAGTGCCAGGCCAGGCGGCCGCCCCGGGCGTCGGGCAACACCGTGAGGCCGTGCGCCTCGGTCTTCGCGCCGCGCACCTTGGAGAGCGTGCCGTCCAGGGTGAACATCCGCTGCTTCGCCGTGGCTTCGCTCACCTCGGCGGTGGTCGGGACAGTGAGGTCCGTGTAGAGGGTGCCGGTCGCGGAGGTGACCTTCTGACCGCCGTCGGCCGCCTGGGTCTGCACCGCGTACTCGGCGCCGAAGACGGGGACGCCGTCGTGCTTCTGCTGGAAGCGGACCGAGGACTGCGTGCCCTCCTCGGTGGTCCTGACCGCCTTCAGGTCGGAGACCGGGACCTTGTACGTGTCCTGGTGCGCCTCCAGATGGGCGCGGGCGGCCTCGGCCGGGGTACCCCGGCGGGCCGACTTGTCCAGGCCCTGGGTCATCGCCGGGGCGACGCCCACGGGCGCGGTGGCCGCCTCGGGCGCCGGGACGGCGTCGTCCGCCCAGGCCGGCGCGGCCAGCAGGGCCGCACCGGTGGCGGCGGCGACCACCCCGGCCGCCAGTATTCGCAGCCCACTCGTTCGTCTCACGGAACCTCCCCATCGCACACCGTCGCCCGGACCGTCGGGGCGGCTCGGGCGTTGACGTGCTGATCGTTCGTCATGGGGAGAGGGGCGGACAAGGGATCTCGCTGGCGTGAAGGCGCCGTGGCGCAATTGCGCCTCGGAAGCGTTACGGTTCCACCGAGTTGTCCGGTCCGCCGGGCAGCCATCCGGCGCGCGCCGCGTGCCAGCCGAGCTGGAACCGGGTCGCCGCACCCACCTCGTCCATCAGCGTGTGCAGCCTGCGCTGCACGGTGCGGTGTCCCATGCCGAGTTGGCGGGCGATCGCGGCGTCGGTCAGGCCGATGTGGAGCAGGGCCACGATCTGCCGGTCGATCGCCTCGAGTTCGTGCTCGGTGCTCTCCTCGGCACCGGTCAGGTTCAGTCGTCGGCCCCGCTCGAAGTGCTGCTCGAAGAGCGAGACGAGAGCGGTGAGCAGGCCGGTGCGATGGACGACGAGCGCCACCGGTTCCGTCTCGCGCTCCGGGTCCAGGGGCAGCAGGGCGATGCGGCGGTCCACGATGGCGAGCTTGATCGGGAGCTTCTCGGTGACGGAGATGTGCTGGCCCTGGGCGACGCAGGAGGCCAGCAGATGGGCGGCCTGCGGGTCCTCCAGCCATTCCCGTTCCACGACGGTACGGACGTTCACGCCGCGGTCGGTCAGCTCGGCGTCCACCTCATCGTGGTTGTCCGCGAAGCTGAGCACCGGGGGCACGTGCCGGGCGGGGACGAGCGTGCAGACCTCAGTCCTTGCCTGCCTCTGCATGGTCAGCAGCCGCCGCCTGATCGCCGCGGGCCCCGACAGCACCTCCACCGGCGCGCCGGCACCGTACAGCTGGGCGGAGCGGTGCCGTTCGGCGAGGTCGCCCACGAGCGATTCCACCCGGTGCAGTGCGGAACGCCGCGACTCCAGGAGCGGGCCGAGGGCGAGGACGGGCGAGGCGGCCCGGTAGCGGACGACGCCCTCGGCGTCCGGCCGGTCGGCGCTGGCGAGACCGCGCTCCACGAGCGCGTCGAGGACGGGCGCGGCGGCGGTGCCGTTCAGCAGGGTCTCGAAGACGCCGCGCTCGCTGTCGGGGCGGTCCACGAGCAGCCGGTAGACCGCGTCCTCCTCGGGCCCGAGCCCGAGCAGGGTCAGCAGGGACGCGTCCACCTGCCGCCCCGCACCCTCCGGCGCCCCGGCCGCTCCCGCCCCGCCACCCGTCACTGACCCGCCCCTTCCCTAGACGGCGGTCAGATTATCGGGCGGGTACGGAGCCGGCGGCCGGCCCGCGTATCAATCGAAGTCGTACACGGTCACGGACACGCCCCGGGCCGTCAACCGGCCGGCTATGAGCGGCTCGATCCGGGACCAGGTGCCGCCCGCGAGGCCGCAGCCGATCCGGGGCATGTGCACGGAGGCGCCCAGCTCCAGGGCGCGGTCGGCCACGGCGGCCAGGCCCGTGTCGATGGCCTCGTAGCGGACCGGCGCGCCCTTGCTCCCCCGGCGCATCCCGTGCTGGCCCACCAGGTTCGCCACCCAGGTGAAGGGGGAGACCTGGACGAACCGCACCGCGCCGAGCCCGAAGTCGTTCCCCGCGCGCTCGCGGTGCCAGCTGCGATACGCGGCCTCCGGTTCGGGCCAGCGTCGCGAGAGGGCGAGGACGAAGCCCTTGCCCCAGCCGCCGAGGTCGTTGCAGACGTGGACGATGATCTTGACGCCCTTGCCCTGCGGCGCGGTCGCGTCCCCTCGTACGTACGTGATCCCGGACATGCGTTCAGGCTAGGGGGCGGCACTGACAGTGGGCCGCCCGCACTTTCACATCGGTGGTGAGACAGCAATACTGTTGCACTGGGCACCGGACACGAGGAGCGGACATGGCGACCGAGGCCGAGGAGCCGAAACTCACCGTCGACGAGTTGGCCGCCCGTGCCGGGGTGACCGTGCGGACGGTGCGGTTCTACAGCACCCGGGGGCTGCTGCCGCCGCCGGTGATCGGGCCGCGCCGGGTCGGGCACTACGGGCACGACCACCTGTCGAGGCTGGCGCTCATCGAGGAGCTTCAGCACCAGGGCATGACGCTCGCCGCGATCGAACGGTACCTGGAGCAGCTGCCGCCCGACCTGAGCGCCCACGATCTGGCCATCCACCGGGCGCTCGTCGCCTCCTGGGCACCGGACTCCCCGGAGGACGCCTCGCGGGCGGAGCTGGAGCGGCGGGCCGGGCGAACGCTGAGCGGCCAGGACCTCGACCGGCTGGCCGCGATGGGCGTGCTGGAGCGGTCCGCACCTGAGGACGGGGTGTTCCGGCTCGACCCGGGGCTGCTGCGGCTCGGTGTGGAGCTGCTCGACGTGCCGATCGCGCACGAGACGATCCTCGCCGCCCGGACGATCCTGCTGGAGCACACCCGGTCCGCCGCGCAGGAGCTGACCCGGCTCTTCCGGGACGAGGTGTGGAATCCGTACCGGGAGCGGGAAGCGGACCCCGAGCACGTGAAGGCGATGAAGTCGCTGTCCGCGCACATGCAGCCGATGGTGCTCCAGGCCCTGGTGACCGCCTTCCAGCGGTCGCTCAAGGAGGAGCTGCGGGCCGCGTTCACCGCGGAGTGAACGCGGCCTCGCATCGGGTCAGTCGTGGAAGGTCTCGCCCTTCTCCGCCTTCTCCACCAGCAGCGCGGGCGGCAGGAAGCGGTCCCCGTAACGCCCGGCGAGTTCCCGGGCGCGGGCCACGAAGCCGGGCAGGCCGCCCTCGTAACCGTTGATGTACTGGAGCACGCCGCCGGTCCACGGCGGGAAGCCGATGCCCATGATGGAGCCGATGTTGGCGTCGGCGACGGTGATCAGGACGTTCTCCTCCAGGCAGCGGACGCTGTCCAGCGCCTCCGAGAAGAGCATGCGCTCCTGCATGTCGGTGAACGGGATCTCGGTGTCCGGCTTCGTGAAGTGCTCGCGCAGACCGGGCCACAGGCGCGTGCGCCTGCCCGCCTCGTCGTACTCGTAGAAGCCCGCGCCGCCGCTGCGGCCGGGGCGGCCGAACTCGTCCACCATCCGGTCGATCACGGTGTCCGCCGGGTGCTCGGGCCAGGTGCCGCCCGCCTCCTCGACGGCCTTGCGGGTCTCGTTGCGGATCCTGCGCGGCAGGGTGAGCGTCAGCTCGTCCATCAGCGAGAGCACCTTGGCCGGGTATCCGGCCTGCGCGGCGGCCTGCTCGACGGAGGCGGGCTCGACGCCCTCGCCGACCATGGCGACGCCCTCGTTGATGAACTGGCCGATGACGCGCGAGGTGAAGAAGCCGCGCGAGTCGTTGACGACGATCGGGGTCTTCTTGATCCGGCGGACCAGGTCGAACGCGCGGGCCAGCGCCTCGTCCCCGGTCTTCTCACCCTTGATGATCTCGACCAGCGGCATCTTGTCGACCGGCGAGAAGAAGTGCAGCCCGATGAAGTCGACGGGGCGCGAGACGCCCTCGGCGAGCACGGTGATCGGCAGGGTGGAGGTGTTGGAGCAGAGCAGCGCGTCGGGCGCGATGACGTCCTGGATCTCCTGGAAGACCTTGTGCTTGAGGGCGGTGTCCTCGAACACGGCCTCGATGACCGCGTCGCAGCCCGCGAGGTCGGCCACGTCGGCGGTCGGGGTGATGCGGGCCAGCAGCTCGTCGCGCTTCGCCTCGGTCGTGCGGCCCCGGGACAGCGCCTTGTCGAGCAGCTTCTCGCTGTACGCCTTGCCCTTGGCGGCGGCCTCGGCGGAGACGTCCTTGAGGACGACCTCGATCCCGGCCCTGGCGCAGGAGTACGCGATGCCCGCGCCCATCATGCCCGCGCCGAGGACGGCGACCTTGCGGACCTGGCGCTCCTCGATGCCCTTGGGGCGGCTGGCGCCGGAGTTGACGGCCTGGAGGTCGAAGAAGAACGCCTGGATCATGTTCTTGGAGACCTGGCCGGTGACCAGCTCGGTGAAGTACCGGGCCTCGATGGTCAGGGCGGTCTCGAAGTCGACCTGCGAGCCCTCGACGGCGGCGGCGAGGATGTTGCGCGGCGCGGGCATGGGGGCACCCGCGATCTGCTTCTTCAGGTTCGACGGGAAGGCGGGCAGGTTCGCGGCGAACTTCGGGTTCGACGGGGTGCCGCCGGGGATCCGGTAGCCCTTGACGTCCCAGGGCTGCTGGGACTCGGGGTGGGCGTCGATGAAGGCGCGGGCCTTCTCGATCATCTCCTCGGGCGTGGCGGCGACCTCGTGGACGAGCCCGTTCTCCTGGGCGCGGCGCGGGGTGTACTGGGTGCCCTGGAGGAGGACCTTGAGCAGGGCGTCCGCGATGCCCATGAGGCGTACGGTGCGGGTGACGCCGCCGCCCGCGGGCAGCAGGCCGAGGGTGACCTCGGGGAGGCCGATGCGGGAGCCGGGCGCGTCGAGGGCGATGCGGTGGTGGGAGGCGAGCGCGATCTCGTAACCGCCGCCGAGGGCAGCGCCGTTGATGGCGGCGACGACCGGCTTGCCGAGGGTCTCGATGCGGCGCAGGGAGTTCTTGATGGCGGTGCCGGTGTCGAACGCGAGCTGTGCGCTCGAAGGACCGATCCTGATCATTTCCTTGAGGTCGCCACCGGCGAAGAAGGTCTTCTTGGCGGAGGTGTAGATGATGCCCCGGATGGAGTCCTTCTCGGCCTCGGCGCGGTCCGCGACGGCCGCGATGGAGTCCTTGAACGCCTGGTTCATCGTGTTGGCGGACTGGTTGGGATCGTCCAGTACGAGGGTGACGACGCCGGTCTCGTCCTGTTCCCAGCGGATGGTCGTGCTCTCGGTCATGGGTTTGTCTTCTCCGTAGGAAGGGGACGGTCAGAGACGCTCGATGACGGTGGCGATGCCCATGCCGCCGCCCACGCACAGGGTGGCGAGGCCGTAGCGCCGGTCCCGGCGCTCCAGCTCGTCGATCAGGGTGCCGAGGATCATGGCGCCGGTGGCGCCCAGCGGGTGACCGAGCGCGATGGCGCCGCCGTTGACGTTGACCTTGTCGAGGGAGACGCCCATGTCCCGGACGAAGCGCAGGACGACCCCGGCGAAGGCCTCGTTGATCTCGATGAGATCGATGTCGTCGATGGTCAGCCCGGCCTTGGCGAGCGCCTTGCGGCTGGCGGGGGCGGGGCCGGTGAGCATGATGGTCGGCTCGGAGCCGGAGACCGCGGCGGAGACGATACGGGCGCGCGGGGTCAGGCCGTAGCGCTCGCCGGTCTCCTTGTTGCCGATGGCGACGAGGGAGGCGCCGTCCACGATGCCGGAGGAGTTGCCCGCGTGGTGGACGTGGTCGATCTTCTCGACCCAGTGGTACTTCTGGAGCGCCACCGCGTCGAAGCCGCCCATCTCGCCGATCGTCGCGAAGGACGGCTTGAGCGCGGCGAGCGAGTCGGCGGTGGTGCCGGGGCGCATGTGCTCGTCGTGGTCGAGGACGACGAGGCCGTTGCGGTCCTTGACGGGGACGACGGACCGGGCGAAGCGGTTGTCCTTCCACGCCTCGGCGGCGCGCTCCTGGGACAGCGCGGCGTACTCGTCCACATCGCGGCGGGAGAAGCCCTCGATGGTGGCGATGAGGTCGGCGCCGATGCCCTGCGGGGCGAAGCCGGTCTCGAAGTTGGTCATCGGGTCCATCGCCCAGGCGCCGCCGTCGGAGCCCATCGGCACCCGGGACATGGACTCGACGCCACCCGCGAGGACCAGGTCCTCCCAGCCCGAACGCACCTTGGCGGCGGCCAGGTTGACGGCTTCGAGGCCCGAGGCGCAGAAGCGGTTCTCCTGGACGCCCGCGACAGTGTCGGGCAGGCCGGCCGCGATGGCGGCGATCCGGGCGATGTCGGAGCCCTGGTCGCCGAGCGGGCTGACCACGCCGAGGACGATGTCGTCGATGGCGGCCGGGTCCAGGCCGGGGAAGCGGTCGCGGATCTCGTGGATGAGGCCGACGACGAGGTCGATGGGCTTGGTGCCGTGCAGGGCGCCGTTGGCCTTGCCGCGACCGCGCGGGGTGCGGATCGCGTCGTAGACGAATGCTTCGGTACTCAAGACAGCTGCCTTTCGAGGGTGGTGGCGCGAGCGTGGTCCGGGAAGCGGGTCAGGCGAGCAGCGAGCGGCCGATGATCTCCTTCATGATCTCGGTCGTGCCGCCGTAGATGGTCTGGATGCGGCCGTCGGTGAACGCCCGGGCCACCGGGTACTCCGCCATGTAGCCGTAGCCTCCGTGCAGCTGGAGGCAGCGGTCGGCGACGCGCTTCTGCAGTTCGGTCGCCCACCATTTCGCCATCGAGGCGTGCACGGCGTCGAGGGTGCCGTCGGAGTGGTCCACGATGCAGCGGTCGAGGAAGGCCCGGGTGACGGCACACTCGGTGGCCATCTCCGCGATCTCGAAGCGGATGTGCTGGAGCTTGGCGAGCGGCCGGCCGAACGCCTCGCGCTCCTTGACGTACGCGGTGGTGATCTCCAGGAGGTGTTCGGCGGCGGCGATCCCGGCGACGGCTATGCCCATGCGTTCCTGGGCGAGGTTGGTCATCAGGTGGATGAAGGCGCCGTCGCGCTCGCCGAGCAGGTTCTCCTTCGGGACGCGCACGTCGTTGAAGAACAGCTCGGCCGTGTCCTGCGACTTCTGGCCGATCTTGTCGAGGTTGCGGCCCCGCTCGAAGCCCTCCGCGCCCCGCTCCGCCACGATCAGCGAGAGGCCCTTGGCGCCGCCCTCCGGGGTGGTCTTCGCGACGACGACCACCAGGTCGGCCAGGATGCCGTTGGAAATGAACGTCTTGGAACCGTTGAGCAGCCAGTGGTCGCCCTTGTCCTCGGCGGTGGTGCGGATGCCCTGGAGGTCGGACCCGGCGCCGGGTTCGGTCATGGCGATGGCGGTGATGGTCTCGCCGCTGCAGAAGCCGGGCAGCCAGCGCCGCTTCTGCTCCTCGGTGGCGAGACCGGTGAGGTACGGGCCGATGATGTCGTTGTGCAGTCCGAGCGCGATTCCGGGGGTGCCGGCCCGGGTGAACTCCTCGGCCAGGACCGCGCTGTAGCGGAAGTCGGGATTGCCGCCGCCTCCGTACTCCTCGGGCACCGCGAGGCCGAGGAGGCCCTGCCGTCCGGCGGCGCGCCACGCCTCGCGGGAGACGATGCCGTCCTTCTCCCACTGCTCGTAGTGCGGAAGGACCTCCTTGGCGAGGAAGGTACGCACGGTCTCGCGGAACGCGTCGTGCTCTTCGGTGAAGATCTGCCGCTGCATCAGGGAGTGGTGTCCTTCCGGGTGGTCCGCAGGCCGGGGACGTCCCAGTCGGCGGCGACGGCTTCGGTGTCCGCGCCCGGCAGGACGGGCCCGCTGCGCACGGACGCGGGCGTGGCCGAGAAGCGGGGCGCGGGCGCGGGCTGGGTGAGTCCGCCGTGCTCCACGAAGGTGGCGCGGGCGGCGAGGTGGGGATGGTGCGGGGCCTCGCGGAGCGAGAGGACGGGCGCGACGCAGGCGTCCGACCCGTCGAAGACCTCGGTCCACTCGGCGCGGGTGCGGGTGCGGAACCGGTCCGCGACGGCGCCGCGCAGTTCCTCCCAGCGGGCCAGGTCGTTCCGGTCGGGGGCGGTGTCCGCGATGCCGAGGAGCTCGACGAACTCGTCGTAGAACCGCTGCTCCAGCGGGCCCACCGCCATGTACTGCCCGTCGGCGGTCTCGTACGAGCCGTAGAACGGGCAGCCGCCGTCCAGCAGGTTGGCGCCGCGCCGGTCCTGCCAGCCGCCGGCCGCGAGCATGCCGTGGATCATCGTGGCGAGGTGGGCGGCGCCGTCCACGATCGCCGCGTCGACCACCTGTCCGGTGCCGCCGGGCGTACGGGCGTGCTGGAGGGCGGCGAGGACGCCGATGACGAGGTAGAGCGAGCCGCCCGCGTAGTCGCCGACCAGGTTGGCGGGGACGGTGGGCGGCTCGTCCGGCCGGCCGATCATGGAGAGGGTGCCGGTGAGCGCGATGTACGCGATGTCGTGCCCGGCGCGCTCGGCGAGCGGCCCGTCCTGGCCCCATCCGGTCATCCGCCCGTAGACCAGGTCCGGGTTGCGGGCCAGGCAGGCGTCGGGGCCCACGCCGAGGCGTTCGGCGACGCCCGGCCGGTAGCCCTCGATGAGGACGTCGGCGCGGGCGGCCAGGTCCAGGACGGTGGCCGGGCCGTCCGGGGCCTTGAGGTCGACCAGCACGGAGCGCTTGTTGCGGTTGGTGAGGTCGCGGGCCGGGTCGATGCCGAGCCCGGCGCCGCCGGGGCGGTCGACGCGCACCACGTCGGCGCCCAGATCGGCCAGGAGCATCGCGGCGAAGGGGCCGGGCCCGATGCCGGCGAGCTCCACCACCCGTAGCCCGTCGAGGGGACCGCGCGGGCCGCGCGGGCCGTTACCTGTACTCGCCATCGAGCCCCCAGCGGTATGACACAACTGATGTAACATCGATGATGCTAAGAACGCACCGCGCTCCGCACAACCCCCTGGGCCGAGCAAGCGCTTAGTTCTTCTCGCGGATACTCATGGATACTCCCCCATGACCCCCTCCCGCCCGCACACCGCCACGGGGGGCCGCGCTAACCTCTGCTCGCTCCGTCCGGCGCCGTCCTCCGTGGAGGCTTTCGTGAACAGGCAGAACGGGCCCGCACGCCCCTATGACGTAGTCCTTTTCGGCGCCACCGGCTTCGTGGGCGCGCTCACCGCCGAGTATCTGGCCCGGCACGCCCCCGAAGGCTTCCGCTGGGCCCTGGCCGGACGCGACCGCGCGAAGCTGGAGAAGCTGCGCGCCCGGCTGACCGCCCTCGATCCGCGCTGTACGGACCTGCCCCTGCTGGAGGCGGACGCGGCCGACTCCGACTCGCTGCGCGTGCTGGCCGAGTCCGCGCACGTGGTGGCCACGACCGTCGGCCCCTACGTCTGGTACGGCGAACAGCTGGTCGCCGCCTGCGCGGAGGCGGGAACGGACTACACGGACCTGACGGGCGAGCCGGAGTTCGTGGACCGGATGTACGTGGCGCACGACACCCGGGCCCGGGAGACCGGCGCCCGCATCGTGCACGCCTGCGGCTTCGACTCCGTGCCGCACGACCTCGGCGCCTACTTCACGGTCCGGCAGCTGCCGGCGGACGTGCCGCTGCGCATCGACGGCTTCGTCCGCAGCAACGCCGTCTTCTCCGGCGGTACGTTCGCCTCGGCCCTCACCGCGATGGGCCGGGGCGCGCAGACGGCGCGCGCCGCGAAGGAGCGCCGGCTGCACGAGCCCCGGCCGGCCGGGCGCCGCGTCCACGCCCCGCTCGGCCGCCCCCGCTTCAGCCCGGAGACGGGCACCTGGGCGCTTCCGCTGCCGACGCTCGACGCGCGGATCATCGCCCGCTCGGCGAAGGCGCTGCCCCGCTACGGCCCCGACTTCCGCTACCGCCACTACGCCTCGGTCAAGCGCCTCCCGGTGGCCCTCGGCGGCACCGCCGCGCTCGGCGTACTGCTCGGTGCCGCGCAGGTGCCGGCCGCGCGGGAGTGGCTGATGGGGCGTTACGAGCCCGGCGCGGGCCCGGACGCGGAGCGCAGGCTGCGCAGCTGGTTCACCGTGCGGTTCGTCGGCGAGGGCGGTGGGCGGCGGGTGTTCACGGAAGTGTCGGGCGGCGATCCGGGGTACGACGAGACGGCGAAGATGCTCGCCGAGTCCGCGCTGTGCCTGGCGCTGGACGAGCTGCCGGCCACCTCGGGGCAGGTCACCACGGCCGCCGCGATGGGCGACGCGCTGCTGGACCGGCTGGTGGCGGCCGGTCTGCGGTTCCGGGTGGCGGCGGTGCGCTGAACGGTCGCGGGGGGGCGGTCGCGGGAGGGGCGGTCGCGGTCTCAGCCGGTCGCCTCGCGCAGGGCCCTGCGGCACAGGGCGTCCGCCCTGCGCGTCGTCTCGGGCTGCCGGAAGTCCCGGGCGAGCGCGAGGGTGTGCGCGACGGCGTTGTCCAGTCCGGTGCGGTGCCCGACCGAGACGTAGACCGGCTTGGTGCCCGCCCGGGTGCGCAGGGCCCGGCCGACCTCCTCCGCCCCGTCCAGCAGCGGCGACTGGTCCCCGCGCTCCGGGCCGGGCTGCTCGTAGGTGAAGGTGAACGGATTCTTCGCGACGCCGATGACCGGGAGCCCCGTGAGGACGCCGAGGTGGCTGGCGAGGCCGAAGCGGCGGGGGTGGGCCCTGCCGTACCCGTCGCAGACGACGAGCCCGGGGTCGGCGGCCAGGTTTTCCAGGGCGGCCAGGACCGTCGGGATCTCGCGGAAGGCCAGCAGCCCCGGGACGTACGGGAAGCTGACCCGGCCGACGGCGGTGGCCTCCTCCACCACCTCCAGCGTCGCGGCGTCGAGCACGACGGCCGCCGCCGCCACGATGTCGCGTTCGTCGTCATAGGCGACGTCGACCCCGGTGACCCGGCCGGTCGCCGGGGGCGGACCCGGCTCATCGAGGATCACCCTGCCGCGCAGGGCGTCCTGGAGGGCACGGGCTTCGGCGGCATCGGAGGGCATGTGGAGCGCTGTCATGGTGCGTCCACCCTAGGCGGTGCCCCCAACACCCCCGCCGGTAGCCTGAGATCATGTTCGTACTTGAGCTGTCCTACACCGCCCCGATGGACCGCGTCGACGCGACGCTGGACGCGCACGTGGCCTGGCTCGACCGGAGTTACGAGGCCGGGGTGTTCATCGCCTCCGGGCGCAAGAACCCCCGGGACGGCGGGGTGATCCTCGCGGTCGGGGACGACCGGGCGGCTATCGAACGGCTGGCGGCCACCGATCCGTTCGTGGTCGAGGGCGTGTGCGCGTACCGGATCACCGAGTTCATCGCCACCAAGACCTCGGACGCGCTCGCCCCTTACCGCCAGCAGCTCTGACGGGTGCTCCGCCCGTAACGGGGCAGGTGAACGGGCAGCGGTGTGCGGTGATACAGCTCACGCCGCTTCCTGGTGCACGGATCGGCGGCTTCCGTCGTCTCTACGGGTGCCGGGAATCGTTCGTCCGGTCGCGAGAGGGAGCAGGTTCGTGTCCACGGTCATCGAACAGTCCGTAGAGGCCCGCATGGTGGCGTCCGCGCCGCAGATGGAGACGCTGCCCGCCGTCCTGAGCTACGACCGGGCGGATCCCTTCGCCGTACGCATGGCGTTCCCGGCGCCGGCGACGCTGGAAGGGACCGAGGTGTCCTGGCAGTTCTCCCGGGATCTGCTCGCCGCCGGGATGGAGGTGCCGTCCGGGCTCGGGGACGTACGGATCAGGCCGTTCGGCTACGACCGCACGGTGCTGGAGTTCCACGCCGCCGAGGGGATCGCGATGGTGCACGTGCGCACCGCGGATCTGCGGCGGTTCCTGCGGCGGGCCCAGGAGCTGGTGCCCTGCGGCCACGAGCACCGGTTCCTGGACCTGGACCGGAATCTGACCGAGCTGTTCGGCCCCCACTGACTCCGTTCCGGGGCGGCCGTTAATTCGATTGCTCCCGCTGCCCGCCCCGCGTACCGTTTCCGGTGTCCTTGTCGTCGTCGAATGGAGCAGGCCGTTGAAGGTCTGAGGTCCCGAGACACCGTGTCGCGTGCCATGACCGGCTTCTGCCGTGTCCGCGCGCCCGAGTGCGACCTCAGCTCTCCGAGCCGTCCTCCGCGACCAGGGCCTTCCCTCCGCATGACCGGGTTTTCCGCCGGAATGCGTCGAATGCCAGTGGCCGGTGTCTCGCCCCGTTGCCCTGTCCTTCCTCGCAACCGGGAGATTCCTCATGTCTACCCCCACCACCCACATCACCTGCTCCGCCCTCTCCCTGGTCTGGCCCGACGGCGGCCGGGCCCTGGACGGCCTCCAGCTCTCCGTGGGCCCCGGCCGCACGGGGCTCATCGGCCTCAACGGGGCCGGAAAATCGACCCTGCTCCGGCTGCTCGCCGGGGAACTCGAACCCACCGCGGGCCGGATCAGCGTCTCCGGTGAAGTGGGCTATCTGCCGCAGAACCTGGTCCTGGACACGGAGCTGCGCGTCGACGCGGCACTCGGGATCGACACGGCCCGCCGGGCGCTGCACGCCATCGAGGCCGGTGACGTCGGCGAGGAGCACTTCGCCGCCGTCGGCGACGACTGGGACGTCGAGGAGCGCGCCCGCGCCACCCTCGACGGGCTGGGCCTCGGCCACATCGGGCTCGACCGCACGATCGGAGAGATGTCGGGCGGCGAGTGCGTGCTGCTGCGGCTGGCCGCGCTGCTGCTGGCCCGGCCCGATGTGCTGCTGCTCGACGAGCCGACCAACAACCTGGACCCGTACGCCAGGCAGCGGCTGTACGCGGCGGTCGACGCCTGGCAGGGGGTGCTCGTCGTCGTCAGCCACGACCGGGAACTCCTGGAGCGGGTCGACCAGATCGCCGACCTGCGGGACTCCACCGTCACCTGGTACGGCGGCAACCTCTCCGCGTACGAGGCCGCGCTGGCCGTCGAGCAGGAGGCGGCCGAACGCATGGTGCGCGTCGCCGAGGCCGACATGAAGCGGCAGAAGCGCGAACTGGCCGAGGCCCAGGTGAAACTGGCCCGGCGCAAGCGGTACGGACAGAAGATGTACGAGCAGAAGCGCGAGCCCAAGATCGTCATGGGGGCGCGCAAGCGGGCCGCCCAGGAGTCCGCGGGCAAGCACCGGATCATGCACGCGGAGCGGCTGGCCGAGGCGAAGGAGCGCCTGGACGACGCCGTCGAGCTGGTCCGCGACGACGACGAGATCCGGGTCGAGCTGCCGCACACCCGGGTCCACCCGGGCCGCGGCGTCCTGGTCCTGCGCGATCTGGAACTCGCGTACGGGGCACGGGTCCGGGGCCAGTACGAGGTGCGCGGTCCGGAGCGCATCGCACTGGTGGGCCGCAACGGGGCGGGCAAGACCACGCTGCTCCGTACGCTCGCCGGTGAGCTGGCACCGGTGTCCGGGGAGGCGGTGACCGAGGTTCCGCTGCGCTTCCTGCCCCAGCGGCTCGACGTGCTGGACGACGGGCTGAGCGTGGTGGAGAACGTGGCGCGGTTCGCCCCGGACGCCACCAACAACCACATCAGGGCGAGGCTCGCGCACTTCCTCTTCCGGGGTGCGCGGGCGGACCGGGCGGCGGGGACGCTGTCGGGCGGGGAGCGGTTCCGGGCGGCGCTGGCCGCGCTGCTGCTGGCCGAACCGGCGCCCCAGCTGCTGATGCTGGACGAGCCGACGAACAGCCTCGACCTGGCGAGCGTACGACGGCTGACCGAGGCGCTGGAGGCGTACGAGGGGGCGCTCGTCGTGGCCAGCCACGACGTGCCGTTCCTGGAATCGCTGGGGATCACCCGCTGGCTGCTGCTCGACGGCGAGCTGCGGGACACCACGGCAGAGGAGGTACGCGCCGGTCTGTGACGCACGAACGAGGGGGTGGGCGCCGGGCCGGGAGCCCACCCCCTCCGCCTCCGATCACGCGGAGTGAGCGGCGCTCGCCCGTTCGGGCTTGGCCAGAGCCTTACCGCCGCTTTAACCTACGGTCTCGTAACCTACGAAGCCGTAGGTAAATCTCCCGTCCCCAGGAGCCCTCGTGACCATTACTTCTCCCCACCTCGGCAGTTCACAGGCGTGGACCGACGCCCATCTCCTGTTCGCCCTGGAAGAGGTGGTCGAGAAGGAGCTCAACCGGCACCTCAAGGTCGCCAAGGACTGGATGCCGCACGAGTACGTCCCCTTCTCGGACGGGCGCAACTTCCCCGGCGTCTTCGAGGACGGCGAGGCGTGGCGGTCCGACCAGTCCAAGGTCACCGACATCGGCAAGATCGCGCTCGTGGTCAACCTCCTCACCGAGGACAACCTCCCCAGCTACCACCACGAGATCGCCACGCTCTTCGGCCGCGACGGCGCCTGGGGCACCTGGGTGCACCGCTGGACGGCCGAGGAGGGCCGGCACGGCATCGTGATGCGGGACTACCTGCTCACCTCGCGTGCCGTCGACCCGGACAAGCTGGAGCAGTTCCGGATGGCGCACATGGCGGAGGGCTTCGAGTCCGACAACCGGCACTCGATGCTGCACTCCGTGGCCTATGTGGCCTTCCAGGAGCTGGCGACCCGCGTCTCGCACCGCAACACCGGACACCAGTCGGGCGACCCGGTCTGCGACCGGATGCTGGCGCGCATCGCGACCGACGAGAACCTGCACATGGTCTTCTACCGCAACCTGCTGGGCGCGGCGTTCCAGCTGGCCCCCGACCTGACGATGCAGTCCGTGCGCGACGTCGTCGTCAACTTCCGGATGCCCGGCCACGGCATGCCCGGCTTCGAGCGGGCCGCCGCGCAGATGGCGATCGGTGAGATCTACAACATGCGCATCCACCACGACGACGTCATCCAGCCGGTGCTGCGCTATCTGAAGGTCCTCGACATCGACGGCCTGGGCCCGGAGGGCCTGAAGGCGCAGGAGGAGCTAGGCCTGTACATGCACGGCCTGGACACCGAGGCCGCGAAGTTCGACGAGAAGCTGGCCGCCCGCAAGGCCCGGATGGCCGCCCGCGCCTAGGCCCGACCGCGCCGAGGTGACGCTCCGGGAGACCGCTCACTCCCGGACCGTCACCTCCGCGTACGCCGCGTCGCGCACCTCCGCCTCCGGGTGGCGCCGCAGCAGCCGCAGCTGGGTCCGCCACGGACCGGTCCACCCCGTGTGCCGCCCGCCGGCTGCGACCAGCCGCACCGCCAGCAGGCCGTGCGCGAGGCCGCCGTCCTCGGCGAGGCGCCCCGCCACCGCGACCAGCGTCGCCGCCCCGTCCTCGCCCTGCGGGTCGCCGTGGTGCGTGGCGTACAGGAGGGCGATGCGGGCGGCGAGCACGGGCCGGCCGGTGAGCAGCAGGGCGATGCGGTCCAGTTCCGCGTGCAGCGCGTCCGCCCCGCTCTCCGGGTCCACCGCCCTGGCCAGCAGCTCCGCGGCCTGCGGTACGTAGTCGCGGTGGCGGGCCAGCCGGTCGCCGGCGGCGGCGAGCACGGAGCGCAGGGTCGCGTCGGGGCGCGCCCCGGCCGCCGAGGCGAGGCGGTTCACCAGGTGCACGGCCCTTTGCCGTTCGGGCCGGTCCCGGTCGCTGCCCGCGTCGTCCATGGCCACGGAGTCCGTGAGGGTGCCCAGCGCGCCCATCAGCGCCCGCGCGGCCTCTCCGGAGGCGGCGGGCGCGGCACCGGCCAGCGCGTCGGCGGCCGAGCGCCAGGAGCGGCGGCGCGCCAGGTCCGTCGTGGCGGCGGCCAGCACCTCGCAGATGCCCGGCTCCCACGGTATCCAGCGGGCCACCACGGCGTGGGCGGCTGCCGCCAGCTCCTCGTCGTCCGTGCCGCACACCTCGCGCACCAGGCGCGCGTAGCCGGTGCGGTGCGCACCGGGCAGGTCCATGGGCCGCACGCGCAGGACGGCGGTGCGCAGCACGGCGGGCCCGGCTGCGGCGTCCGCGAGCAGCCCCCACATCCGCGCGTCCCCGAGCAGCCCGATCGCCCCGGCCACGCAGGCGGCCCGGACGTCCGGGTGCTGGCCGGGGGCCTCGTAGCCCTCGGTGACCAGGTCGGCGGCGGTCTCCCGGGGCAGCCGGGCCACGGCGAGCCGGACGGCCTCCTTGCGGCTGGTGACCTTGCCGGTGCCCGGGGCCAGCCGGGCGCGGAGCATCGGGGCGAGGACTGAGGGGCGGACGTCCTGGGAGGCCCGGCCGGCCGCGAAGACGGCGACCCGGGCGCGGTCGTCCCCGGTGTGCGCGAGCAGCGTGGGCAGCACCTCGGGGGCGCGGTCGGTGTGGCCGAGCGCGGTGAGCGCCGCCTCGGCGAGCACGACGTCGTCGGAGCCGGTCCATTCCCCCAGCGCCTCGGCGCCGGTCCCGGGGATGCGGGCCAGGGCGGCGACGGCGCGCGCCCGCCCGTGCAGCGGCAGCTTCCCGTCGCGCGCCGCGTGGCGCAGGGCGCGTGCGGCGGCGCGGTGCTGGCGGGGCACCCAGCGGCGGATCTCGGGCCCGGGGTGGACGGTCCAGGGGCGGCCGGGGGTCAGGAAGCGGCCGTGCGGCGGCGGGGTCGCGAGGTACGGGTCGAGGAGATCGGTCCGGGTGCGGGTGAGGACCGCCAGCACTTCGGGCAGGGTGCCCGCCGAGGGGTCGAGCGCGAGCAGCCGTTCGACGCGCTCGCCCCGGTCCGTGTCCGGTTCGAGCCACAGCCGGACGGCGGTCCGCGCGGTGGTGACCGAGCCGTAGCGGATCGCCTGCCACAGCAGGTCCTGGAGCTCGGGCAGCCCGGCGGCGCGACGGCCCAGCGCCCGGACGAGCGCGAACGCGAGCCCGTAGTCGCTCTTCTCCGCGCCCGCCTCCAGCCAGGGCCGCAGGGCCTCGAACACGTCGTGCTCCTGGTCCCGGCGCAGGGTGCGGTCGAGCCGGCCGAGGTCGGCGCCGCCGGTGTTGCCGGAGATCCGGACCAGGGTGCGCAGCGACCAGCTGACCAGGCCCTGTCGTCGCATTCCCGTCCGCCCGGCAGACGGGAATGCAGCGTCGGGGCCCGGGGCCCGGCGGCCGGTGGCGACGTGTTCGCGCAGCAGCCGCACGGCGAGGGTGCTCAGGGCGCGGCGGGTGGCGTAGGAGGAGTCCCGGGCCTCGACGGCGTCGGCCGCGATCCGGTCCAGGGCCGGTTCCATGGCCTCGGTGAACAGTGCGGCGGGGATGTCCGCCAGGGCGAGGAGGGCGGCCGAGCGGACGGGGTCCTGCTCGTTGCGGAGCCTCGCCATGTCGTCCAGGAGTACGGCGACGGGCCCGGGCGCGCCGGTGCGCCCGGCGTTGCGGACGAGCAGCGGCCAGACGAGGGCCCGGTCGCCGGCGGCCGGTCTGCGGGTGGCGGCGAGGAGCCGGTCCCACACCTCGGCGGCCGGGAGGTAGGACTGGGCGAGCAGCACGGTGTGCCAGTCCTCGCCGCGTTCGGCGGCCCGGTCCGCCATGCGCCGGGCCTCGTCGGCGACGCCGCTGCGGGGCAGTGCGTCGAGGAGGTCCGCGTCGACGGCGGGGCCGCCCGGGCCGCGCCCGGCGGTGACCGAGGCGTGCACGCCGGCGCGGCGGCCGGGCGGGAGGGCGGCGAGGAGCCGGGCGAGGCCCGCGGAGTCCTGGGCCATGGCGAGGCCCAGCTCCACGACGAGCCCTTCCGGGGCGGTGCGGGCGAGGCGGCGAAGCACGCCGTCGGGCACCCGGCGCGCGCCGTGCTCCAGCATCGGCCGGGTTTCCGGGCGCAACAGCAGCCGGGCGGTCCGGGCCGGGTCGGCGGCGGCGAGGGCGCCGAGGCGGCGGGCGAGCGGCCAGGGCAGGGTGGCGGGGCCGAAGCGGTCGAGCAGTTCGAGGACGCGGGAGGGGCGGGCGGCGGCGGTGGCGGCGATCCCGGGGGCGTACCGCTGCCACCACTCCGGGCGCTGCGGCTCGGGCAGTTCGGCGAGCTGCCGTTCGACGGCGTCCAGGAGGGGACCGGGGTGGCGGCGCCCCAGGCCGCTCCAGCCGCGTACGGCGTACAGCAGCTCGGGCAGCAGCCGGGCCACGGTGCCGGCGGAGCAGCCGGGCAGCAGCACGGCCGCCTCGGCGTCGCCCCAGTCGGCGCGGACCTGGTCGAGGAGCCGGGCGGCGAGGTCGGTGCGCCGGTCGTGGACGACCGCCCGCAGCAGGCGGCGGCGCGCGGCGCGGGGCAGGTCGTCCAGGGCCTGTGCGTACGCCTCGTCGGGGACGCCGAGGCTCCGGGCGACCCGCAGGGCGTGGCCCTGCACGAAGGGGTCCGGGTCGGCGAGGTGCGCCGCGATCCACTCCGCGTCGCCGCCGACGGACGCCGCGACGACGGCGAGGCCCCGCTCGTAGGGGCCGCGCCGGTCCAGCTCGTCCAGGACACGACGCAATTCCCCCGAAGCGGACAGAACGCGGGCCCGGGTGGCGAGTTCGCGCATGCGCCGGGGATACGGAAGCGGGTCGAGGGACTTCAGCAGGGCGTCGGTCATGCGGCGATTCTGCCGTGCGGGGGTGTGCCACCCGGGGGCGGGCGGGGACCGTACGCTGTGCCGGTGAAACCTGTGACCCGCTTCGTTCTCATCGGTGCGCCGCTGGCGATAGCCGTCGCCCTCGTCTTCAACACCGGCGACGACGCCGGGCTTCCCACGGACTCCCCCAAGGCCGCCGAGGCGTCGGCCACCGGGCCGGTGAACCCGGACCCGTTCGCGGCCGCGGACGACGAGGAGCGCGCGGAGATGAACGAGCGGGTCGACGGGGCGCCGGCCGGGCTCGCCGCGCCGAAGATGCGCGAGATCGCGTGGCAGCTGCTGGCCAGCGCGGAGGGCTCGACGCTGGACTGGCGCACCCAGTACGCGACGATCGAGGACAGCGGAGACGGCACCGGATACGCGGCGGGTCTCGTCGGTTTCTGCTCCGGTACGCACGACATGCTGGCGTTCGTCGAGGCGTTCACGAAGGACCACCCGGACAACCCGCTCGCCCCGTACCTGCCCGCGCTGCGCAAGGTCGACGGCACCGGGTCGCACGAGGGCCTGGACCCGGGGTTCACGGGGGCGTGGAAGAAGGCGGCCGGGGACCCGGCGTTCCGCAAGGCGCAGGAGGAGGTCCGCGACAAGCAGTACTTCGAGCCGGCGGTGCGTCTGGCGAAGCTGGACGGGCTCGGCGCGCTGGGCCAGTTCATCTACTTCGACACCATGGTGCTCCAGGGCCCCGGGCACGAGGCGGACTCCTTCTACGGCATCCGGCAGGCGGCGCTGGCCGAGGCGGACACGGTCGCGGAGGGCGGTGACGAGTCGGCGTACCTGGACATCTTCCTGGACACCGCGCGGGCCGTGATGAAGTCGAAGAAGAACCAGCAGCACGACACCTCACGCATCGACACCGCGCAGCGCGTCTTCCTGGAGGACGAGAACTTCGGTCTGGAGCCGCCGCTGACCTGGAAGATGTACGGGGACACGTTCCGCATCCCGTCGTGATCCCGGACCTTCCGCTACACCCGTCAGCCCCGGGCGTCCTGTCTGATCAGTTCGGCGGCCCTCTCGGCGATGGCGACCGTGGGCGCGTGGGTGTGCCCCCGGGTGATGCGCGGCATGACGGAGGCGTCGACCACGCGCAGGCCCCGGACGCCGCGCACCCGGAGCCGGGGGTCGGTGACCGATCCGGGGTCGTCGCCCATCCGGCAGGTGCCGACGGGGTGGTAGAGGGTTTCCGCCCCGGTCCGGATCGCCTCGGCCAGGCGGTCGTCGTCCACCGCCCCGGGGTAGTGGCCCATGGGCGTCGAGGTGTGCGGGGCGAGAGCCGTGTGGGCGAAAAGCCGTTCGGCGTGGCGGACGCCGTCCATCATGCGCCGCAGATCGGTACCGGCCGCGAGGTAGCCCGGGTCGATGCGCAGGGCGGAACGGGGGTCCGGGTGGTCCGAGTCCAGGGTGATGCGGCCGGTGCTCTCGGGCTGGAGCAGGACCACGCCGATCGTGATGCCGTGTTCGGTGGGCGGGGTCAGCCCGTGGTCGATGAACGGGGCCGGGGCGAAGATCAGTTCCAGGTCCGGGGCGGCCGGTGCGGAGGCGCTGCGCACGAAGGCGACGGCCTCCGCCAGGTTGGAGCTGAGCGGTCCGCGCCCGGTGAGCAGGTAGCGGGCGATGTTCACCGGGGTGTCGGCGCCCGTCATGGTGACCGGGCGCGGGCAGCGCAGGGTGACCGCGAAGGACAGGTGGTCCTGGAGGTTGCGGCCGACGTCCGGTGACGCCGCGCGCACCTCGACGCCCGCGCGGCGCAGTTCGCCGGGGTCGCCGATACCCGAACGCAGCAGCAGGTGCGGGGAGCCGATGGCACCGGCGCTGAGGATGACCTCCCGGCGGGCGGTGAGCGTGCCGGAGCTCTCGGTCTCCACCCCGGTGGCCCGGTCTCCCTCGAAGGCGAGGGCGCGGACGCGGGTGTGTGTGAGTATGTCCAGATTGGCGCGCCGGGCGGCAGGTTTGAGGTAGCCGTCGGCCGCGCTCCAGCGCCGTCCGCGCCGCTGGTTGACCGGGGTGAGGGCGACCCCGCTGTGGTCGGGCGCGTTCAGTTCGGGCAGGAACGTCAGGCCGTCGTCGCGGCAGGCGGTGACGAAGTCTTCGGTGAGCGGGGACGGGCTGCGGGGCGGCGCGATGTGCAGCGGGCCCTCGGTGCCGTACACCGTGCCGTCGCCGACCGGGCCGGACCAGCGCTCGGCGCGCCGGAAGTAGGGCACGATCGCGTCGTGGCCCCAGTCCGGCCCGGCGGCCGCCGCCCACGCGTCGTAGTCGTCGCGGTGTCCGCGTACCCACATCATGGCGTTGATCGAGGAGGAGCCGCCCAGGGTGTGGCCGCGCGGCCAGAACAGCTCACGGCCGCCGAGCTCCGACTGCTTCACCGTGCTGAAGTCCCAGTCGAACGGGGTCTTGAAAAGCTGCGGGAAGGCGGCCGGGACGCGGATCTCCTGCTTGCGGTCGGGTCCGCCCGACTCGACCAGCGCGACCCGCACGGTGGGATCCTCGGACAGCCGAGCGGCCAGCACGCAGCCGGCCGAACCCGCCCCGACGACGACGTAGTCGTACTCGCTCAACTCGGCTTCTCCTCCAGGTCGACGCGGGTTCCGTCGCGGTCACGGGGTCCGCGTACGGAAACGGTGGCGGCCGAAGTCTCGCACGTACGGGGCTGTTTCAGGCCCGCTCGCGGCCAACTCTGCGCAGCCGCTCCCGCTCCTTCTCGGACAGGCCGCCCCACACGCCGAAGCGCTCGTCGTTGTCGAGGGCGTACTCCAGGCACGCCTGCCGTCCCTCGCAGGCGTTGCAGAGCTGCTTGGCCTCACGGGTGGAGCTGCCGGGGGCGGGGAAGAAGAACTCGGGGCCCGCCTGGGCGCACAGTGCTGTCTCCTGCCAGGAGAAGGCGGGGTCGGTCGCGGTGTTGATCAGCATGGCGACCACATTGCCCCGTCGCGATAAACGACTGATCAACGCCGCGTCAATGGGGCGTCCGCCGGCCATGATCCGAACAAGAGGCCCTAGCCGTCGTGTCCGGGTACGGTGCCGTCCCGGTCGGCCACGAGGAGCATCCCGCCCATGCCCCGGTCGGCGTGGCTCTGCACGTGGCAGTGGTACATCCAGGCGCCCGCGCCCACGTGTTCGCCCGCGATCACCTGGAAGCCGAAGGAGTCCGCCGGTCCGACGATCTTCGTGTCGACCACCCGGCTCGGGTCGTCGGGCCCCGTGAGCATGCCCGTACGGTTGTCCGCCCAGCGGTGACCGTGCATGTGGAACGTGTGGTAGAAGTCGCCGTGCGTGATCATGACGACTTCGAGCCGGTCCCCGAGCGTGGTCGTGAAGTCCGGGCTCTTCCCGGCCGGGGTGTTGTTGATCGACATGCCGTTGAAGACGATCGTGATGGTCTTGTCCGGCAGGACGTCGCCCCGGCGCCGGACGACCAGCGGCCCGTAGAGCCCGTCGCGGATGCCACCGGTGCCGTGGTCGGAGCCCACGGCGTGGTCGTGGTAGTGCCAGTAGCCGGCGCTCCCCGGCTGCCAGGTGCCGTCGCGGCGCGGGCCGGGGGTGTGGGTGCGCCAGGTGTACGTGCGGGTGGCGCCGGGTTCGACGGTGCTGTGGTTCATCCGGGTGCCGTCGCTGGCGATGTCGTAGTCGACGCCGTGCGCGTGCAGCCCGGCGGGCACGTCCAGGGTGTTCACGAACTCGATGTGCAGGGTGTCGCCCTCGTTGAGCTCGATGAGCGGGCCCGGCACGGTGGCCTTGCCCTTCTCCAGGCCGTAGCCCATCCGGCCGTCCGGGAGCTTCTCCACGTACATCCGGATGTGCCGGACCACTCCCCCGGCGGGTGCTCGCCGTGCCGGGTGGGGCAGGGCGGCGGCGGGTGCCGGGAGGGACAGGGACGCCACCCCCGCCGCCGCCACGGCCCCGCCGCCCATCAGCATCCGCCGGCTGATACTTCTGCGGTCCATGTCGAACTCCCCACTGCTGACGGGTGCTGCCGAGGATGTGGCGACGGGCCGTGACGGACCCGGGAAAATCGCTTACCCACAGTAAGGACAAAGTCCGCCTCAGGGCCGTCAAGGCCGGTGGGCGAGTCGCGGAATGCGTCCGCGGATCAGGTGACCGTCGCCGCGTGCTGCGGCATGTGCTCGCGGCCGCCGGGGTGCCGGTGGCGCCACACCCAGAAGACCGTGCACGAGACCAGCGCCCAGACCCCGAGGACCAGATACGGGAAGACGCGCTGGTGACCCTGGTAGTAGACGGCGGTGTGCTGGGCGTTGACGGAGGCGCCCGGGGGCAGCCAGCGTCCGATGTGGCCGAGGAGCGAGGGCAGCAGCGGCCAGGAGACGGCACCGCCGGACGACGGGTTGCCCAGGAGCACCATGACGCCCCAGGTCGGCAGCATCGCCCAGCGGCCGATCAGGGTGTTGAACATGGTGAAGACCATGCCCGAGGTGAACATCGTGAAGGCGAGGATCAGCCAGGACTCGACGAACGGCAGGTCGACCGCCCCGAGCAGCCAGTCGACCACGGCGGCGATGGCGAAGGCGCCGAGCAGCGAGTAGAGGACCGTGAAGCCGATCCGTTCGGCCGGGATCAGTGCACGGGCGTGCACACTGAGCTGGATGGCGCCCACGAAGCCGACGATGACGGCGGCGAGCGAGATGTAGAAGAGCGCGAGCCCGCGCGGGTCGCCCTTCTGGAGGGGTTTGACGTCCTGCACGGCGACCGGGATGTCCAGCGTGTCCCCCACCTTCACGGCCGACTCGGCCAGCAGCTGGGCGACCGCCGCCCCGGAGGCCGCGGCCACGTCCAGCGACACGCCCCGCTCGCCGGACCGCACGATGGCGAAGACCCGCTGCTCCTCCAGGGCCTCACGCGCGGCGGCCGCGGTCGGGTAGACGTGGATGACCAGGGAGGCGTCGAGGGCCTTGTCCATCGCGGCGACGAACTCCCGGCCGCGCGTGGTGTCCGGCTCCCTGACCACGGCGGTGGGGACGCTGTGCGGGGTGGGGTTGGCCATGGCGTACGTGTAGGAGCCGGCGAAGAGCCCTGCGGCGGCGGACAGGATGAACAGCAGGACGATCGCCGGGAAGTACGGGGACTCCTTGAAGCCCTGCCACTTCTGGCCCCGGGTCAGCGGCCGGCCGTGTGCCCCGTGCTCGGGATCGCTCACGCCTCGTCGTCCTTGTCGCGGCGGGCGCGGCTCGGCTGCACGCGCTTGGGCTCGCCGGGCATTTTCGGGTACTCGGGCGGGTAGGGCAGGTCGCCTGGGCCGCCGTCGCTCGCGTGGCGGTCGGCGAGTTCGAGCAGCGAGTCCAGGCGGAAGGCCTCCTGGTCCATGTCGGCGTGCACGTCGCCGTGTTCCGCGTACCGCACGGGCATGGTGCGGAGGTCGAAGTCGCGGGGCTCGGCGTCGTCCACCTCCTCCCAGCGCAGCGGGGCGGACACCGGGGCGTGCGGGAAGGGCCGTACGGAGTAGGCGGAGGCGATGGTGCGGTCGCGGGCGGTCTGGTTGTAGTCGACGAAGATCCGCTCGCCGCGCTCCTCCTTCCACCAGGCGGTGGTGACCTGGTCCGGCATCCGGCTCTCCAGCTCCCGCCCGACCGCGATGGCCGCGCGCCGCACCTCGGTGAACGTCCAGCGCGCCTCGATGGGCACGAAGACGTGGATGCCGCGCCCGCCGGACGTCTTCGGCCAGCCGCGCAGCCCGTGCTCCTCCAGGACGCCGCGCAGTTCGTGGGCGGCGCGGACCGCGTCGGCGTATCCGGTGCCGGGCTGCGGGTCCAGGTCGATGCGGAGTTCGTCGGGGTGGTCGGTGTCCCCGCCCCGGACCGGCCAGGGGTGGAAGGTGAGGGTGCCGAGGTTGGCGGCCCAGAGGACGGCGGCCACCTCGGTGGGGCACATCTCCCGGGCGGACCGCCCGCTCGGGAAGGCGATCGTGGAGGTGGGGATCCACTCGGGGAGGTTCTTGGGGGCGCGCTTCTGGTAGAAGAACTCGCCCTCGACGCCGTCCACGAACCGCTGGAGGGTGGTGGGCCGGTCTCGCAGGGCGCGCAGGATGCCGGGGCCGACGGCGAGGAAGTACTCGGCGACGTCCCTCTTCGTGTAGCCCTTCGCCGGGAAGTAGACCTTGTCGGGATTGGACAGCCGGACCGCCCGCCCGGCCGCGTCCAGCTCCACCGCTGTGCCCGCTGCTGCCATGTCGGCCACCGTAGGCCGGGCACACATATGCCGCACATCGGGAGACTCCGGTCGCCTTACGGGTCACAATCGGGCCATGGACCTGCCGGTGATGCCACCCGTGAAGCCGATGCTCGCCAAGTCCGTGAAGCGGATTCCGCCGGGCATGCAGTACGAGGCGAAGTGGGACGGCTTCCGGGCGATCGTGCACCGGGACGGTGACGAGGTGGTGATCGGCAGCCGGACCGGCAAGCCGCTCACCCGGTACTTCCCCGAGGTGGTCGATGCCGTCCGGGAGAATCTGCCGGAGCGGTGTGTGGTGGACGGCGAGATCGTCGTCGCGCACGACGGCCGCCTCGACTTCGACCGGCTCAGCGAGCGCATCCACCCCGCCGAGTCCCGGGTGCGGTTGCTGGCCGGGCAGACACCGGCCGCGCTGATCGCCTTCGACCTGCTGGCGCTGGGCGACGACTCGCTCCTTGACACCCCGCAGGCGGACCGGCGCACGGTCCTGGAGGCGGCGCTCGCCGGGGCGTCGGCGCCGGTGCATCTGGCCCCGTCCACGACCGACCCGGCCCGCGCCGAGGAGTGGTTCGAGCGGTACGAGGGCGCGGGCCTCGACGGGGTCGTCGCGAAGCCGCTCGACGCGCCGTACCGGCCGGACGTCCGGTCCATGTACAAGATCAAGCACGAGCGGACCGCCGACTGCGTGGTGGCCGGATATCGCTTCCACAAGAGCGGCCCGGTCGTCGGCTCGCTGCTCCTCGGCCTGTACGACGACGCCGGCGCGCTCCAGCACGTAGGGGTGTGCGCGGCCTTCCCCATGAAGCGTCGCGCCGAACTCGTCACCGAGCTGGAACCCCTGCTGACCGACGCCGACGACCACCCGTGGCGTGCCTGGGCCGAGGCCGAGGCGCACGCGGGTGCCCGGCTGCCCGGCGCCCCGAGCCGCTGGTCCGGCAAGAAGGACATGTCCTGGGTGCCGCTGCGGCCGGAGCGGGTCTGCGAGGTGGCGTATGACCACATGGAGGGCGACCGCTTCCGGCACACCGCCCAGTGGCGCCGCTGGCGGCCCGACCGTACGCCGGACAGCTGCACGTACGCACAGTTGGAGGAGGTCGTCCGCTACGACCTCGCGGAAGTGCTGGCGGGCGGCTGAGCCGTCGTGAACAGGCCTTAGTCCGCCGTGGGGGGCAGGGTGGGGGTGGTGCAGGGTTCGCCGGTCTCCGTGGCGTCCGGTGAGGGTGAGGCGGTGGGCTCGGTGGTGTCGGTCGGGTCGGGCGCCGGGGTGGTCGTGCAGCCCGGGTCCGGCTTCGTCGTGGTCGGGTCCGGGTCGGGGGTGGTGCTCGGGTCCGGGGAGCCGGGAGCCGACGGGTCGGGCGAGGGACCGGTGGTGTCCGTCGGGTCCGGGTCGGGCGTGGTGCTCGGGTCGGGGTCGTGGGTGCCGGGAGTGGTCGGGCGGGTGCTGGTACCGGGCTGAGGGCCGACCTCGATGCCACCGCCGTCGTCCTTGGAACCGGAGCCGCCGACGGGGTGCTTGGGCTTGCTGGGGCTGCCCGCGCCGGGGCTCCTGGGGATGGGGCCCGTGCCGTCGGTGACCGGGTGGATGCCCTTGCGGTAGAACTCCAGCCAGGACAGCACCGTACGCAGGTAGGTCTCCGAGTGGTTGTAGCTGAGGATCGCCCGGTTCGTGTCGGAGGGGATCGACAGATCGCGGGTCCCGGCGCACAGGTAGGCCCCGGCGGAGAGCGCCGCGTCGTACACGTTGTTCGGATCGCGGCGCCCGTCTCCGTTGCCGTCGCGGCCCCAGCGCGCCCACGTCGAGGGGATGAACTGCATCGGGCCGACCGCCCGGTCGTACGTCGCGTCCCCGTCGTAGGCGCCCCCGTCGGTGTCCGCGATGTCGGCGAAACCGGCGCCGTTGAGGACCGGCCCGAGGATCGGCGAGACGGTCGTGCCGTTCCTGTCGACCCGGCCTCCGGCCGCGTGCCCGGACTCGACCTTGCCGATCGCCGCCAGGAGCTGCCAGGGCAGCCGGCAGCCGGGGTCGCTGCGGCCCATCGTGGTCTCGGCCCTGCGGTAGGCGGCGAGCACGGTGGCCGGGATGCCGGCCTCGGCCCAGGACTGCTTGGCCGCGGGGCTCTGCTTCTCGCCCTTCCTGGGCGGCTTCGGGCTTTTCAGGGGCGGGAGTTCGGTGTGGTACGAGTCGTCGTTGGGGACCTCGGACCAGACGACGTCGTCCGTCTTGTGACGCGGCTTCGCGGTCTCCTCGTGCGCGGCGAGCTGGGGTGCCTGCGACGCCGTGAGCGCGGCCATCACGGCGACGGCGGCTGCGGTGCCGCCGAGTCCTCGGCGCATGGTGCCGTTGAACCTCATGCGTGCTCTCCTTGGTGGGGTCGCCTGGGTCACCGGGTGAAGGTGTCGATCGCGGAGATCCGCCAGCTGCCGCCCTTGCGGACCGCGTCCACGCTGAACATGGCGGCGGCGTAGGTGGTCTCCTCGGACTTGCCGGTACGGGTGTTGCGCTGGTCGGCGTAGATCAGCAGCCGGGCCCGGTCGCCGTCGAGCATCTCCACACCGCTGTCGGTGACGGTCGTGGTGAGGACCAGCTTCTGCTTCGGCGCCTGCTCCCGGACCTCGGCGAGCATGTCCGCGTGCTGCTGGACCGCCTTGCCGGTCAGATACTTCGTCACCGCCGCCTCGGCCTTGGTGGGTGAGGCGTAGTCGTACGAGAAGACCGCGCCGACCGCCTCGGTGATCTGGCCCTTCACCTCGCTGGTGCGGCTGATGTCGGTCAGCGCGGTGTTCTGCCTGCTCGGGTCGTCGCGCAGGCTCGCCGCCGACGTGAACGCCCAGGCGGCGACGGCGCCGAGGACGAGGGTGAGGACGCAGAGGACGGCGGGCAGGCTGAGACGCGGCCTGCGCCGGGCGGTGGCCTTCCCGGCCTCCGGCCCGGCCGCCTCCTCGTCCTCCTCGGTCTCCGGCGCGGCCTCGTCCTGCGGGGCGTCGGGCTTCTCCGGGTCCGGGCCGCGTCCGGTGCGGGGGCGGGGCGGGGCGGTCGTCGCGGCGCGTTCGGCGGCGGCCACGGTGGCCAGGCGGCGCTGACGGTTGACCAGGTGACGGGTGGTCGACATGTCCGGGTTCCTCTCGGTGCGGGGGCGGGGGTGTCAGCCGGCGGTGTTGCCGACGGGCGCCTGGCCGAGGGCGCTGAGCTTCCACCCGTCGGGGGTGCGGGTGAGCTGGCCGAGCATCCGGCTCTCCTTCACCGCGGGCTTGCCCTTCGGCGCGGTCACGGTCACCCGGAGCGCCACCATGACCCCGGCCTTCCCGGCCCGGTCGTCCAGTTCGGTGACCGCGCCGGCCAGCACCTTCGCGGTGCTGACGGTCTTCGCCTGCTGGATCTGCTTCACGAACCCGCCCCGTCCGTCGACCAGTTGCTGGTGCAGGTCCCCGGTGGTGGAGTCCTCCCAGCTGTCGAGCCCCTTCTCCAGCTGCGCGTGGTCGAGCGTGTTCATGTTCTGCACGGCCTGCTCCCCCGCCGCCAGCACCTCGTCGCGGGTCTGGGCGTACGCGGCCGAGCTGTCGTGCCCCGCCTGGTACCGGGACACCCCGCCCCAGCCCGCGGCGCCGGCCGCCGCGACCGTCAGCACGATCGCCGCCGCCACCAGCGGATTCCTCGTCATCGCTACCCGTGCCATCGCTGCCTCTCCCTGCCGGCGGTCCCGCCGCGCTGTGCTGTCCGTGCTCGGTGGTGCGGTGGTGCTCCTCGCGGGCTACCGGGAGGTGATCTCCACGATCGTCCAGTGCCCTTCGCGCAGTTGGGCCGTGACGGAGAGCTGCGCGGCCGCCTTGCTCGCCGCCTTGCCCTTGCGCTCGTAGACCTGGTCCAGGAAGACGAGCAGGTGCGCGCTGTCCGGCGTGAGCCGGGTCACCCCGGCGCGCACGACATGGGTGGTGAGCGTGAGCTTCTGGTCCGCCGACTGCTTCTCGACCTGGCCGAACAGCGCCGCGTACTGCTGGAGCGCCTTGCCCGCGAGCAGCTTCTGCGCGGACGCCTTGGTGGCGGCAGTGCCGTCGGGGCTGTACGAGAAGACCTTGCCGAGCGCGTTGGTGACCTCGCCGGCCACCTGGGCGGTCGCCGCGCTGTCGGTGAGGGCCCGGTTGGACGTGGCGGGTGTGTCCCGCAGCTGCCTCCCCGCCACGTACATCACGGCCCCGGCGGCGAGCAGGGCGGCGACGAGGATTCCGGCGAGGACGCGCGGCCACCGGCGGGCCGGGCGGGTGCCGGTGTCGTCGGTGTCCTCGGGCGGCTCGACGGCGGCCTCCGGCTTCTCCTCGACGTCCGTGGTCATGCGCCGCTCCCTATGCCGAGCGCCGTGAGCGCCTTGATCTTCCAGCCGTCCCCGGTCCGGGCGAGCGTGGCCTCGAACCGTTTGCGCTCAGTGCCGGGCCGGCCGGTGCGCGGGGTGACCTCGACGTCGACGGTCGCGATCATCAGCGCGGTGCCGGTCCGCTGGTCGAGCTCGGTGAGCGCGGCGTCGGTGACCTTGCCGCGCGCGGTGGCGCCGGACGCCTTGAGGTCGGCGGCGTCCTTCTTACGGGTCCGCTTCAGCTGGTCGTACAACGGTCCCGTCGCGGACTCCAGCCACCCGGCCAGGCCCGCGTCCACGCTCGTCGCGTCCTTGCCGTCCATGGTGTTGAGCCGGGCCACCGCCTGGCGGCCGTCCGCGAGGGCGGCGTCCCGGCTCTTGGCGTAGGCCAGGTCGTCGTCACCGCGTGCCTGGGCGTAGGACCAGCCGCCGAGGGCGCAGACGAGGGCCGCGATCAGCAGGACGGCCCATCCGCCGAGGCTTCGCGTACGGGGGTTCACTCGCCGTCCTCCTGTCCCAGGCCGAGCAGCCCGGCCATGCCCCGGGCCTCCGGTGCCGCGTCGGCGGCGGCTCCGAGCACTCCGGGCAGCCGGTCCTCCTCGGTGTCCCCGAGGAGGAGCGCGCCGGCCTTCGCCGGTTCGGGCAGCGGGCCGCCGGTCGGGGCGTTGGCGCTGCCCCGGACGTCGATGCCGGTGCCGGGCGAGGCGGAGCAGCGGGCCTTGGTGTTGAGGGCGGGGGCGGGTGAGAGGTCGAGGCCGTTGCGGTAGGTCGTGCCCTCGTAGCCGGCGGTGCAGGGCAGCGGTTCGAAGAAGGTGATCGACATGCCGAACCGGGCCCCGTCCTCGTCCACCGCGCTGGCCCCGGCCGCCGCGACGGCGGGGAGCTTCACGAGCAGTTCCTCCAGGCCGCGCTGGCGGGTGACGGCGACGTCGGAGGTGGTGAGGAGGTTGGCGACGACGACCCCGAAGCTGGGTTCGACGTCCCGGAGCAGTCCGCTGATCTGGTTCGTGGCGTCGGGGGCGGCGGCGATCAGCTTGCGCAGATCGGTGTCGGACCCCTTGAGCTGGGCGGCCAGTTCCTTCGCGCCGGAGGCGAACCCCTTGAGCGCTTCGCCCTGCTCGACCTGGGTGCGCAGGACGGTCTTGCCGTCCTCCATCAGCCGGGTGTTGACGGGCAGCGCGTCGTCGGCGGCGTCCACGAACTCGCTGCCGGTGTCCAGGAGGACCTGGAGGTCGTCGCCGCGCCCGCTGAACGCGGTGCCGAACTCGTCCACGACGGTACGCAGGGACTCCAGGTCGACCGAGGAGGTGAGGTCGTTGACGCTGGTGAGCACGTTGGTCACGGGCGCCGGGACGGTGGTCTCGGCCTGGTCGATGACCGAGCCGTTCGCCAGGTAGGGGCCCTCGGTGCGGGTCGGCCGCAGGTCCACGTACTGCTCGCCGACTGCGGAGAGGTTGGCCACGACCGCCTTGAGGCCGTCGGGGATGCGGGGTGCGGACTTGTTGATCCGCAGCTCGGCCTCGACACCGTCGTCGGTGAGTTCGATGGGCCCGACCCGGCCGACCGAGACCCCCCGGTAGGTGACGTTGGAGTGGGTGAACAGGCCGCCGGTGCGCGGGAGTTGCATCTTGACGGTGTAGTAGTCGCGCATGCCGACGTAATGGCCGAGGTCGGCGTAGCGCACCCCGAGGTAGCCGAGCACCAGCACGGAGATGATGAGGAAGGCGATGTTCTTCAGCCGGATGGCGAGGGTGATCATCAGTTGCTCCCCTTCGAGTCCGTGGGCCGGCTCGTCGTCGGCGCCGAGGTGGCGGGGAGGGGCAGCGGCAGTCCGGCGCCGGCGACCGCCCGGGACTGGGCGGGCGGGGTCTCCGGGTCCGGGTCGTAGGCGGGGATGATCTGGGTGCCGGGTTCGGCCGTCAGGTCCAGGTACACGTTGAGGTAGTCGCCCTTCACGCCGCGCAGCACCTCGTCCGTGAACGGGTAGGTGAGCAGCACCTGGAGGGAGTCGGGGAGGTCGTTGCCGGAGTCGGCCAGGGCCCGCAGGGTCGGGGCGAGGGCCTTGAGGTCGGCGATGGTGTCCGCCTTGCTCCGGTTGATGGTGGTGACGGCGACGCCGGAGAGCGTGTCCAGGGAGCGGAGCATCGTCATGAGGGATCCACGCTGCTTCTCCAGGACCTTCATGCCGGGGCTGAGTTCGGTGAGGACGGTGCCGACCTGCTGTTTGCGGCCGGCGAGCGTGCTGGAGAGCCGGTTGACGCCGTCGAGCGCCGCGGTGATGTCGCCGCGGTGGTCGTCCAGGTTGGTGACGAGCTTGTCGACCCGGTGAAGCATGGACTTGACCTGCGGCTCCTGCCCGCTCAGGGCCTTGTTGAGTTCGGTGGTGATGGTCTTGAGCTGCTGGACGCCGCCGCCGTTGAGGAGCATGGACAGGGCGCCGAAGACCTCTTCGACCTCGGGGTTGCGATTGGTACGGCTGAGCGGGATGCGGTCGCCGTCGGCGAGGGTGCCCTGCTCCTTGCCCTTGGCGGGCGGGCGGAGCTGGACGTACTTCTCGCCGAGCAGGCTGGACTGCTCCAGATGGGCGTAGGCGTTGGCGGGCAGGTCGATCTTCCCGTTCACCTTCATGGTGACCCGGGCCTGCCAGCCGTCGGGCGCCAGCGAGATCTTGGTGACCCGGCCGACCGCGACGTCGTTGACCTTGACCGAGGACTGCGGGGAGAGGCTGAGCACGTCCCCGAAGTCCGCGGTGATCTCGTAGGGGTGGTCGCCGAGGTCGGCGCCGCCGGGCAGCGGCAGGTCCTCGATGCCGGAGAAGTGCGGGGCTCCGCATCCGGTGACGAAGAGGGTGCAGCACAGGCCGAGCGCGACGAGTGCCGGTCCGCCGGCGGTGCCGAGGGCCGCGGGTCTGCGCGGTCGACGGTTCATCGGTTCGCCCCCTTCGTGTCCTTGGCGTCCTTGGCGTCCTTCGGGGTGCCGTAGACCGTGCCCACCGCCGGGAGCGGCAGCGTGGGAAGCGCCCGTTGCCGTTCGGCGTCCACCGGGGAGAGACCCTGGAGGGCGAGGCTCGATTCGAGGAGCGGGCCGCCCATGCTGAGCTCGTTGAGGTTGGTCCGGCCGTTGAGCGTGCGGTGCTCGGGGTCGTACGCGTTGAGGACGTTGCCCGCGGAGAGCGGCAGGACGTCCATCGACTCGGCCAGTGAGGCGCGCTGGTCGACGAGGGCCTGGGTGATCGGCACGAGGGCGTCCACGTTCTTCTTGAGCTCGCCCCGGTTGTCCTTGATGAAGGACTTCACCTGACCGAGCGCGGTGCCGAGTTCCTTGAGGGCGGCGCCGAGGTTCTTCTTGTCGTCGGCGAGGAAGCCGGTGACGGAGTTCAGCTGCTCCTCGGCGGCGCGGACGTTGCCGTCGTTGTCCTTCAGCATGGTGGTGAAGGTCTGGAGGTAGGACAGCGTGTCGAAGAGGTTGCCGCTCGACTTGTCCAGGGTCTTGGTGGCCTTGCCGAACTGCTCGATGGAGTCGCCGATGTCCTTGCCGTTGCCCTTGAGGTTCTTGGCGCCGGTGTCCAGGAGCCCGGCGAAGGCCCCTTCGGCGTTCGCCCCGTCGGGGCCGAGCGCGGTGGAGAGTTCGGTGATGGAGGCGTAGAGCTGGTCCACCTCGACCGGGACGGCGTTGTTGGCGGCGGGCAGCTGGGCGCCGTCCGCCATGGCCGCTCCCCCGGTGTAGGCGGGGGCGAGCTGGACGTACCGGTCGGCGACCAGGCTGGGGGCGACGACGACGGCGTGCGCGTCCTCGGGGACCTGGATGCCCTTGTCGATGTGCAGGACGACCTTGACGTCCTTGCCGCGCGGTTCGACGGATTCGACGCGGCCGACGCGTACGCCGAGTATGCGCAGGTCGGACCCGGCGTAGACGCCGGTGACCTGGTCGAAGTAGGCGGTGACGGTGGTGCCGCCCTGCTCCTCCAGGGCCGAGACCCCGGAGGTGGCGGCGACGGCCACGACGACGAGGCCGGCACCGATGCCGATGACGCGGGTGAGTCTCATCTCAGTGCCCGCCTTCCTGCTTCGGAGGCATGCAGCCGGTCGCCGGGGGTGTGTTCGCGGGCAGGTAGTTCTTCGGGACGACCCCGCAGACGTAGTTGTCGAACCAGCGGCCGTTGCCGAGGGTGTTGCCGACGAGCCGGTTGTAGGAGCCGGCGAGCGCGAGCACCTGGTCGAGGCTCTTGCGGTTCTTCTTGAGGACCGCGGTGACCCGGCCGAGCGCCTTGAGGGTCGGCTTCAGCTGCTTGTTGTTGTCGGAGACGAGACCGGTGAGCTGGGTGCCCAGGTCGCGGGTGCCGGTGAGCAGCAGGTGGATGGAGTCGCGGCGGGCCTGGATCTCGCCGAGGAGCAGGTTGCCGTCGTCCAGGAGGGTTTCGAAGCCGCTCTTCTTGTTGGCGAGGGTCTTGGTGAGCCTCTTGCTGCCCTTGAGCAGGGTGGCCAGCTGGGCGTCGCGTTCGGAGACGGTCTTCGACAGCGCGGAGAGCCCCTGGGCGGCGCTCTTCACGTCGGGCGGGGAGTCCTTGAAGGTGGCGGAGATCGTCTCGAAGCTCTTGGCGAGCTGTTCGGTGTCGATCTCCCCGATGGTCTCGCCCAGTCCGTTGAACGCCTGCGTGACGTCGTACGGGGAGGTGGTGCGGGAGGCCGTGATGCGCTCGTCCGGGTCCTGCGGGGAGTCGCCGAGCGGGTCGACGGCGAGGTACTTCTCGCCGAGGAGCGTCTTGATGGCGATGCCGACGGTGCTGGCGTTGCCGATCCAGGCGTCCTTGACCTTGAAGGTGACCTTGACCTTGGCGCCGTCCAGGGAGACCCCGGTGACCTTGCCGACCTTGACGCCGGCGATGCGGACCTCGTCGCCCTCACCGAGTCCGGCGGACTCGGTGAAGTCGGCGCTGTAGGTGGTGCCGCCGCCGATGAAGGGCAGCGAGTCGGCCCGGTAGGCGCCGAATCCGATGAGGGCGAGCAGGAGCAGGCCGACGATGCCGACGGCGACGGGGTTGCGGTGGCGTATCGGCTTGATCATGACAGGCACCTCGGCTGGGTGATCTCGATGCCGGTCGGCGGGGTGCTGCCGTCGCTGGTCGTCACGCCGCTGACCCTGGCCTCGCAGAGGTAGAGGTTGAGCCAGGAGCCGTACGAGGTGAGGCGGCTGATGGCCTCCATCTTGGCCGGGGTCTTCTGGAGGAAGTTCTCGATCTCCGGGGTGTTGTCGGCCAGGTTTCCGGAGAGCCTGCCCAGCTCCTTGATGCCGTCCTTGAGGGGTTTGCGGCCGTCCTCGAAGAGGTCCGCGGTGACCGTGGTGAGCGCGCCCATCGCGGTGACGGCCTCACCGAGGGGCTTGCGGTCGCCCGCGAAGCCGGTGACGAGGGCCTGGAGCGTGTCGACCAGGTCGTTGAACCCGTTCTCCCGGTCGTTGACGGTCTTCAGGACCGAGTTGAGGTTCTTGATCACCTCACCGATCACCTTGTCCTTGGCGGCGACCGTGCCGGTCAGTGAGCCGACGTGCTGGAGGATGGAGTCGACGGTGCCGCCCTCGCCCTGGAGCACCTGGACGATGGAGCCGGCCAGCTCGTTGACGTCGGGCGGCGAGAGCCCTTCGAAGAGCGGCTGGAAGCCGTTGAAGAGCTGGGTCAGGTCGAGCGCCGGGGTGGTGCGCGACAGCGGGATGGTGGCGCCCGGGGCGAAGCTCTCGCCGACGGGGCCCGCGCCCTGGTCCAGGTCGATGTAGCGCTGTCCGACCATGTTGAGGTATTTGATCGACGCGGTCACGGAGGCCGGGAGCTTCTTGCTCCTGCGGACGCTGAAGGAGACCTCGGCGACCCGGCGGTCCGCGACCTTGACGGACTCGACCTGGCCGACCTTGACCCCGGCGACGCGGACGCTGTCGCCGACGATGAGGCCGGTGGCGTCGGTGAACCGGGCCTTGTACGAACGGGTCTCGCCCACACCGGTGTTGGCGATGGACAGGGCCAGGACCGTGGTGGCCAGGCTCGTCACCACGATGAACACGATCGATTTCGCGAGCGGTCCCGCGACGGAACGGCGCTTCACTTGAGCTTCACCTCCACACCGCGGAAGGCCGGGCCGATGAGCACGCTGCTCCACTCGGGCAGGGCCTGCGGCCGGACTTTCAGGGAGGGAGCGACCAGCTCGTTGACGAGCCGGCTCTCCTGCGGCGAGTTGGGCATGCCGAGCGACGGGTCGGCCGCGGGGACCTCGACCGGCGTGGCCGGGTCCGGATCCGTCCGGGCGGTGTCGGCGGCGGTCCTGGCGTCGGCCGTCGGCACGGTCTGGCCGACGTACGGGATGGAGTAGCAGTGCGGTCCGCCGGTCGCGTTGTAGACCGGGGTGTCCTTGCCCGCGACGTACTTCCCCTTGGACGGCACGGTCTTGAGGGTCACGTGCAGCCCGGGCTCGTCGGTGCCCTTGCCGAGCGCCTTGTCCATGGCCGGGATGAAGTTGGCCACGGTGCGCAGGGTGCAGGGGAACTCCGAGGAGTACTTCGCCAGGGTCTCCAGGGTGGGCCTGCCGCTGGCGGCGAGCCGGATGAGGTTGTCCTTGTTCCGCTGGAGGAAGGCGGTGACGTCGCGGGCGGAGGCGGTGGTGGAGCCGTACACGTTCGCGAGGTTCGCCTGCTGTTCGGCGAGGGTGCCGCTGGTGGTGGTGAAGTCGGTGAGGGCGTCCAGGATCTCGGGGGCGGAGTCCGCGTAGAGCCGGCTCACCTTGACGAGCTCCTTGATGTCCTCGTTGAGCGTGGGGAGTTGGGGGTTGAACTTCTTGAGGTGGGTGTCCAGCTTCACGAGGGTGTCGCCCAGCTTCTCGCCCCGGCCCTCCAGTGCGGTGGAGACCGCGTTGAGGGTGGCGGACAGCTTCTCCGGCTTCACGGCGGTGAGCAGCGGCAGGACGTTGTCGAGGACCTCTTCCAGCTCGATGGCGTTGCTGGACCGGTCCTGCGGGATGACGTCGCCCGCGCCGAGGGTCTTCGCGGAGGGCACAGGGGGCGGTACGAGGGCGACGAACCGTTCCCCGAAGAGGGTGGTGGGCAGCATCTGGGCGGTGACGTCGGCCGGGATGCGGTCCAGCTTGTCCGGTTTGATCGCGAGGGTGAGCCGGGCCCCGTCGCCGTCGGCCGCGATGTTGCGGACCTGGCCGACGACGACGCCGCGCAGCTTCACGTCGGCGTTCTCGTGCATCTCGTTGCCGACGCTCGACGTGTGCACGGTGACGGTCGCGTCGTGCGTGAAGTCCTTCTCGTACACCGCGACCGATACCCAGATGAGGACGGCGGGCACGAGGAAGAGGGCGACCCCGGCGGTTCTGCGGGAGGTGGTGCGGATGGCGCGTGAGGACATCAGCCGGCCACCTTCACCGTCGTCGTGGCGCCCCAGATGGCGAGCGAGAGGAAGAAGTCGGTGACGCTGATCAGCACGATCGCGTTCCGCACGGACCGGCCGACGGCCACACCGACCCCGGCGGGGCCGCCGGTGGCGTGGAAGCCGTAGTAGCAGTGGGCGAGGATCACCATCACGCTGAAGATCAGCACCTTGAGCACCGACAGGAGCACGTCCGCCGGGGACAGGAAGAGATTGAAGTAGTGGTCGTACGTGCCCGCGGACTGGCCGTTGAACAGGACGGTGACGTAGCGGGACGCGACGTACGAGGAGAGCAGCCCGATCGCGTACAGCGGGATGATCGCGACGACCCCGGCGATGATGCGCGTGGTGACGAGGTAGGGCATCGAGCGCACGCCCATCGATTCGAGGCCGTCGACCTCCTCGTTGATGCGCATGGCGCCGAGCTGCGCGGTGAATCCGGCGCCGACGGTCGCGGAGAGGGCGAGTCCGGCGACGAGCGGGGCGATCTCGCGGGTGTTGAAGTACGCGGAGACGAAGCCGGTGAAGGCGGCGGTGCCGATCTGGTTGAGGGCGGCGTAGCCCTGGAGTCCGACGACCGTGCCGGTGGCCAGGGTCATCGCGATCATGACGCCGATGGTGCCGCCGACGACCCCCAGGCCGCCGCTGCCGAAGGCGACCTCGGCCAGCAGGCGCTGGACCTCCTTGAGGTAGCGGCGCAGGGTGCGCGGGATCCAGATCAGTGCCCGCACGTAGAAGGTGAGCTGGTCACCGGATCTGTCGAGCCAGCCGAGCATTGACATGGGTCAGCTCCCCTTCGCGGGGACGATCTGGAGGTAGATCGCCGTGAGGACCATGTTCACGAAGAACAGCAGCATGAAGGTGATGACGACGGACTGGTTGACCGCGTCGCCCACGCCCTTCGGGCCGCCGCGCGGGTTGAGGCCGCGGTAGGCGGCGACGATCCCGGCGATGAAGCCGAAGATCAGCGCCTTGACCTCGCTGACGTAGAGGTCGGGCAGCTGGGCGAGGGCGGAGAAGCTGGAGAGGTACGCGCCCGGGGTGCCGTGCTGCAGGATCACGTTGAAGAAGTAGCCGCCGAGGGTGCCGACGACGGAGACGAGGCCGTTGAGCAGGACGGCGACGAGCATGGTGGCGAGCACGCGCGGGACGACCAGGCGCTGCACGGGCGAGACGCCCATGACCTCCATGGCGTCCAGCTCCTCGCGGATCTTGCGGGAGCCGAGGTCGGCGCAGATCGCGGAGCCGGCGGCGCCGGAGACCAGCAGGGCCACGATGATCGGGCTGGCCTGCTGGATGACGGCGAGGACGCTGGCGCCGCCGGTGAAGGACTGGGCGCCGAGCTGCTGGGTGAGTGAGCCGACCTGGAGGGCGATGACCGCGCCGAACGGGATGGAGACGAGGGCGGCGGGCAGGATGGTCACGCTGGCGACGAACCAGAACTGCTCGATGAACTCCCGCACCTGGAAGGGCCGTCGGAAGGTCTCCCGGGTCACGGTCCCGGCGAGCGCGAACAGCCGCCCGGTCTCGCGCAGCGGCGCGGCGAGCTTGCTGGGGCGCGGGGCCCCGGGCGCCTTCGCGGGCTCCGGGGCGCGGTCCACCGGCTCCGGTTCGCCGGGGGGCCGTACGGGCATGGGGGCGGTCACAGGCGTCCACCGCCCACGGCCGGGCTGTAGCTGTTGAGGATGGCGGTACGGGCGGCGTCCGGCAGCTCGCCGAGCATCGACATGACGCGTTCCCGGCGGCGCAGGGCGCCCTGGCGCACCGGCAGGCCCGGGGAGGGCTCCAGCTGGGGGACGACGGTGCGCGGGGCGTTGGCCGAGCTGATGCCCTGGCTGTAGCCGTTCAGTTCCTCGGCGGCGAGGGTGGCGGCGTCCTTCTCCTCGGACATGCCGATGGGGCCTTCGCAGCGGCCGGCCAGGAACTGGTTGACGACGGGCAGGTCGCTGGTGAGCAGCACCTCCCGGGGCCCGAAGGTGACGAGGTTGCGGCAGAACAGCATCCCCATGTTGTCCGGCACGGTGGAGGCGATGTCGAGGTTGTGGGTGACGATGAGCATCGTCGCGTCGATCTGCGCGTTGAGGTCGACGAGGAGCTGGGAGATGTACGCGGTGCGGACCGGGTCGAGGCCGGAGTCCGGTTCGTCGCAGAGGATGATCTGCGGGTCCAGCACGAGGGCGCGAGCGAGGCCGGCGCGCTTGCGCATACCGCCGGATATCTCCCCGGGGAGCTTGTTCTCCGCACCCAGGAGGCCCACGACGTCGATCCGCTCCATGACGATGCGGCGGATCTCGGATTCCTTCTTGCGGGTGTGCTCCCGGAGCGGGAACGCGATGTTGTCGAAGAGCGACATCGACCCGAAAAGGGCGCCGTCCTGGAACATGAGACCGAAGAGCTTGCGGGTCTCCATGATGTCCCGCTCGGAGCCGTTCACCATGTCGACGCCATTGACGAGAACGCGCCCGCGTTCGGGTTTGAGGAGGCCGATGATGGATTTGAGGAACACCGTCTTTCCCGTCCCGGACGGGCCGAGCATGACACTGACCTCGCCTGCGGGAAGCGTGAGCGACACATCCTGCCAGATGTTCTGCTTGCCGAAAGACTTGGTGAGCCCTTCGACCACTACTTCGATTCCCATCCCACCTCCTGCATGCGCTCACGAAGTGACAGAAGTGCGCCGAGGGGCGCACGTTAAGTTCACCGGCACCGCCAGGACAAGCCCTTGAACAGCCCATTCGCAAAGATCCGGTCCGTTTGTCATCGGATGACAAATTCCGGTTCCGATCTTGTGAAGTACTGCGCACTGCCATCCGTCGGTGCAGGCCGGAACCCCGCGGCCCAGGGGGCCGGACCTGCGTCCGGACTCCCTGCCGACGGGTGAGCAATCTCCGGACGCGCCGGAGGAGTTGCTGACGGAGGTGACGCTACGGGTGGGTAACCTGGGCCGCAATACCAGGTCATCAAGTTTTCGCGCGAGTGCGCGAAGGGGTTGGTTCCTTCTCATCGACTGAGCAGAGCGGCCGGAAAAACTGTCTCCGGGTGACAAGTTCCGGGGCCGGCCGGCAGGACCCGTACGCCGCACGGCGCGTCGAGAAGCGCTCGGGACCGGCTCGAATACACAAGTGGCAGGCGAGATTCCGCATATCTGGCCGGCCGGAGTCACCGCAGGGCCCGCGAGGGTCTGCGCAGGAAGTGACAAGAAGGCCGGATCTCGTACTCATCCCTGACGGAGATGCGCGACCCGTCCATGGATTCTCATACGGCGGCATTGTGTACCTGTGTTTCCCGCCAGTAACCTCACGGCTCGGTGAATGGGATTTCGTATCGGACCCGTCCGGCGCCGTCCCGGCACCCGCATTCCGCATTCCGTGCTCAATTCGCTGCGCACATCGGAAACAAGGGGAAGACATGAGAACCACGAACCGGGTACGTGTGGGGCTGTTGGCCTCCTTCACCGCTCTCGCCGCCGTCGCCTCCATCGGGTCGGCCACGGCCGCCACCACACTGAACGGCGACTGGGCGCCCTTCAGCCGCTGCCCGGTGGACGACCCGGCCATGCTGGCGGCCGACGGGGCGACGGACATCGCCATCTGCGTCACCTCGCACTCGGAGAGCGGCTCCATCAAGCTGGGCAACACCGTGGTGCCCTTCGGCGCAAGCGACCTCCAGATCGGCGTGGTCAACCACCCGGGCGCCGTCTCGACCGTGGTCTCCCCGAAGGGGGGAGCACTCGTCGCGGACTCCGCGAAGGTGCCGGGCGGCCTGCTCGGCCTGATGTGCCCCAGTGACATCCCTGTGGTCACGGGCATCTGCAACACGCTCACCGACGTCGATCTGAACCGGGTGACGGCGACCCTCGAGTCGGTCAACACCCCGACCGGCTTCCAGCTCCTGGCGGGTGCGACCACCGGCAAGCCGATCATCACCCTCCCGGTCCGCATCCACCTCCAGAACCCGCTCCTCGGCGACAAGTGCTACATCGGCTCCGCCTCGGACCCGATCCTGCTGAAGCCGCAGAACCTGACCCAGCCGGCCGTCACCAGCGAGAACTTCGCCGGTGACGGAACCCCGGATCCGAACGGCCCGATGAGCCGGCTCAGCCTCCAGGGCGCCACCCAGACCGACACGACGTACGCGGTCCCCGGCACCAACGGCTGCGGCCTGCTCGGCTCGTTGAACTGGGCGGTCAACCTGAAGACGGGCCTGCCGGCGGCCGCGGGCAAGAACAGCGTCACCCTGAACAACGCGCAGACCGACGTTGCGGCGATGGGCGCCCCGGGTGACATCGCCCCGAACGCGGGCAAGGTCATGTCGCAGTACTGGCACTCGGCGGTGCGGTAGCCGTCCTCGCGTCCGGCGCCCGAAGGGGCCACCTCCCTCGCGGAGGTGGCCCCTTCGGGGTGTGCCGGCCGGGCGGCGGGCTAGGAATTCGGCTTCGTGCCGGGCAGTTCCGCCGGAGGGGGCGGGCAGTAGGAAACCTCGACGTTGGTAGGAATACAGGTCGAAGCCTGGTTCATGAAGACCCGGTTTCCGGGCCCCGAGATCGAAGCGGTGAAGAGCGGATTCAGATCCTCGCCGCCCGTCCCGCAGCCGGTGAAAGGCGGGATGGTGACCTCGCCTTCCAGGCGTCCGCCCACTCCCACGTTCACGTACGCCGCGCCGCCGTTCAATACCACCTTGAACGGCTTCGCTGTCCTGCAGTTGCTGCCCACATCCAAGGGCGTTCCGTTGATCCTGACATCGTGGAGGCGCAGGGACTGGTGGAAGGAGGCCGTGGAGAACGCTTCGGTGCCCACGTTGCCCGTCGAGATGGTGATGGGGCCGTTCTCGAACGACACCTTCGCCGTCACCGGCTGAAAGCCGAAGGCGAGAAAGGTGGACTCGGCATCCGGGAGTTCAAGGTTCGCAAGGTTGTCGATCCGGATGTAATACCCGCCCGCCGCGTCGGGCGGTCGGTTGGTCACGTGCGTCAAGGTCTTCACACTGATGAGTGCAGGATGATCGGCCGGATCATTGATGGTCATGGCCCCGTCCATCTTCCACACGTTGGCCAGACCCGCCGCGTTGGCGCAGCTGGCCTGCGCGTTCGGGTTCTCAAACACCGACACGGGGTCACCCGGCGGGGGCTGCGGTGCATCGCTCGGGTCCTCCACTCCCACCGGCGGTTCGACAGGGCAGTAGTCGGGGTCCTCGCCGTCCTCGGCTGCCGCCGGTTCCACTGCGATGTCCTTGTCCGTCGCCCGCCCGGAGCCACCCACCGGAGTCGTGGGCGTTTCGGGGGTGGCCGACGGCTCGGTGCCGGTGCCGTCGGTCACACGCGTGGTCGCGAGGTGTCCGTTCTCGCCCTCTTTCAACCGGCACGTCACCGTGGTGAGAGGCAGCGAGGTCTTCTCGGGTTCCGCCGTGGCGGACCGCAGCTCGATCGTCAACTCCTCGACGGAGAAATCGACATCACCTGCGGACCCCAGCGTCACGTAGGGGACCTCCCCGGAGTGGACGAGCGCTACGTCACCGTCGGCGGGAAGGGGGGTGCTCGGCGCGTGCAGCTCCCACGGGGCCTTGGTGGATTCGCCGTTCTGGGCGACGTTCACCCTGAGCGCCGCCCGGCTCACGAGCGCCTCGGTACCTTCCGGCAACAGCCCCGCGAGATCCGCCCCCGAGAGGGTGACGGTGAGCGTCACCGGTCCCGGCTGCACCGGACGGCCGACCTCACCGGTCACCGGGACATCCACCGCCACGGCGACCGTGGCCGCCACGGTCGCCGTGCCGCTGTCCTCGGTTCCGCAGGCGGCGGCGAGGCTGACGGGCCCGGTGCTCTCGTCGGCGGCCGAGCCTCCTCCGGACAACAGGCCGGCGAGCAGGGCGAGACCGGCGACGGAGGCGACCCTCACGGAACGCCCCGCACGGGTCACAGGTATCTGAGTGTGCATATCGGGCCTGTCCTCCACGGGGTGCGATCGGTAGTACGGCTGCGGTGGCGCCCGCCCGCGGGCGCCGGGATCAAGCAGACCGGGCCGGCCCGGAGAGCCCCCGCGGTCGGCCCATGCCTGCTCCTTGAGGTCTACGAAACCTTGATCAGCGGCGCCTTGCCGGTCGACGCCATGGCCATGTGCCACGAGGCTTTGAGCGTGACGACGTCGCCGTTGTTGATGAGCCCCATGCAGTTGGCGTTGGACGCGATCAGGCCACCGGACGTGTCACTGATGACGAGGTTGCCGGTGTCGTTCTCGTAGTGCCCGTAGAGGGTGCCCTTCACGTCGGCGACGCAACCGAACCCCGCCCAGTGGGTCGAGACTCCGCTGATCCTGACGTCCACCCAGTTCGCGTGGGAAGGGTTCTGCCCGACGAGGTCGATGGCCCACGCCGTAGCGCTCTTCGTTACGGTGTACTCGATGCCTCCCACGGGGCAACTGGCGACAATGGCGTCAATCGTGCCGACCCTGCTTCCCGTCGCCCCGGTCGCTTCGAGCTTCCCAGCCGTCACGCCGAAGGAGGCACACGTCCAGTACAGGGCCGGGAATCGGAACGTGGGATAGTTGGCTCGTGGGGCCGTGAACGCCCCCGCCGGCGTCACGCTCCACATGCCCGTCGTGGCGGCCGAGGCCGAGGACACCACTGTCCCGAGGGCTGAGGCCAGGGCGGCGGCCACGACGGCGAAACGTCGCGAGCGGAAGTTCACGAACTCACATCCTCAAGATCATGGCGGCGCGTCCGCGCCCCCCAACGAGAAGGCCGGGCCGGCCGCGGAGAGGCTTCGCGGCCGGCCCGTACCCGTGTGCTGCTGGGGCCTTACGGCGTCGTGATCTTCGGCGAGGTGCCCGTCGAGGTCACCTTGACGAGGTACGAGGCCTTGAAGGAGGCCACGTCGCCGTTGTTGATCAGGCCGAGGCAGTTGGCGTTGGACGCCTTCAGCTCCGTGCCCGAGCCGTCGATGACCAGCCTGCCGGTGCTGTTGTCGTAGTACCCGTAGGCCTTGCCCGTGAAGTCGGCGACGCAGCCGAAGCCGGTGATGTGGGCGGAGATACCGGTGACGTTGCCCTTGACCCGGTTGGCGTTGGAGGGGTCCACCCCGGTGACGTTGATCGCCCACGGCGTCGCGGTCATCGAGACGGTGAAGCTGATGCCACCGACCGAGCAGCCGGTGAAGCCGATCGTGCCGATGGTCGCCATGTTGGCCCCCGTGGCGCTGGTCGCGGCGACGTTGCCCGCGGTCACGTTGGAGGAGGTACACGTCAGGGTCGCGGCGGGGACGGTCAGCGTGGGGCTGGTCGCGCTGGCGGTGTACGCGCCGTTCGGGGTCGCCGACCACGAGGCGGTGGCGCCGGCGGAGGCGGTGGTGGCCGCCATACCGAGGGCGGCGCCGGCGGCGGTGGCGATGATTGCGGCTCTACGTGCAAGGGTGTTCACGGAATCCGGTTCCCTTCGAGGGTGTGTGACCTACACCGGGGGGCCACTTCCGGCCGGGTGAGCGGCGCTCCCGGAGTGGGGGGTCACGAGACAGGAATGTGGCAGTCCGGCCTGACGGACTGCTCGACCTCTTGCGTTCGGCGATGACGCTACGGGCGAGTAATGTCGCTCCGCAACATGCTGGAACAAAGAATCTCCACAATCATCGCCCTTCCTCAGAAATTGCTTGCGGGGCGAGTACGGCCCGCCGGTTCTTTAGCGAGAAGTGAGTAGTTTCCCCCGAGCCGACCCCGCCGATTCTGCGCAACCGATGACGGTGCGGCCTCCACCGAGACCCAACGCCCCACGTCACAGCCCTCTCCCCCTCGGCCGTCCCGGCTCCGCCCGCCCACCACCCAGCCGCCCCCTTGACTTCCTCTCGCCGACCCAGTGGAATTCACCGCGAAAAGCGAGAGGGACATTGTCCGGTGGCCGTCGCGAGCGCCGGAGCCATCGCCGCATTACCGGAATCCGCGCCCCCGCGTCAGCACCGCGCGAGTGATCCGCGAGTCGGTCGCGAGTGCGGAGACCCACCGTAGCCATGGCCGAAAACAGTTGATACATGGCCCATACATTTCGTCTTGTCCTGCCTGTGTTCAGAGCCACACACGTGGACTATCTTCGGCAGCCGAAGTTGGTACGCACCTGAGAACGGCTGGGAGCGCTCTCCCGTCCGTCACCCCCCATCGGGCGCCGAAGAGCAAGAAGGGGTCAAGGTATGCCGGGAGTCGCGCAACCCTCGGAGCTGGGAGAGCCGCTGGGACCGCTGCCGCAGGAGTTCGCCACGATCGTGCGGCCCGAACTGCCCAGCCTGATCAAGGAGATCGGCCTTGAGGTGACCCGCGCCTATCCCGAGTACGCGCGACTCCTCGACGGCCCGTACGGCCAGGGCATCCGGGTCGGTGTCGAGCAGAGCATCTCCGTGTTCGTGGACCAGGTCGCCGAGCCGGCCGCCCCCTCCGCGCTGCGCGACGAGATGTGCCGCCGGTTCGGCCGGTTCGAGGCGTACGAGGGGCGCAGCCTGGACCAGTTGCAGGGGGCGTACCGGCTGGGCGCCCGGGTGGCTCTCCGCCGGGCCAAGAAGATCGGCAGGCGCTACAACCTCTCCCCCACCATGATGCTGACGTTCGCGGACGCGCTGTTCAGTTACGTGGACGAGCTGGAAGCCCTGTCGCGCGAGGGGTACTTGGAGGTGAGGTCGGCCTCCGACGACCACACGGACACCCTGCGGCGCAGGCTTCTCCACCTGATCCTCGCCGGGCGCCCCGTGCCCCGGGTGGCCATCGCCGAGCTGTGCGAGCAGACCGGCTGGACGCTGCCGGACGAGGTGACACTCGTGGCCGTGCGGCCGTCCCCCGATCTGGACCGGCTGGCGATCGACCGCGACGTACTGGTCGACTTCACCGACCCGCAGCCGCACTTACTGATCCCGGGGCCCTTCGACGACATGCGAAGACGCATGCTGGAACACGCGCTGCCGGGCGTCCGCGCCGCCATCGGCCTGACCGTCCCCTCGTCGCTGGCCTCGGACTCGATCCGCTGGGCCCGGCGAGTGCTGGAGCTCGTGGACGCGGGCGTCATAGACGACGCGCCGGCCATCCTCTGCGACGACCACCTCATCACCCTGTGGCTGCTCTCCGACCCGGTCCTCCTCGACCAGCTCGCGCGCCGCGAACTCGCCCCGATGGCCAACATCAGCGCCAACCGGCGCGAACGGCTCATCGAAACCCTCAGGATCTGGCTCGACACCCGGGGCACGGCGGCCCAGATGGGCGAGCTGCTCGACGTACACCCCCAGACCGTCCGCTACCGGATGCGCAATCTGGAATCGATCTTCGGCGATCAACTGGTCGATCCGGAGGCGCGGTTCTCGACGGAGACCGTGCTCCGCGCCATGCAGCTGCGCGCCCGCAGCAACGACACACCCATCTGAACAGCGCGCGACGCACCTTCGGCCCGACGAGCACTTCACGCGACGTCAACCTACTTGCAGGTAAGGGGAAATAGCCGGTCATTCCCAAACGGTTGCCACACGGAGACGTACTCAACGAGAAACCAGGAACTGCGTCTCGTTATATGGAGTGGAGTCGGCCCGCCCACCCGGCGGTCCGACGCCCGACCTCCTGGCCACCATCGAGAGGGAACCCCCCATGACCGCCTCACACCTCCTCGTCCCCGTCCCGATCCCGGACCGCATCGCCGCGCTCATCGGCGCCTGCACCCCCGCGCACATCCTCCGGGCCGAGTTCGACGCCGACTGCGCCGCGCGCGAGGTCCGCAGGTTCCGCGGCCCCCGGCTGGGCATCGAGGACCAGGCCGACCGCGAGCTGGCCCTGTCCGAGCTGGCCCGCGCCAACAAGGTGCTCGCCGCCCACCACCCCCGCCTGGTGGTGCGCCCCGGTTCCGCCTGGTGACCCCGGGGAACGCTCCGCGCCACACCTTGCGAAGACACCGCCGCACCCTTACCTTACTCAAAAGTAAGTTTACTCCAGAGTAAGGAACTGGCGTGGCCGACAACAGCAGCGGCAAGGTCACCGACGAACTGGCCGCCCTCGACTTCGCGGCCGTCTCCCCCGAGGAGTTCGCTCGGATCGTGAAGGGGCTGTCCTCCAAGCAGCTCGCCGAGATCATGCACGGGGAGCTGCGCGCCCGCGTGCTCGGCGAGGTCTTCGGCCGGATGAAGCAGCAGTTCCGCCCGGAGGCGGCCGGAGCGCTCAAGGCGCTGATCCGCTGGAAGATCACCGGTGACCCGGAGGTGGTCTACGAGACCTCGATCGCGGACGGCACCTGCACCGTCAGCGAGGGCCGCTCGGACGCGGAGCCGCGTACGACGCTGGTCATGGCGGACGCGGAGTTCCTGAAGCTGGTCTCCGGCAACGGCAACCCGATCACCATGTTCATGATGCGCAAGCTGAAGGTGGCCGGTGATGTCGGCCTGGCCTCGGGCCTCACGCGCTACTTCGACATCCCGAAGGCGTGAGCCGATGAGCTACTTCTCCCTCGCGCTGACCGAGGAGCAGCAGGACCTGCGGAACTGGGTGCACGGCTTCGCCGCCCAGGTGGTGCGCCCGGCGGCGGCCGAGTGGGACGCCCGCGAGGAGACGCCCTGGCCGGTCATCCAGGAGGCCGCCCGGATCGGCCTCTACGGGTTCGAGTCGCTGGCCGACATGTACGGCGACCCGTCGGGGCTCTCCCTCCAGATAGCCAACGAGGAGCTGTTCTGGGGCGACGCCGGGATCGGCATGGCTCTGTTCGGCACCTCGCTCGCCGTCGCCGGGATCTTCGCCTCCGGCACCCCGGACCAGCTGGCCGAGTGGGTGCCCCAGTGCTACGGCGACGAGGACGACCCGAAGGTCGCGGCGTTCTGCGTGTCCGAACCGCAGGCCGGCTCCGACGTCTCCGCGATGACCACGAAGGCCCGGTACGACGAGGCGAAGGACGAGTGGGTGATCTCCGGCCAGAAGGCGTGGATCACCAACGGCGGGATCGCCGAGGTCCACGTCGTCGTCGCCTCGGTGGACCCGGCGCTCGGCGCGCGCGGGCAGGCCGCGTTCATCGTGCCGCCGGGCACGGAGGGCCTGGCGGCGAGCCGCACCATCAAGAAGCTGGGGCTGCGCGCCTCGCACACGGCGGACGTCTTCCTGGACGACGTACGGGTGCCGGGGCACTGCCTGCTCGGCGGCAAGGAGAAGCTGGACGCCCGCCTCGCCCGCGCCCGCGAGGGCACCACCGCCAAGGGCCAGGCCGCGATGGCCACCTTCGAGGTCAGCCGCCCCACGGTCGGCGCCCAGGCGCTGGGCATCGCGCGCGCCGCGTACGAGTACGCGCTGGAGTACGCGGGCGACCGCGAGGCGTTCGGGCGGCCGATCATCGAGAACCAGTCGATCGCGTTCGCCCTGGCCGACCTCCGTACCGAGATCGAGGCCGTACGGCTGCTGATCTGGCAGGCCGCGTGGATGGCCCGCAACGACCGCACCTTCGACGCCGGACAGGGCTCCATGTCCAAGCTCCGCGCGGGCGAACTCGCGGTCGCCGCCACGGAGAAGGCCGTCCAGATCCTGGGCGGCGCCGGATACAGCCGGGAGCACCCGGTGGAGCGGATGTACCGCGACGCCAAGATCTACACGATCTTCGAGGGGACCAGCGAGATCCAGCGCCTGGTCATCGCACGGGCGATCTCGGGGCGCCACATCCGCTGAGCGCGGGGGCGGCGGGCGGGCGCGGGACCGGACCGGCGAGGATGGGCGGGTCCGTACCGCCGCCGCACCCGGGGGAAACGCCATGCCCGCCGTCCCGCGCCCGTCCGTCCTCTTCGTCACCGACCTCGCCTACGAGGCGCGCGGCCGGCGCTACTGCGACGAGGACATCGGGCTGACGGCGCGGCTGCGCCAGGACTTCGACCTCGCGCTCTGCCACCCCCGCGACGCCGCCGCCCTGCTGAACGGATTCGACGCCGTCGTCGTACGCAACAGCGGTCCGGTCCTGCACTACCAGGAGGCGTACGGCGCGTTCCGGGAGCGGGCCCGGGAGCTGGGCACCCGGGTCTACAACCCGCTGACCGGGCGCGGGGACATGGCGGGCAAGCAGTACCTCGTGGACCTGAGCAGTGCCGGATACCCGGTCATACCCACCGTGGACCGGGCGGCGGACCTCGGGCTGCTGCCGGACGCCGAGGGCTATGTCGTCAAGCCGAAGCTGGGCGCGGACTCGGTGGGCCTGCGCTTCGTGACGACGCCGGAGCTCGGCCCGGGCGCCGACGGCACCCTGCTCGTCCAGCCCCGCATCGACTTCCGCTACGAGGTGTCCTTCTACTACGTCGACCACGACTTCCAGTACGCGCTGCACGCCCCGGACCCGGAGCGGCGGTGGGTGCTTGAGCCGTACGAGCCGAGCCCGGCGGATCTGGCGTTCGCCCGGTCCTTCGTGGAGTGGAACACGCTGGACCACGGCATCCAGCGGGTGGACGCCTGCCGGACGGCGGACGGCGGCCTGCTCCTCGTAGAACTGGAAGACCTCAACCCGTATCTCTCGCTGGACCGGGTAGCCGCCCCCGTACGGGAGGCATTCGCCACCCGTATGACGGCGTCGCTGCGGGATCTGCTCGCCTGACACGTCCGGGCGTTCCCCGCATGCGGGTGACACGAGGCGATGTGAGGGTGCAAAGGTGACCACTGCCAGCGAGACCGCCCCCGCCGCGCAGAGTGCCGCCGCGCCGCCCGTGCTCGATCCGCGCCGCCGCAACATCGTCTTCGCCACGATCGTGCTGGGCATCCTGCTGGCCGCGCTGGACCAGACGATCGTGGGCACCGCGCTGCCGACGATCGTCTCGGACCTCGGGGGCGCCGCGCACATGTCGTGGGTGGTCACCGCCTATCTCCTCGCGGAGACCGTGGCGACGGTGCTGGTCGGCAAGTTCGGCGACCTGTTCGGCCGGAAGATCGTCTTCCAGCTCTCCGCGGTCATCTTCATCACCGGTTCGTTCCTCTGCGGGCTGGCGACGAACATGACGCTGCTGATCGTGTGGCGCGGCCTCCAGGGCATCGGCGCCGGCGGTCTGATGGTCACCTCGATGGCGCTGATCGCCGACGTCATCCCGCTGCGCGACCGGGGCAAGTACCAGGGCGCGATCGGTGCCGTCTTCGGTGTGTCCACGGTGATCGGGCCGCTGCTCGGCGGGCTGTTCACCGACCACCTCACCTGGCGCTGGGCGTTCTACGTCAATGTGCCGATCGCGATCGTGGTGGTCATCGCGGCGGCCCGGACGATCCCGTCCGTGAAGGCGGCCGGGCGGCCGGTCATCGACTACCTGGGCATCGCGATGGTCACGATCGGGGCCAGCGCCCTGATCCTGGCCACCAGCTGGGGCGGCAACGAATACGCCTGGGGCTCCGGAGTCATCATCGGCCTGTTCGTTCTCGGGATCGTGGCGCTCGCGCTGTTCTGCCTGGTCGAGTTCCGGGCGAAGGAGCCGATGCTGCCGATGCGGCTCTTCGGCAACCCGGTCTTCACGGTCTGCTCGATCCTCAGCTTCATCGTCGGGTTCGCCATGCTCGGCGCGATGATCTTCCTGCCGACGTACCTCCAGTACGTGGACGGCGACTCGGCGACCCTCTCGGGTGTACGGACACTGCCGATGGTCGTGGGGCTGCTCGCCGCGTCCATCTTCAGCGGCAACGTGGTCAGCAAGACCGGCCGCTACCGGATCTTCCCGATCATCGGCTCGCTGGTCATGGCGGTGGGCCTGTTCCTGCTCTCCCGGATGGGCCCGGACAGCGGGGTCTGGCTGGAGTCGCTGTACATGCTGGTGCTCGGCATCGGCATCGGGCTCTCCATGCAGGTCCTGACCATCGCCGTGCAGAACACCGTGGACTACGCGGACCTGGGCACGGCGACCTCGGGCGTCACTTTCTTCCGTACGCTCGGCAGCTCCTTCGGCACCGCCGTCTTCGGGACGATCTACGCGAACGCCCTCGGCCCGCACCTCAGGGACGGGATCACCGAGGCCGCGCGGGCGGGCGGCGACCCGGCCGTGCTGGCCAAGGCGTCCCAGAGCCCGGAGGGGCTGCACGCACTGCCCGCCGCCCAGTCGGAGCCACTGGCCCAGGCGTACGCGGACACCCTGCACACGGTGTTCCTGTGGACGGTGCCCGTGGCGCTGCTCGGGTTCGTCGTCGCGCTGTTCCTCAAGCAGGTGAAGCTGCGGGACACGGTACGGGCGGGCTCGACGGACATGGGTGAGGGCTTCGCCTCGCCGAACACCCAGGACCCGGCACAACTCCTCGAATTCTCGGTGGCCAAGGTGCTGCGACGGGTGGACCCGGAGACGGCACGGCGGATCGTCGTGGAATCGGACACCCGGCTCGACGTGGCGGGCGCCTGGGCGGTGATGCAGGTCGAGCTGTTCACGCGGATGGTCGGCCACGCGGGGCTCCGGCTGATCGCGTCCCGGCACCGGATTCCGCCGGAGGTCCTGGTGCCGGTCTTCGACCGCATGATCGAGGAGGGCTTCCTCACCGGGGACGGCCATCTGTTCCAGCACACCGCGGCCGGCAGCCGCGAGGCCCGGACCATCAACGACGCCTGGGCGCGCTGGCTCAACGACCAGCTGGGCGAGCACGGAGAGCGCCCGGACGACGCCCGGCTGCGCGCCGCGGTCGACGTGATCGCGAAACGGCTGCTCGCGGAGGACCTGACGCAGGAGCTGGCACCGGTCGCCCCGGCGGGCGCGCCGGTCTGAGGCCCCTGCTTCGGTCCGCTCTCAGTCCGCGAAGACGGCGGTCTCGTACACCCAGGCGCCCTCGTGCCGCACGAAGCGGCTCTTCTCGTGGAGGGAGCCCTGCTGCCCGCCCGCCGTGTAGTGGGCGCGGAAGGTGACCGTGCCGGTGCTGTGGAAGGCGCTGCCCTCCGTGGTCTCCAGGACCTCCAGGCCCTGCCAGCGCTGCCCGGGGTCGAGGTCGAGGACGTCGGGGCGGTGGTCCGGGTGCCAGGTGCGCAGCAGATACCCGGCGTCCCGGACGGCGAACGCGGCGTACCGCGACCGCATCAGCGCCTCGCAGGTGGCCGCCGGAGCCCCCGCGTGCAGCCGGCCGCAGCACTCGGCGTAGGCGGCGGGCAGCCCGCAGGGGCACGGCGAAGCCGCGCTGATCTCCGGGAGAGGGGCGGTGCGGGGGCTCGCGGCGGACGGGCGCCGGGAGCGGGAGGTGCGTCGGGACATGGGTCCATTGTGACGTGCGCGGATGCGCGGGCCCGACGTGAGGGGCGGCTCAGGTCAGCAGGAAGTCGGCCTGACCGGCCTTGGCGCCCTGGATGAAGGCGGCGATCTCGTGGTGGGTGTAGATGAGGGCCGGACCGTCGGGGTCCGCGGACTGGCGCATGGCGATTCTCCCGTCGGCCAGTTTCATGGCCTCGACGCAGTTGCCGCCGTTGCCGCCGCTCCAGGGCTTGTACCAGCCTTCGGAGCCGAGGTCAGCGGCGGGCATGCCGTTGTATATGGGTGTCATCACAGCTCCTTGCGGAAGTCCCGGAGGAGTTCCTTCGTGCGTTGTGCAGTCGCGGCCTGGGCCGCCATGCGGTCCATGACCTCGAGGTAGGAGGCCACCTCCGGTCGCGCGTCGAAGTAGACGGCCCCGGTCAGGTATTCGCTGTAGACCATGTCGGGCAGTTCGGGGACGGCGAACCGGAAGAGCACGAACGGCCCGTACGTTCCCGGGTGGTGACCGGTGGAGAACTCCGCGATCTGCAGGGTCACGTTGGGCATCTCCGTCGCTTCCAGGAGCTTGTCCACCTGGGCGCGCATGATCTCGGCGCTGCCCACCGGACGGCGCAGAACGGTTTCGTCCATCACCACCCACAGGCGCGAGGCGTCCGGCCTGGTCAGCAGGGACTGCCGCTCCATCCGCAGCGCCACATGGCGCTCGATGTCCTCCGGCCGGGTCTGGCCGACGGCTCCGGTGCGCATCACCGTCCGCGCGTAGTCCTCGGTCTGGAGCAGTCCGGGGACGAAGTGCGGCTCGTACATGCGCAGGAGGCTGGCGGCCCCCTCCAGGCTGACGTACATGCTGAACCAGTCCGGCAGCACGTCGTGGAACCGCTGCCACCAGCCCGGCCTGTTGGCCTCCTCCGCGAGCTCGACGAACGCGTCGTTCTCCGCGTCGGAGATCCCGTACGCCTTCAGCAGCGCCTGGACGTAAGGGATCTTGAGCGCGACCTCGGCCGTCTCCATCCTGCGGACCGTCGCCGCGGTCACACGCAGCACCTTGGCGGCCTGGTCCCGGCTCAGGCCGGCCCGCTCCCGCAGTTCCTGCAGACGCTTGCCGAGAACGACCTGGCCCACGGTCGGGGCGGACCGCGGTTCGCTCACTTCAGACCTCCCCCATGCGCTGTATGTGGGTGCAGTGTGCCATGCGCCTGCTTCCAAGGACACAGCCACTCTGGAATTTTCAGAGTGCCCCTTGCCAAGTGTTCGCGACAGGTGGAGAGTTGGGGGGCGAAACCAGTTGACCTGTCGCGCCCTCGGCCTTTTCGAAGATCGCGAAGCGTGACGCAGCCCCCACTGTGAGGATTCGGTCGTGGCACCTGGCAGTGCGCTCATCCCCCGGCTCGCGGAGACCGGCCCGGGGACCGAAGCGCTCCGGTACTGCTTCGCGCTGCCCGCGCGTCCCGAATCGGTCGCCATCGCCCGGCGCCTGACGAAGGCCCGGCTCGGCGAGTGGCGCACCGGCGGCGACGCCCTCGACGCCGCGGTCCTGATCGTGTCCGAACTGGTCACCAACGCGGTCGTGCACACCACCAGCGCACGGGTCCTGTGCGAACTGCGGTGCCTCGGCGGACGGCTGCGCGTCTCCGTTCAGGACCAGGGGAACCAGCCCGACGGACCTCGCCTCGGCAGAGGCGCGGACGACGAGCACGGACGCGGCCTGCTGCTCGTCGACTCCCTGGCCCGCTCGTGGGGTTCGCGCGACGCCGGGGACGGCTCGGGCCGCATCGTCTGGGCAGAACTGCCGCACGGCTCGGAGCACTCATGCTGAAGAACGCCATGAACCACTTCCTCGGACACCGCCGCTCCCGCGAGCCCGGCGGCTCCCCCGGCTCCACCGGCCGGGTCCAGCTGCCGCTGCCCACGACCCTCTCGGCGAGCCTCGGCTACGACGCGGTCGGGGTGCCCGCGCGCCACGGCTTCCGTCTGATGTCCCATCTGCCGCGCACCGGCTGCGTCTTCGCCGACGGCGAGCGCTGGTGGTGGATCGTGCCGGCCGGCTCCGACCTCGACCTGGACTGGCCCGAGCAGGTGGCCTACGCCCGCGGGGCGTGCGTGCCCGCGGTACGCCCCCGGCTCATCCACCAGCCCGACAGCCGCACGCCCTACACCCCGCCGATCCCGCTGTTCCTGATGGTCTGCCAGGTGACGGGCGTGACGCCGTCGTGGACCCAGGCGTACGGGCCCCGGGCCGTCTCCGCTCCCTGATCCGGGCCGCGTCCCCGTCCCCTCCCGCCCCCGTCACCCTGCGTTGTCAGTGGCCGGTTCTACTGTGGAACCACTGATCGAGACCCGTGGAATACGGGGTCAACGGGTGTGAAGGGGGCGGTCCGGTGCGTGCTGTGGAGCCTTTCGAGGGCGGTGCGTCGCAGATCGGGGAGGCGGGGACGGACGAGGACACGTTCGTCTTCCCGGAGGGCTGGCGGCGCCTGGTCCACCCGCGGCGCGGGGGCATCGCGCGGACGCCGGCCCGGGTCGACAAAAAGCTGGTCGACGCGGTCGCGCAGCGGACGGTCGAGGAGCACGCCTGGATCCAGGAGTATCTGGACGCGCCGCGCAGCGACGCCGCGCTGGTCGCCGAGGTACGCCGGCATCTGAGCGGGGACCCCTCACCCGTCGGAGCGGCGGCGGTGGCCGTCATGGTCGGGATGTACGCACCGCCCGGGAACGCGTGGGCGGACAGCTGGGTGCGGCTCCACGGACTGCCGTTCGCCGCCCGCGCCGCGGTGGAGCTGTTCATGATCCGGCCGCACTACATGCAGAGCGGGACGCACCGCTACGACGCCTGGCTGGAGGCGGGGTTCGCGGCGGACGAGACCTCTTCCGGGCACTACGGCCGGATCGCCGCCGACCGGGTGCGGGCCCTGCTCGCCGCCGCGGACGACGAGACGTACCGGGCCACCGTCGACGCGCTCTCCGTGTGCCGCACCGACCCGCACCGGGAGATCATCACGGCCTACCTGGCACCCAGCGAGTCCGGCTGGGTCGCGGAGCTCTGCGCCCGCCCCGAGACGACCGGGAAGCTCGGCTCCGGACTCCTCTCCCTGATCTTCTGCACGCTCGACGCACCGGAGCAGGCCGCGCTCTACCCGCCCGTCCCCGGCTTCGACCGGTCCCCCGCCGTGATCGCCACGGCCGCCGAGGGCATCGGAACAGCGATCGTGCCCATGCTCACCGAGGCGCTGGAGCGGGGTTACTTCTACGCGGACGGGATGAAGAAGCTGGCCGAGGCACTCGCCGAGTTCCCCACCGACGACGCCTTCGGCGCCCTGCTCGCCCACGCGGACAACAAGCAGGTCCGCCCCGCCCTCCTGGACGCGATGGACCGCTTCCCGGCCCGCGCGCTGCGGCTGCTCGCCGCGGACGCCCGCGACCGGGCGGACCTTCCGGCCGCCTCGGCCTCCGGCCTGCTCCGCACGCACATCGCCCGGCACCGCCCCCTCGTGGAGCGGGTGCTGCCGACACTGGACGAGGAGCCGGCCGCCGTCGTGGAGCCCCTGCTGCACCCGGCGGGCCACCTCGCGGACGCGCCCGCCGACGCCCTTCCGGCCGTGCTCACCGCGCCGCCGTGGACCCGGCGGCGGACCGCGGCGCGCCCTCTCACCGTCACCGGTCTGACGCCGGACGAGGGGAAGGCCGTGCTGTGGGCGGCCGGTGAGCGGGAGGAGTGGGCGGCCACCAGCAGCTGGTACACCCGGCGCGAGGCGGTGGACGACTGGGAGCAGACGCTCGACTCGCTGCGCTACGGGCTCGACGCCTCGGACCTGCGCCCCGCCTGGGTCTATGTCCACGGACCCGAGGAGCGCGTCGCGCCCCTGCTCGACACCTGGGACCCGACCGACGTGTGGGAGGCCGCCGACACGCTGAAGCCGGTGGCCGCCCGCTTCGGCCTCGGCGCCCTGCCCCTGCTGCTGCGCGTCGTGCCCCGTCGGCCGAGCTCGCTCGCCCCGCTGCTGATGCCGTACGTCGACGCGCGGGTGGCCCGGCACATGGCCGACTGGGCGGTGCGCCTCAAGTCCACCGCCGCCGTCGCCCGTTCGTGGTTCGAGCGGCACGGCGTCCGGGCGGCGCCGCTGCTCGTGCCGGACGCGGTCGGCAGGGCCGGGGCCGCGCGCCGCGCCGCCGAGCAGGCGCTGCTGCTGATCGCCGGGCTGCACGGCGACGCGGTGGTGCGCGCGGCTGCCGAGGGGTACGGCGAGAAGGCGGCGGCCGCGGTGGCCGGGCTGCTGGCCGCGGATCCGCTGGAGCGGGCGCTGCCCACCACCATGCCGGAGCTCCCCCGGTGGGCGGACCCGGTGCTGCTGCCGCAGCTCGCGGTGGCGTCGGGCGGGGCGCTGCCGGCGGAGTCCGTCCGCCATCTGCTGACCATGCTCGCCGTGTCCGCGCCCGGCGAACCGTATCCGGGGCTGGCCGAGGCGATCCGGGCGGTGGACGCGGCCTCGGCGGCCGAGTTCGCGTGGGCGCTCTTCGAGCAGTGGCGCGCCGCGCTCCTGCCCGCCAAGGAGACCTGGGCCCTGCATGCCCTGGGGGTGCTGGGCGACGACGGCACGGTGCACCGGCTGGCCCCGGTCATCCGCGCCTGGCCCGGCGAGAACGCCCATCACCGGGCGGTGGAGGGGCTCGACGTCCTCGCGGCGATCGGCAGCGACGCGGCGCTGCTCCAGCTGCACACCATCGCGCAGCGCGTGCGGTTCAAGGCCCTGAAGGCGCGGGCCACGGAGAAGATCGCCGAGGTGGCGGCGGGTCTCGGCCTGACGGGCGAACAGCTCGCGGACCGGCTCGTCCCGGATCTCGGTCTCGACGCGGACGGCTCCACGGTCGTGGACTACGGCAGCCGCACGTTCACCGTGGGCTTCGACGCACAGTTGCGGCCCTACGTCCGGGACGGCGACGGCAAGCTCCGCAAGGACCTGCCGAAGCCGGGAGCGCGGGACGACGCGGAGCTGGCCCCGGCCGAGCGGAAGCGGTTCGCGGCCCTGAAGAAGGAGGTGCGGGCGATCGCCTCCGACCAGGTGCGCCGGCTGGAGGCCGCCATGCTGGCGGACCGCTCCTGGACGGCACGGGAGTTCAGGGAGCTGTTCGTCGGCCACCCGCTGGTGTGGCACCTGGTGCGCAGGCTGGTGTGGCTGAGCGAGGCGGACGGGGCGACGACGGCGTTCCGGGTGGCGGAGGACCGCGGCTTCGCCGGTGTCGGGGGCGAGGAGTTCGCCCTGCCCGAGGGGGCGACCGTGCGGCTGCCGCACCCGTTGCGGCTGGGCGAGGCGGTGGCCGGCTGGTCGGAGGTGTTCGCGGAGTACGCGATCGTGCAGCCGTTCCCCCAGCTCGGGCGCCCGGTGTACGCCCTGACCGAGGAGGAGGCCGCCGGACACCGCCTCCGGCGCTTCGAGGGGTTCACGGTGCCCACGGGCAAGGTCCTCGGCCTGGAGCGGTACGGCTGGCAGCGCGGCAATCCCGAGGACAACGGGGTGGAGCGCTGGATCTCCAAGCGGCTGGGCGACAACCGCCACCTGGTGATCGCTCTCGGCGGGGGCATCGCGGTGGGCGCGGTCGACGTCTACCCGGAGCAGACGCTGGAGACCGTCTGGCTCGACGTCGAACCGGACGACTACTGGCACAGCCGCCGTCACGACCTGCGGTTCGGCTCCCTGGACGCGGTGACCGCGTCGGAGCTGCTGGCCGACCTGACCGCGCTCACCGAGGACGCCGCGTCATGACCGTGCGGCCCCCAGATACGCCAGCCCCGGGTGCGCCTTCACATAGCCGTCCACGAGGCGGTGGGCGACGGAGACCGAGTCGACCAGGGGGTGCAGGGCGAAGGCCCGGACCGCGTCCGCGCGCGATCCGCTCCCGGCCGCTTCCAGCACCGCGCGCTCGACGGCCTTCACCGAGGTGACCAGGCCCACCGCGTGGTAGGGCAGGGGGTCGACGGCGACGGGGAGGGCGCCGTTGGCGTCGACCAGGCAGGGGACCTCGATCACGGCGTCCGCGTCCAGCACCGAAAGAGTGCTCCGGTTGCGGACGTTGAGGATCAGGGTGGTCCGCTCGTCCCGGGCGATGGCCCGCATGAGGGCGAGGGCGACCTGTTCGTAGCCACCGGATTCGAGGTCGCTCTCCTCGCGCTCGCCTGCCCCGGCGACGTCCCGGTTCTCCGACATGTAGGTCGCCTCGCGCTCCGCGCGGGTGCGGTCCCAGGTCGCCAGGGCCGGGCTCGCCGGGTCCTTCATCCGGCCGTAGAAGCCCTCCTGCTGCTCGCGGAGGAAGGCGCCCCGGGTCCGCTCGGCCTCCTGGTAGGCGCGGACGGCCTCGCGGTTGAAGTAGTAGTAGTGCAGGTATTCGTTGGGGATCGCGCCCAGCGAGCGCAGCCAGTCGGCGCCGAACAGCCGCCCCTCCTCGAAGGAGCCCAGCAGTCCGGGATCGTCCAGCAGCCGCGGGAGTTCGTCGCGTCCGTCGACGTACAGCCCGCGCACCCACCCGAGGTGGTTGAGCCCGACGTAGTCGACACGGGCCAGGTCCGGATCGGCGCCGAGGACCCGGGCGATGCGGCGGCCCAGGCCCACGGGCGAGTCGCAGATGCCGATGACGCGGTCGCCGAGGTGCCGGGACATCGCCTCGGTGACGAGCCCGGCCGGGTTGGTGAAGTTGATGACCCAGGCGTCGGGGGCCAGCCGCGCGATGCGCCGTGCCAGGTCGACGGCGACCGGCACGGTGCGCAGCCCGTACGCGATGCCGCCGGCGCCGACCGTCTCCTGGCCGAGGACGCCCTCGTCCAGCGCGACGCGTTCGTCGGCGGCCCGGCCCGCGAGGCCGCCGACGCGGATCGCCGAGAAGACGAAGTCGGCGCCGCGCAGGGCATCGTCCAGGTCGGTCGTGGCGTGGACGGCGGGCGCGTCCGGGACGGGCCCGGCCTGCTCGGCGAGGACCCGGGCCACGGCGGCGAGCCGGTCGGTGTCCGTGTCGTAGAGGGTGACGGCCGTGACCCGGCCCTCGGCGTGGTCCGCGAGCAGCGCCCCGTACACCAGGGGAACCCGGAATCCGCCGCCGCCCAGAATTGTCAGCTTCACGCTTCCGCATGGTACGTGTCGCCCCGGGGGCGTCCGGCGGATCTTCGCCGGTCCGCGAGGCCGGGGCGCGGGGCCGACCGGTGGACGGGGCGTCGTGTCCGCCGCCGGCCACCGGTCGGCCGCCCGGCCGGAGCGGGGACCTCAGTCGCCGTTCCACCAGCGGGTCACGACGCGCCAGAGGCGGGCGGGGCCGCCCGGCTTGCGCTGGCGCGGGACCCGGCCGGACAGTGCGTCCGCCGATCCGTCGACCGTCGTGGTCGCCCCGGCCGGGGCGCCGGACGACGGCGCGTGGGCCCCGTCCAGGGGGGCGCGGACCGGGGTCGGGGCGGTGTGGCGTACGGCGGACTGGACCTCCCAGTCCTGGCGGGCCGCGTTGGGCCGGCCCATGGAGGGCGGCTCACGGTCGTCCTGCGGGGAGCGGGGAGCGAATTCCGCGGGGAGTTCCACCAGGTGACGGCTCATGAAGTTGCCGACCCACTGCAGTTCCTTCTCGTCCACCGCGAGTTCGAGGTCGGGGAGCCGCATCAGGAGGGCGTCCACACCGACGTCCGCGATGGCGCGGCCGATGTCCTGTCCGGGGCACTCGTGGGGGCCGCCGCTGAACGCCAGGTGCGAGCGGTTGCCCTCCATGTTGGCGGTGAGGTCGGGGCGGACCACGGGGTCGGTGTTGGCCGGTGCGATGCCGACGATCAGGGCGTCGCCCGCCTTGATGTGCTTGCCGCCCAACTCGGTGTCGCCGACGGCCCAGCGGCCGAAGACGGCGGTGAACGGGGGCTCGTCCCACAGGGTCTGCTCGACCGCCTCGGGGACGGTCATGTGGCCGCCGCTGAGCCGGGCCCGGAAGCGGGGGTCGGTGAGGACCATGCGCAGCACGTTGGCGATCAGGTTGGCGGTGGCCTCGTAGGACGCGATCAGGATGAGCCGCAGGTGCTCGGCGACTTCCTGGTCGTTCATGTTCGCGGGGTGCTCGACCAGCCACGTCGCGAAGTCGTCGGCCGGTTCGCGGCGGCGCCGCTCGACCAGGCGGGTGAGCGCTCCCACCACGTAGGCGTTGCTCTGGACGGCGGTGGCGGTGCCCTTGATCATGTCGCGGGCCGCCTCGACCATCCGGTCGTTGTACTCCTCCGGCATGCCGAGGATGGCGCACATGACCATCATCGGCAGCCGCTCGGCGAACTCGGCGACCAGGTCGGTGCGGCCCTCCCGGCAGAAGCCGTTGACGAGCCGGTTGCTGTACCGGTTGACGTGGCGCCGCACGCCGCGCGTGTCGATGCGGGCCATGGAATCGGTGACGGCACCGCGCTGGCGTTCGTGGGTGGCGCCGTCGGCGAAGACGCAGATCGGCTGCCAGGTGAAGATCGGCGCCAGCGGGTGGTCGGGGGCGACGCTGCCGTCCTGGAGGGCCCGCCAGCGGCGCGAGTCGCGGGAGAACTGCGAGGGCGTACGGGTCATGTGCAGGTTCTCGCTGTGGCCGAGGACCAGCCAGGCGGGCACGTCGCCGTGCAGCAGGACGGGGGCCACCGTGCCGTGTTCGGCGCGCAGTCTCTCGTACAGGCCGTGCGGGTCCTGCTCGGCCTCGGGGCCGTAGAGCCTGCGCAGGCCGCCGGGGCCGATGCCCAGGCCGTGGGCCGGGCACTCGGGGGGCGGAACCTGGCCGTGCTCGTAGGGAAAGGGGGTTGTCACGATCGCTCCAGGGGTCGGGCGGGGTGCCTGACGGTCGGGGGCGCGGTGGGGGCGCGCGGAACGGGTTCGGGAAGGGTGCGCGGGAGGGGTCAGCCGAGCGGGCGGGCGATGCCGTGCAGATAGCGCATCAGGGTCATCAGCACATCGCGGCTGGAGCCGCGCAGCCGGGCGTCGCAGTCGATTATCGGGACCTCCTCCGGGAGGTCCAGGGCTCCGCGCAGCGCCTCCACGGGGTACTTCGGGGCCTCGGGGAAGGTGTTGATGGCGACGACGAACGGCACCCCGCGCTCCTCCAGGCGTCCGATGACGTCGAAACTGGTTTCGAGGCGGCGGGTGTCGACGAGGACGACGGCGCCGAGCGCGCCCTCGAACAGCCCGTTCCAGAGGAACCAGAAGCGTTCCTGGCCGGGGGTGCCGAAGAGGTAGAGGATCAATTCGTCGCTGATGCTGATCCGGCCGAAGTCCATGGCGACGGTGGTGGCGGTCTTGCTCTCCACGCCGAAGTTGTCGTCCACGCCGACGCCGGCCTGCGTCATCGTCTCCTCGGTGGTCAGCGGCCGGATCTCGCTGACCGAGCCGACCATGGTCGTCTTGCCGACCCCGAACCCCCCGACGATCACGACCTTCACCGCGGCGGTGGCCGTGGTGGGCAGGACGTCCTCGCTGCGGGGGCCCGTGATCGTGTCAGAGTTTCTGAAGTCCATGCATCACCGCTTCGAGGAGGGACCGGTCCGGGAGCGTCGCGCGGACGATCGGCGCGCGCGATTCGATCAGACCGGTGGCGAGGAGTTCGGTGAGGAGCGAGGTCACCACGCTGAACGGCAGACTGAGGTAGGCGGAGAGTTCGGCGACTGATAACGGGGCCTGGCAGAGCCGCAGGATCACGGCCTGCTCGGGCTGCACCGTCGGTGACGGCTCCGACTTCGAGACAATCATCGTGACCAGGTCGAGCGCTGCCCGCTCGCTGCCGTCGGGATCGCCGGTGATGACGTAGAGCCTCTCCGGATCGCTCAGCGCCGGGTCGGCCTTGCGGCGTTCTCGTCGGGGAGAGTTCATCCGGCCTGCCCGTCGTGGCGGGGCGGGCTCGTGAGGTGTCCGCCGATGCGTACGACCATGTCGCGCATCCGGGCCCCGACGTGCCCGGCGTCCACCGTCTCCCCGGCGAGCACCGCGAGGTAGGCGCCGGTGCCCGCGGCCATCAGATAGAAGAAGCCGCCGGTGACCTCGATGACGACGAGCCTCATCCGGCCGTCGCTGTACGGGATCTCGGAGGCGACGGCCGCCGCCAGGCTCTGCAGGCCGGCGCAGGCCGCCGCGAGCCGGTCGGCGACGTCGGGGTCGCCGCCGTGCTGGGCGATACGCAGTCCGTCGGCGGAGAGCACGACGATCTGGTGGATGTCCGGGACGTCGTCGGCGAGTTCCTTGAGCATCCAGTCCATGTTGCCCCGCTGCTGGATCACCGCTGATCTCCCTTGTCCCACGCGTCGTCAGAGCCTTCGTCCGCCCTGGGCTCCTGAGGCACGCCGTTGGCGGCCTTGGTGAACGCCTCCAGCCAGATGCCGGGGGGCGGTTCCTTGCTGTTGTCCTGGCCGGGGCCGTAGCTCTGGCCGTGGCCGTTGGTGCGGCCGGCGGTGGGGTCGGCGGCCTGTGCGGGGAGGTTGTGCGAGCCGAGCGGGGCGCGGCCGCGGCTGCGGCGCTGCGGGAGTCCGCCGGCGGTCCACTCGGTCACGATGGGCACGTCGTCCTGCATGGCGACGGCCGGGGTGGGCGGGACGGCCGGGCGGGGCTCGGAGACCACCGGGCCGGTCGCGGGCCGGGCGGCCACCGGGCTGGGCTTGCGGCGCTTGCCGCGGGGCGGCACGACGTGCTTCATGTCATCGAGGTCGATGTCGCTGGTGGGCCGTGAGGTGGCGCCGATGCCGTGGGCGATGCCGGGGGCCGGGCCGGTGGTGATCATGGCGCGGGGCACGATGAGCACGGCGCGAACGCCGCCGTACGCGGACTGCCGCAGCGAGACCTGGAGGTCGTACATCCGGGCGAGGCGGCCGACGACGGCCATGCCGAGACGCGGGGACTCGCCGAGGTCGTTCATGCTGGACCCGGCCTGGGCCCTGGCGAGCATGTTCTCGGCACGGGCGCGGGCCTCCTCGCTGAGGCTGACCCCGCCGTCCTCGATCTCGATGGCGATGCCGGTCTGCACCTCGACCGCGGTGACGTGCACCCGGGTCTGCGGGGGCGAGTAGCGGGTGGCGTTGTCGAGGAGTTCGGCGCAGGCGTGGATGAGCGGTTCGACCGCGGTGCCGATGATTGCGACCTTGGCGATCGAGTGCAGATCGACGCGCGGGTACTCCAGGATGCGCGACATGGCGCCGCGCAACACGCTGAACAGCGGTACGGGCTTGGGCCACTGGCGGCTGGGGCGAGCACCGCCGAGGACCGCGATGGAGTCGGCGAGACGGCCGATCAGCGCGGTGCCGTGGTCGATGCGGAGCAGGTCGTCGAAGACGTCGGGGTTGCGCCCGTGGTGCTCCTCCATCTCCCGGAGCTCACTGGCCTGGCGGTGGACGATCGCCTGGACGCGGCGGGCGACGTTGACGAAGGCGCGCTGCGCGGAGTCCCGGGTCGCCTCCTCGTTGTCGATGATGTCGAGCACCGTGTAGACGAGGGAGCGCTGGGAGTCGGGCAGGTGCCGGTAGACCGGGTCGGAGTCCACCACGTCGCGCAGCACCTCGTCGGGCGAATTGCCCACGCGCAGACGGTGGATGGCCGACGGCAGCAGCTCCTTGCTGATGCGCACGGTCTCTTCGTCGTGGTCGGCGATGCGCCGTTCCAGGACGGTGACGCGCTGTCGGTACTCGGTCTCCCGACGGCGGATCGTCCTGCCGCGCCGGGCGATCTCCACGGCGAGCGCGGCGACCACGACGGTGGCGAAAGCTCCGCACCAGACGACTGGTATCCGCGCGGGCTCGGCAACCAGCGCCGCTGCGGCGGCGGTTGCTCCCGCCATCACGACGACGGGAAGCAACAGGGCGCGGGCGACGGGGGCTTCCCTGCCGGCCGGCGGTGATTCAACACGGGCCATCTGAACCTCTGGCGGTTGATTCGGTAGGTATTCCGGAGATTCGGCGCTTGCATGAACATAGGGAACAAGCGCGCGAATTCACCTCAACTCGGCTTCACTGCGCGTGAGCTTAGTCAGATCGAATCAGCGCTTTCGCACATTCCTCCAACCCCCTGCGCGAGCGCTCCCGCAGGAGTACGCTCACGAGTTTTTGCACGCACCGCCTTCGGGCGTGTGCGGGGAGTGACGGGGCGGAGGAATAAGGAAGAATCGCCCCGCAGGGCGATGGATGGGCACATATGAACGAAGACGCCCGTACGAGTGGTACCGGGGGAGCCTTCCAGGACACCCCTCAGCGGCGGGCGCCGCCGATGCGCCCCTCCAGTTGCACCAGGAGTTCGCTGAGCTGTTCGCTGAGCCGGTCGCGGGACTCGGCGTCGAGGCCGGAGAGCACCGCGCGTTCGTACGCCAGCTGCCGGGGCAGCAGTCCGTCGACCAGATCGCGGCCCTCGCCGGTGAGGCGCACATAGGCGACCCTGCGGTCGCGCTCGTCGCCGCGCCGGGCGATCAGGCCGCGCTCCTGGAGCACCCGCAGCCGCTTGGTGACAGCGGCGCCGGAGGAGAAGGTCTCCCGGGCCAGTTCACCGGGGGTCAGTTCGCGGTCGGTACGGCGTACGGCTCCGAGGAGGTCGAACTCCGCGCGGGTCAGGCCGGCCGCCCGCAGCGGGGCGTCCTCGGCCTGCTGGAGCAGCGCGGAGCAGCGGTTGATCCGGCCGATGAGCTCCATGGGCCCGGTGTCCAGCTCCGGGTTCACGGCCCGCCACTGCCGGACCACCGAGGCGACGATGTCGTCGGTCACACCGCTCCGTTCTCCTGGGCGGGGACCAGCAGCCCCCGCCGTTTCGCTGTCGCCGCGAGCGTACGGTGTCCGGCCTGCTCGGCGGCGAGCACCGCCTCCTGGGACAGCTCCGGCTGCCACCACTCGCCGGCCGCGGCGTCGTCCGCCTCGCGCAGCTCGACCAGTGATCCGGTGAGCCGGCGGCGGGCGGCGTCCAGGGCGGCGGGCGCGGGCTCCGGAGCGGCGAGGGTCTGCACGGCGTGCGCGCGGGCGCGTTCGGCGTCGGCCAGCGCGCGTTCGACGCGGCCGGTGGCGCGGCGGTTGGTGACGAGGACGGCGGCGAGGAAGCCGACGGCGGCGCCGATCACGGTGTCCAGCAGCCGGTCGCCGATCAGCTCACCGGCCGGGTGGCTGCCCGCGTACTCCAGGACGAGGAGGGCCATCGGGGTCACGGCGACGGAGCCGAGCCAGTAGTTGCGGGTGATCAGCGCCTCGGCCGAGAAGGCGAAGAGGAGGCAGAAGCCGATGAGGGCGAGCGGCGCGGTCCGGGCGACCGGGAGGACGGCGGCGAAGACCAGGACGCCGATGAGGTTGCCCAGGGTGCGCTGCAGGGTGCGGTTCCAGGAGAGCGTGACGTTGGCCTGGTAGAGCGATGCGGCGGTGACGATCGCCCAGTACGGGCGGCCGACGCCCAGGGCCGAGCAGGCGTACCCGGCCAGGGCGCAGCCGACGAGCGTGCGCGCGGCGACCGGGAGCAGCGGGGAGCCGGGGGCGAGGCCGCGCAGCAACGCACGGAAGGAACCGCGACGGGCGGTGCGTTCGGCGTCGAGACCGAAGAGGTCGGCGCCGGTGCCCGGGGCGGGCGGCGGGGTGGGCACGGGCCCCCGGGCGCGGGTGAGCCGGGCCCACTCGCGGAGCGGGCCCGCTTCGGCGGGGTCGGGGGTTCCGCCGAGGACCGAGGCCTCGGCGTGGACGACGAGGCGTTCGAGGGCGCGGCGGGCCGGGGTGGGGCGGCCGGCGGCGAGGAGGGTCTGCCACGCGGCGTGCACGGCGGCGACGGCGGCGCGCCGGGTGGCGTGGCCGGGGGCGGCGGCGTGCGCGGCGGCGGCGTTGAGGGCGCGGGCGGTGGCGCGGCGTTCGGGGCCGTCGCGGCGGACGAGCGCGGGGGCGACGACGGCGACGAGCCAGGCGACGGCGCCCGCGCCGAGGGTGAGGGCGAGGTGGCCGGGGACCTGGGCGAGCGTCTGGGGGACGAAGAGGGCGGCGGAGGTCACGAAGGTGAAGATCACCGGCCCGGGCGGGCCGATCCTGGTCGCGTCGCAGAGCAGCTTCTGCCCGGCGGCCAGGAGTGCGCCGACGGCGATGAGCACGGCGGTGGACGTGGTGAGCGAGGCGACGACGAGGGCCGCGCCGAGGCCGGCGGTCATGCCGAGGACGACTCCGGCGACGGTGCCGGCGCGGCGGGCGTACGGAAGGTTGTGGCCGTACAGCGCGCACAGCGAGCCCGCCATCGTGTACATCACCAGGTCGAGCCGGCCGAGGGCGAGCAGCACCAGGTTGGGTATCGCGGTGGCCACGACCACGCTGGTGGCGGGCTTGAACCACATGTCGGACGGCCGGTTCAGACGCAGTGGGCCGGTCAGCGGGAGCCTGCGGACGGCGGGCCTGGGGGACCTGATGGTTGTATCGCTCACTCATTTACTTTAACAGGTATTACACAAGTAAAACACCTGGATCGAGACCGGCCCCCGGACATGACGCCGCCCGCGCTCCCCGGACGGGGGGCGCGGGCGGTCGGACCTACGGGAGCGGGCTCAGCCGAGGCCGCGGGCGTCCTGCTTGAGGGCGGTGTCCACGGTCAGGGCCGTCGCCACCACGAGGCTCAGCAGCGGCTCGGGCAGCTGGTAGTGGATCTGGAGGACATAGTTGTCGGCCGTCGTGAACAGCGTCTTCGCGAGCCCCTCCCAGGTCTTCGTGATCCGGGCGACCTCCTGGTCGTTGTGGTCCACGATCGCGAAGTTCCAGGCGCGCCAGTTCTCGGCCTTGATCGCGCCGATCTGCTGTCCGCCGGCCATGATCGCGAAGTTGATCTTGCCGATGGCGTTCTGCTGGACGATCTCGCCGACCGCCTGGCCGTCGGGGCGCTCCACGATCACCCGGGACTTGATGAACTTCGCGGGGCGGGTCAGCAGCAACTGCGGCCGGCCGTGCGCGTCCCGGATCTCCAGGCGGTGCGTCAGGTACTGGTCGACGCTGGTCAGGAAGCGCAGCACCTTGCGCATGGCGCCCTGGCCGACCTGGACGACCGAGCCGATGGTGTTGCCGTGCTGGTCGAAGACGCTGTACTCGTTCGTCAGCTCGATCAGTTTGGCCTTCTGGTTCACGACCAGGACCTGCTGATCGAAGAGCGAGCCGCCGGGGGCGCCGCCCTGCGGGTGCTGCGGGGGGCCCTGCTGGGGGACGGCCGCGGGCTGCTGCGGCACCTGGGCCTGCTGCTGCGGCTGCGCGGGGACCTGGGCCTGCCCGTCCGCGGGGTGGGTGTGCTCCGTCCACCGGGAACCGTCCCAGTAGCGCAGCAGCTGAGGGGCGCCGTGCGGATCGGGATACCAGCCCGCGGATACGTTCGAGTGCGTGGTCACCGAGGCACACTATCCCGCCATGGCTGGAATCGAACCGCTCGCCCGAGGATCCACAGGTTCACCGCTCCCCCACGCACTGCTTGAAACTTCAACGCGCCGCGTACGATGTGCGGGATGAACAGGGTGAGCGAGGTGGCGGAGCGGCTGCGCGGCACCGGTGCGCCGGTCGTGCTCGCCTGGCTGTTCGTCCTGGTCGCGCTCGTCTCGTGCTGCGCACCCCAGTCCGTACGCCCTCACTCCTCCCCCGAATACGCCCCGGCCTCGGCCCTCGCGACGCTGACCGACCTCACGGTGGTCCGGGTCGTGGTGGCCGACGCCCCCGGCGACCGGGGCGTGGGTGATTCCTGCCATGACGCCCCGGAGCACTCGGCGCCCGTCGTGCTGCCCGGCCAGCCGGGTCCGGCGGCGGTGCCTTCGGCGGCCGTGGCGCTCCTCCCGCACCGCCCCCTGACCGGCGGCGGATCGATCCGGGGCCCCTCCAACGACGCGGTCGGCGAGGTCGACCCCCTGCGCCTTCAGGTTCAGCGGACCTAGGACGGCCGGGAGCCGCCCCGTGCCCTTTCCCGGGTGCGGCGGCTCCCCCTGCCGTAAGCACTCCGTCCCACGATCCGATGAACCGAAGGACCCGTCATGGCTTCCGCCAACAAGCAGAACACCGGCAAGCAGAACACCCCCGCCGCCGCCCGTCGCGCCAAGCTGGAGGAGGCCCGCCGTCAGGAGCGGGCCCGTGAGCGCCGCTCCCGCGTCATCACGCTCTCCGTCGGCGTCCTGGTGGTCGCCGGCCTCGTCGTCGGGGGCGGTTATCTGATGAACGCGGCCGATGAGCAGGACAAGGCCGAGGCGCAGGCCAAGACCTCGCCCGTCACCGGTGAGAAGAGCTGGGACAAGCTCACGCAGAACCATGTGGAGAAGACGGTCGACTACCCGATGAACCCGCCGGTCGGCGGCGACCACAACCCGGTGTGGATGAACTGCGACGGTGACGTCTACACCGAGGCCATACCGAAGGAGAACGCCGTCCACTCCCTTGAGCACGGCGCGGTGTGGGTCACGTACACCGACAAGGCGAAGCCCGCCGACATCAAGAAGCTGAACGAACGGGTGTCGTCCACGCCGTACTCGCTGATGAGCCCGGTCGAGGACCAGGCGGCACCGCTGATGCTCAGCGCCTGGGGGAAGCAGCTCACGGTGAAGAGCGCCGCGGACGCCCGCGTCGCGCAGTTCTTCACGAAGTACGTGCAGGGCCCGCAGACCCCGGAGCCGGGCGCCGCCTGCACCGGCGGGATCGCCAAGTGACGGCCGCCCCGCGCACCTCGCGGCCCCTGGTGCTGGCCGGCGGCGCGGTGCTGCTGCTGGCTCTCGCGCTGATCGCGCTGACCTTCGTACGCCCGTCGACGTCGGCGCCGGCAGCGGCGGCGTCCGCGTCCGCGCCGGCCGAGTCCTCGGCCGATGTGGGGTTCGCGCGGGACATGGCGGTCCACCACCAGCAGGCGGTCGAGATGGCGTTCATCGTCCGGGACCGCACCTCGGACGAGGCGGTGCGCAGGCTGGCGTTCGACATCATCAACACCCAGGCCAACCAGCGCGGCATGCTGCTGGGCTGGCTGGAGATGTGGGGCCGGGCGAAGAGCTCCCCCGGGCCTCCGATGGCGTGGATGGGGCACTCCTTCACCCCGCGCGGTGACGGCGCGCTGATGCCCGGCATGGCCACCGACGCAGAACTGGACGAGCTGCGGGCGGCCAAGGGCAGGGACGCCGAGATCCTCTTCCTGAAGCTGATGACCGCGCACCACAAGTCGGGCGCCGAGATGGCTCGGGCGGCGGCCTCGGCGGCGAAGACCGAGGAGATCAGGAACCTGGCGTCGGGCATGGCCCTGGCCCAGCAGTCCGAGATCGACCTCATGGCGGACATGCTCAAGGAGCGTGGGGCGTCCGCGTCCTGAGGCGGGCCGGGGCCGGGCGGCCCCGGCCCGACCGTACTGGCGTACGGAATCGCATAGGCTCGGGTCCGATATGAAGAGCAACCTCACACCGCTGGGGCCCAAGGCCGACAAGGACACCGTCCGGCGCAGCAATCTGAGCCTCGTGCTGCGGGCCGTCCGCGACGAGGGCGAGGGCGAGGCGACCCGGGCCGGTGTCGCCGCGCGCGTGGGGCTGACCCGGGCCGCCGTGTCCTCGCTGGTCGAGCAGCTGCTCGAAACCGGCTTCCTGACCGAGTCCGGCAAGACGTTCAGCGGGCAGGCCGGCCGCCCCGGGACCGCGCTCAAGACGGCGCGCACCGGGCCGGCCGGGCTCGGGGTCGAGGTCAACATCGACTACGTGTCGGTCTGCGTGGTCGACCTCGCCGGGACCGGCCGGGTCCGACTCACCGAGCACCTGGACAACCGGGGCACCCCGCCCGCCGAGGTGCTGGCCCGGGCGGCCCGGATCGCCGCGCGCACCCTGGACTCGGCGCGGGAGCAGGAGCTCCACCCGGTGGGCGTGGCCCTGGCGCTGCCGGGCCTGGTCTCGGGCGGCGCGGTGCGCCAGGCGCCGAACCTGGGCTGGAACCAGGTCCCGGCCGAGGAGCTGTTCGCCGCCGCCCTGACCTCGGAGCACCCGGGCCACCAGGAGCTGCCGGTCCGCTCGGAGAACGAGGCGAATCTGGCGGCCCTGGCCGAGCTGTGGTTCGGCGGCCTGGAGCGCATCCGCAGCTTCCTCTATCTCACCGGGGAGATCGGGGTGGGCGGTGCGCTGGTCATCGACGGCGAGCTGCTGCGCGGGGCGCACGGCTTCGCCGGGGAGATCGGCCACGTGGTGGTGGACCCGAGCGGTCCGCAGTGCCGGTGCGGTTCCCGGGGCTGCCTGGAGCAGTACGCGGGACAGGCGGCGCTGCTGCGGGCCGCCGGCGTCGACGGGGGCGGCGGGCTCGGGGTCGCGGAGCTGGAGAAGCGGGTGCGGGCGGGCGACGAGCGTGCGGTCGGCGCGGTCGCGGAGGCCGGGCGGATGCTGGGGCGGGTGCTGTCGGGGGCCGTCAATCTGCTGGACCCGGACGCGGTGGTGCTCGGCGGGATCTACCGGAACCTGATGCCGTGGCTGGCCGGGCCGGCCGACGAGGAGCTGACGGGCCGGGTCGTGTCCGGCCTCTGGGCGCCCGGCGGCGGCCGGCTGCGCGCGTCGTCGGTCGCGGGGGACGCGGCGCGCGGTGCGGCGGCGCTGGTGATGACGGACGTGCTGGCCGACCCGGTGGCGTACGCGCGTCCTGCGATGGCCTGAGACGTACACAGCGGGAGAGGGGGCGGACGCAGTGTGCGTCCGCCCCCTCTCCCCTTGCCCGTGGTGTCAGCGGACGCCGAGCAGGTGGTCCATCGCCAGCTGGTCCAGGGCCTCGAACGCCATGCCGCGCTCGGCCGCCGCGTCGACGTCGAACTCCTCGAACGCGGAGCGGTCGGCGAGCAGGCCGGCCACGCCGTCCTCGGCGGTGCGCTGGGCCAGCTCGTCCAGGCGGGAGGCGCGCAGGGCGTCCTGGACGGCCGGGTCGGCGCGGAAGGCGGCGGCGCGCTCCTTGAGGATGAGGTAGTTGCGCATGCAGCCGGCGGCGGAGGCCCAGACGCCGTCGTAGTCCTCGGTGCGCGGCGGCTTGAAGTCGAAGTGGCGCGGGCCGGTGTAGTCGGAGTTCTCCAGGAGGTCGACCAGCCAGAACGCCTGGCGCAGGTCACCGGCGCCGAAGCGGAGGTCCTGGTCGTACTTGATGCCGGACTGGCCGTTGAGGTCGATGTGGAAGAGCTTGCCCGCCCACAGGGCCTGCGCGATGCCGTGCGGGAAGTTCAGCCCGGCCATCTGCTCGTGCCCGACCTCCGGGTTGACGCCGACCATCTCGGGGCGCTCCAGGCGCTCGATGAAGGCGAGGGCGTGGCCGATGGTGGGGAGGAGGATGTCGCCGCGCGGCTCGTTCGGCTTGGGCTCGATGGCGAACTTGAGGTCGTAGCCCTGCTCGGTGACGTAGTCGCCCAGGAGGTCGAAGGCCTCCTTCATGCGGTCGAGCGCGACGCGGATGTCCTTGGCGGCGCCGGACTCGGAGCCCTCCCGGCCGCCCCAGGCGACGTAGGTGGTGGCGCCCAGCTCGACGGCCAGGTCGATGTTGCGCATGGTCTTGCGCAGGGCGTAGCGGCGGACGTCGCGGTCGTTGGCGGTGAAGGCGCCGTCCTTGAAGACGGGGTGCGTGAAGAGGTTCGTCGTGGCCATCGGGACGACGAGACCGGCCGCGTCGAGCGCCTGGCGGAAGCGCTTGACGATGCCCTCGCGCTCGCTGTCCGAGGAGCCGAACGGGATCAGGTCGTCGTCGTGGAAGGTCACGCCGTACGCGCCCAGCTCGGCGAGGCGCTGGACCGAGTCGACCGGGTCGATCGCGGCGCGCGTCGCGTCACCGAAGGGGTCGCGGCCCTGCCAGCCCACGGTCCACAGGCCGAAGGTGAACTTGTCCTCGGGGGTCGGTGCGAAGCGTTCCGTCATGGTGGTGCCGCCTTCGGGGCCGTGGGTCCGCAGCCGGTCGGGCGGCCGAACCTCAATTTGTTCACTGTCATGACTAATCATGCACGGGCAGCCCGGTGAACGTAAAGCCCCTGGAGCCGAGCGGTCCGCACACCGCTGCCGTGATCCAGGAACGGGGCCTGTTCCGGACGGGTTCGATCACGTAATTTGTTTTGCGTACGATCAAATACATCAGCGAATGAGGTCAGCCATGCCGCCGCATACCGTCGTCATCGGTGTGGACAGCTCCACCCAGTCCACCAAGGCGGCGTTCACCGACACCGCCACCGGCCGCCTCCTCGCCGTCGGCCGCGCCCCGCACGTGGTCACCGGCGAGGGCGGTGCGCGCGAGAGCGATCCCGAGGTCTGGTGGCAGGCCCTGCGCGACGCGGTCGCCGCCGGGCTGAAGGAGTCCGGGATCACACCGGCGGACGTGGTGGGCATCGCGGTCGCCGGACAGCAGCACGGCCTGGTCGTCCTGGACGCCGAGGGCCGCCCGCTGCGCCCGGCACTGCTCTGGAACGACACCCGGTCCGCCCCGCAGGCCGCCGCCCTCACCGCCGCGCTCGGCGGCCCGGAGGCCTGGACCGCGCGCACGGGTTCGGTGCCGGTGGCCGCGATGACCGCGTCGAAGTGGCAGTGGCTGCGGGAGAACGAGCCGGAGACCGCCGAGGCCGCCGCAGCGGTGCGCCTCCCGCACGACTTCCTGACCGAGCGGCTGTCCGGGCGGGCCGTCACCGACCCGGGCGACGCCTCGGGCACCTGCTGGTACTCCACCGCGACCGGCGCCTACGACCCGGAGCTGCTGGAGCTCATCGGCCTCGATCCGGCGCTGCTCCCCGAGGTGGCGCCGAGCGGCGGGGCGCGCATCGGTTCGCTGACGGAGGAGGCCGCCGAAGCGCTGGGGCTGCCTGCCGGGATCGCCGTCGCGGCGGGCACCGGGGACAACATGAGTGCCGCCGTCGGGCTCGGCCTGGGCGGCGGCGGGCTGCTGGACCACCCGGTGCTGAGCCTGGGCACCTCGGGCACGGTCTTCGCGGCGTCCCGGACCCGGCCGGCGTCGGCCGCGCTCTCCGGGTTCGCGGCGGCGGACGGTACGTATCTGCCGCTGGCCTGCACGCTCAACTGCACGCTCGCCGTGGACAAGGTGGCCGCCCTGCTGGGCCTGGACCGCAATGACGCCGTGCCCGGCGGCGAGGCGGTGCTGCTGCCGTACCTGGACGGCGAGCGCACCCCGGACCTGCCCACGGCGGCCGGTCTCCTCACCGGACTGCGGCACGACACGACCCCGCAGCAACTGCTCGGCGCCGCCTACGAGGGCGCGGTGGTGACCGTGCTGCGGGCGCTCGACGAGCTGTCGCGGGCCTGCGGTCTGGACCCGGCGGACCCCGAGGTGACGGGCCGTCCGCTGCGGCTGATCGGCGGCGGGGCGCAGGGGCGCATGTGGGTGGAGACCGTACGACGGCTCTCCGGGCGGCCGGTGATCGTGCCGGGGGCCGGGGAGCTGGTGGCGCTCGGCGCCGCGGCGCTCGCCGCTTCGGCGGCGACGGGGGCGGACCCGGTGGCGGTCGCGGCGGGCTGGGACACCGGTGAGGACGTCCTTCTGGAGGCGGTGGAGCGGGATCGGGCGGCGTGGGAGCGCGTCGGCTCCGTACTGGAGCGGGCGGCCGGGCCGCTGCTCGGCGGGGACCGCGAGGGCTGATCGGTCGTCAAGGGCCGCTGTGCGCACGTACAGCGGCCATCAGCCGTTTTGGATAGCGAACTGATGTTCACTACTATCCGGCGATGATCATAAGAAGAAGGCTGACGGTCGGGGTGGGCATCCTGCTCGCCACCCTGACCGCCGGGCTCGGCTCGGCGCTGCCCGCATCGGCCGACGAAACCCCCACGAAGGCCTCCCCGAAGGTCGAGCTGGTCCTCGACGTCAGCGGTTCCATGCGGACCCGTGACATCGACGGCCAGTCCCGGATGAGCGCGGCGAAGCAGGCGTTCAACGAGGTGCTGGACGCGGTGCCGGAGCAGGTGCAGCTCGGCATCCGCACCCTCGGCGCCGACTACCCGGGCGACGACCGCAAGGTGGGCTGCAAGGACACCAAGCAGCTGTACCCGGTCGGCCCGCTGGACCGCACCGAGGCGAAGACCGCCGTGGCCACGCTCGCCCCCACCGGCTGGACCCCGATCGGCCCTGCGCTGCTGGGTGCCGCCGACGATCTGGAGGGCGGCGACTCCACCCGCCGGATCGTGCTGATCAGCGACGGCGAGGACACCTGCGGACCTCTCGACCCGTGTGAGGTCGCCCGCGACATCGCGGCGCGCGGCATCCACCTGGTCATCGACACGCTGGGCCTGGTGCCCAACGCGAAGATCCGCCAGCAGCTGACCTGCATCGCCGAGGCCACCGGCGGCACGTACACCGCCGTCCAGCACACCGACGAACTGTCGGGCCGCGTGAAGCAGTTGGTGGACCGGGCGGCGGAGCCCGTGGTCACCCCGGTCGCCACGAAGGGCGCCGACAGCTGCACGGACGCACCCGAGCTGAAGCCGGGCCTCTACACCGACCGCGAGAAGTTCGCCGAGCACCGCTGGTACAAGGTCGAGCTGCTCGCGGGTCAGGAACTGCGCGCATCCGTCAGCGTGTTCGCCGACCGCGCCGTCAACAACGACTACGGGATGCTGCTGCGCGCGGTGACCACGCACGGCCGCGAGATCGTCCGGGGCTCCGAGTCCGGGACGGGGCGCACGGACGCCATCTCGTCCGGGCTGCGCTACCCGAAGCCCGAGCGGGACGACGACGACGCCAAGCCGGCCGCGGAGACCGTGTGCCTTCAGGTCAGCAACTCGTTCTCGGCCCCCGCCTCGGTGAAGACCACCCCCGGCATGCCGCTGGAACTGACCGTCGACGTGGTGGACGCCCCCGACGAGGCGGCGGACGTCGCCGCGTTCGGCCTGGGCCGCGGCTGGTGGCTGCTGGGCCTGCTCACCCTGACCGGCCTGATCGTGGGTCTGCTCTTCGGGTGGATCTCGCGCTGGCGCATCGCTGTCTGGAGGACCCGCTGATGTCCCGTACGAGACGTGTGCTCGCGGGCGCGCTGCTGACCGGCCTGGCCGTACTGACCGGGGCGGGCGCCGCCGCGGCCGACGACGCGTCGCCGAGCCCCAGCGCCTCCGGCGACGCTTCGGGCCCCACGGAGGCCGGCACCACCTTCCGTACCGCCACGGCCATCCAGCAGGGCGAGACCGCCACCGCCGGGGCCTCGACCGGCGACTACCTGTACTGGGTCTTCCCGGCCGACGCCGGGCAGCGCGCCACGGTGACGGCGAAGGTCACCCTGCCGGAGAGCGCCACCCGGCACGGGGCGCAGACCTGGCAGGTCGACGTGTACGACGGGCTGCGCCGCCGCCAGGCGTGCATGTACGGCAAGCAGACCGGCACCGCCGCGGCCGACGCCGCCACGGTGGAGCTGACGTGTGTGCTGCGTACCGTCCGGGCCAACGCCGAGCCGTGGGCCAACGATCCGCTGCCGGGCAGCTACTACGTGCGCCTCACGGTCGTGGACCTGGCCCAGAACGACCTCGGTCTGCCGGTACGCACCGAGGTGGAGGTCAACTCCAAGGACCAGGGCGGCTCCGCCGACGTGGACGGCAGCCTGTCGAAGCCGCTGGTCCCGGGGGTCTCCTCGGCCGAGCAGGCTTCGGACGACGGCACGGACGCCTCCGCCGCACCGGTCGCGGCGGCCGGTGAGCCGGAGGACGGCTGGTCCTCCGGCTGGTGGACCAGCCGCTGGCTGTGGACGGCCGGCGGCGGCGTTCTCGCCGCGCTGGCGGGCGTCTTCGGCTACTCGGTGACCCGGGGCCGGGGCCGCCCGTCCCACGTGCCGCCGAGCGCCTGACGGCGTGCCCACCGCCGGACCGGTCCCCGCCTCGGGGGCCGGTCCGGCGGCGTTACGGGGCGCACGGCCGGGCCTCACGAACGCCCGAACGCCCCCTCCGCCCCGAAGGCCAGGCGCGCGAAGCGGTCTCCCATGCGGAGGTGGGTGGCGGCGTCGGGGTGGAGGGCGTCGGGGAGGGGAAGCTCTTCCGTGTCCGCGTCGCCGTACAGTTCGCGGCCGTCCAGGTAGTGCAGGTGCGGGTCCTCGGCCGAGCGCCGCTCCACCAGGCGGGCCAGTTCGTCGCGGATGACGCGGAGCGTCAGCTTGCCGGTGGCGCGGCCCTCGGGATCGCCCATCGCCGCGAAGCGCACCCTGCCCTCGCCGAGGCGGCTGAAGTCGGGGACGCTGGGGCCCGGAGTGTCCTCGTGGATGGGGCACAGCACGGCTGAGACCACCAGGAGCGGGGCGTCCGGGTGGCCCTCGCGGATGGTGTCGAGGAAGCCGTGCACCGCCGGTGCGAAGGCGCGGAGGCGCATCACGTCGGCGTTGACGAGGTTGATCCCGATCTTCACGCTGATCAGGTCCGCGGGGGTGTCCCGCATCGCGCGGGCCGTGAAGGGGTCCAGCAGGGCGCCGCCGCCGAGGCCGAGGTTGACCAGCTCGACGCCTCCGAGCAGGGCGGCGCGCGCGGGCCAGGTGGTGGTGGGGCTCGCGGCGTCGGAGCCGTGGCTGATCGAACTGCCGTGGTGCAGCCACACCTTGCGGCCCGTGTCCCGGGCGGGGGCGACGGGCGCGTCGGTGTGCAGGGCGACGAGTTCGGTGCGCTCGTTGTACGGCAGCCAGAGCTCGACGTCCTTCTCGCGGTCCGCGAGGCCGTCGAACCGCACGGACCCGACCGGCCCGGAACGGAAGTCCGTCGACCCGGTGGACATGTCGACATTGAGGACGTTGCCCCCGCTCGCCGATCCCTGACCCGCGAGGACGCCGTCCACCAGCAGGTCGTACAGGCCGTCGGGCCTCGGCGGGACGCCCTCGTAGGCGGTGCGGGTGCGCCGCGCCTCCAGCTCGACCACCGTGGCCCGGGTCCGGAAGGCGAGCCGTACGCCGGAGGGCTGGGCCTCGGCCAGGGCGATCTGGCCGTCCGGTGCCTGGGCGCGGGCGGCGGCGGGCAGGCGGTGCGGGAGCAGCCCGGCGTCGGTGCGCTCCACATCGAGCGCACCGCGCAGCAGGGCCGGGGTGACGGGGGTGGCGAACGGGAGGGATGCGGGCGTGTCGGTGCTCATGGCTCCACCTGGGTCGCGGGGTTACGAGTGGGAGGGCGCGGGCCAGTTGCGCAGGAGGGCGTTCAGCGCGTCCAGGGTGCGTGACCAGGACACCTGCGAATCCGGGGCGCTGTGGCTGAACCCGCCCTGTGCCTCCAGGCTGACGAACCCGTGGAACACGCTGCCCAGGAGCCGTACGGCGTGCGTCTCGTCCGGCTCGGTCAGGTCGTAGCCGCGCAGGATGGCGCGGGTCATCCGTGAGTGCCGCCCGCCCGCACTGGCGGCCGCCGCTTCGGGGTCCAGCTTCATCTGGGCCGCCGCGTAACGGCCGGGGTGCTCGCGGGCGTAGTCCCGGTACACATCGCCGAAGGCGCTCAGCGCGTCCTTACCCGCCCGGCCGGCGAGGGCGGCGGCGCCCCGGTCGGCCATCTCCTCAAGGGCGAGCAGGGCGATCCGGGTCTTCAGGTCGTGGGAGTTCTTCAGGTGCGAGTAGAGGCTCGCCACCTTGACGTCGAACCGCCGCGCCAGCGCCGAAACGGTCACCTGCTCGAAGCCGACCTCGTCGGCCAGTTCGGCGCCCGCCCTGGTCAGACGTTCGGCGGTCAGGCCCGCGCGCACCATGGTCGTCTCCTCGTCCGGGGACGGCCATCATGCTCCCGCCTAATAGCTTTAGGCAAATCCGGAATACCTCAAGGCGATCGGCGGCCCGCGGCACGTTGCCGGATCGATATGTCTGATTTATCGCCATCCTTCCGGCGAACGGTTCAGACTGTCGGAGACTGGTTCCCACCGGCCTCAAGGGGAGGAACACCATGCGTCCGTGCACCGTTCTCACCGCCGCCGTCAGCATCGCCGCCGCCACGGCCCTGACCGCCTCCGCAGCGTCCGCGGCAACCGCCGCCCCCGCGGCGGCCCGAGCGACCGCGTCCTGCCAGGAGCGGGACCTCCGCGTCTCCGCCGGACCGGGGCCGCGGCAGAACACCGCCCGGATCTCCGTGGTCAACGAGGGCGGCCGGGCCTGCGCCGTGGACCGCGTCCCGACCGTCACGTTCCGGGGCCTGGACGGCTCGGCTCAGCCCGTACCGCCGACGACGAGCGGCCCGTACGTGCTGTCCCCGGGCGAGCACGGGTACGCGGCGGTGCGCACGGCCGCCCCGGGGACGACCGAGGGCCATGTGGTGAGCAGCCTCTCCGTGGCGGCGGACCCCGCCCACTACGGGGTGACGTTCGGGGCGGAGGCCCTGGGCATGCCCGACGGGATCCGGGTGTGGGAGCCGGTGACGACGCTCTGGCACACCTCGCGGGGCGCCGCCGACCGGGCGTTGGAGGCGGGCACGCGCTGAGGCGGGGCGGAGGCGGTGCGGCCCCCTCGCGCCGCACCGCCTCCGCACCACCGGTCAGGCGCCCCGCACCGTCACCGTGCCCGCGCCCTCCCCCGCCGCCCCCGTCGCCTCGGCCACCACGCGGTACGGGCGGTCGATGCGTTCGGAGGTGACCGTGAGGGTTCCGCCCTCGCGCACCACCCGGAAGGTGGCGGCGGTGGCGCCCGCGTGGTCCGGCACGGTGACGGTCGTACCGTCCCCCTCCGCGCCGCCGCCGAACACCCGCAGCGTGAGCCCGTCCAGCCAGTCGCCGTCCGGCCGCTGGTCGTCGCCGCCCCAGGGCAGGACCGCGCCGGGGCGGACGAGGACCGGGAGGCTGTCGAAGCCGTGGGTCTCGTGGCGCCAGCCGGGTCCGGTGACCGTCTCGCCGGTGAGCAGGTGCGTCCAGGTGCCCTCGGGGACGTAGTACTCGACCTGCCCGTCCTCGGTGAAGACCGGGGCGACCAGCAGGTCGGGGCCGAGCATGTACTGCCGGTCCAGGGTGCGGGTCGTGGGATCGTCCGGGAATTCGACGAGCATGGGCCGCATCACCGGGATGCCGGTGCGGTGAGCGGTGGCGGCGGCACCGTAGAGGTACGGCATGAGCCGGTGCTTGAGAAGGGTGAACTTCCGGGTGACGTCGACCGCTTCCTCACCGAACTCCCACGGCACCCGGTAGGAGACGTTGCCGTGCAGCCGGCTGTGCGAGGAGAGCAGGCCGAAGGCGAGCCAGCGTTTGAAGACCGCCGGGTCCGGGGTGCCCTCGAAGCCGCCTATGTCATGGCTCCAGAAGCCGAACCCGGAGAGCGACAGGGACAGGCCGCCCCGCAGGGACTCGGCCATCGCCGTGAACGAGGCGAAGCAGTCGCCGCCCCAGTGGACGGGGAACTGCTGGCCGCCGGCCGTCGCCGAGCGGGCGAAGAGCACGGCCTCGCCGTGGCCGCGCTCCTTCTCCAGGAGCTCGAAGACCGTCTGGTTGTAGATCTGCGCGTAGTAGTTGTGCATCCGCTCGGGGTCGGAGCCGTCGTGCCAGACGACGTCGGTCGGGACGCGCTCGCCGAAGTCCGTCTTGAAGCAGTCGACACCCTGGTCGAGCAGCAGCCTCAGCTTGCCGGTGTACCACTCGCGCGCGGCGGGACTGGTGAAGTCGACCAGGGCCATGCCGGGCTGCCACAGGTCCCACTGCCAGACGTCACCGTTGGGGCGGCGGACCAGATGGCCAAGTTCGGCACCCTCCGCGAACAGCGCCGACTTCTGGGCGATGTACGGGTTGATCCACATGCTGATCCGCAGCCCGCGGTCCTTGAGCCGGGCGAGCATGCCCTCCGGGTCGGGGAAGACGTCCGGGTCCCAGAGGAAGTCCGACCACTGGTACTCGCGCATCCAGAAGCAGTCGAAGTGGAAGACGGACAGGGGGATCTCGCGCTCCGCCATGCCCTCCACGAACGAGGTGACCGTCTCCTCGTCGTACGAGGTGCAGAAGGACGTCGTCAGCCAGAGCCCGAAGGACCAGGCCGGGGGCAGCGCCGGGCGGCCGGTCAGCGCGGTGTAGCGGGACAGCACCTCCTTGGGGGTGGGCCCGGCGACGACGAAGTACTCCAGCGACTGGTCCTCGACGCTGAACTGCACCTGCCCCACCGACTCCGAGCCGACCTCGAAGGACACCTTGCCGGGGTGGTTGACGAAGACGCCGTAGCCCCGCGATGAGAGGTAGAACGGGATGTTCTTGTAGGCCAGTTCGCTGCTGGTGCCGCCGTCCTCCTGCCAGATGTCGACGCTCTGGCCGTTCTTCACGTACGGGGTGAAGCGCTCGCCGAGTCCGTAGACGTTCTCGCCTACGTCCAGGGCGAGTTGGGCGATCATGTGGTGGGCGCCGTCGGGGGTGGCGGCGAAGGCGGTCCCCTTGGCGTCGACTCCGGTCAGGCGGCGGCCGTCCGCGTCGAGAAAGGTCAGACCGTACGGGCCTTCGCGGTCCAGCCTCAGGGTCAGCGGACCGCTGGTGAGTTCGGTGATACCGCCGTCCTGCCGGGTGCGGGCGCCGGAGCCGGCCGGGTCGAGCCCGGGGAAGGCGAAGTCCGGGCCCCGGCGGGCCTTTCCGGCGTGGTGTGTGGTGCGGACGCCGATGATCCCCTCGGCCGGGGAGAAGCACTCGACGGTGATGAGCGGGGTGTTGAGGGTGTCGCCGCGCGCGGCGACCCGCTTCACCGCGGCGTACGCGGTGAACCGGTCGTCGCTGACGCGCAGGTCGCGGATCTCGGTCGCGTAGGAGGCGCGTACGCCCTCACGCATGAGCCAGAAGCCGTCGGTGAACTTCATGCGGACTCCTTGCCGGGGGCATCGGGAGGGGGAACGGGGAGGGTGCGGGGCATCACGCGCCCGCCCCGGTGAAGTCGAGCCGGGCCAGCCGGACCGTGCCGCGCAGGGCGATGCGCAGGTCGCCGACGCCGGAGGCCGCCAGACCGGCGTGGCGGACGCGGTGGTCGTACGGTCCGTCCGTGGCGGGCACCGGGACCGTGACGGTGGCGCCGTCGACGGTGATCAGGACGGCGCCCTCGCCGGAGGCAAGGACCGCGACGCCGCTCGTGCCGGCGCCGAAGTCGCAGCGCCGGAAGAGGAGTTCGTTGGCCTCGGCGGTCGCGGTGACCGCGTCGCCGTCCGTCTTCGCCCGGTCCACGATCGCGGTGCCCAGCTGCTCGTCGTAGTCGGCCGCCTCCAGACCTCGGACCAGGACCGGGCGCGGCCCGGCCGGTTCGCCGTCGACGGTGACGACCACGACGCTCCGGATGTCCGTGCTGGAGGCACCCGCCTGGATCTCGTAGGCGCCGGGCTCGACGGTCCAGCGGCCGTGCGCCACGTCCCAGTGGCCCAGCTCCTCGACCGGCACGGTGAACGCGAGGCGCTCGGCGGCCCCGGGTGCCAGGTGGAGCCTCCGGTGCCCGACGAGCTGGCGCAGCGGCCGGGGCACGGAGGGGGCCACCGCCCGTACGTACAGCTGGGCGACCTCGTCGGAGGCGACGGCGCCGGTGTTGGTGACGTCCAGCGAGACGTGCAGCAGGTCGCCCTCGCGTACGGCGGTCAGGTCGCTGTACGTGAAGTCGCTGTAGGTGAGCCCGTGGCCGAACGGATAGAGCGGGGTGCCCTCGTAGTAGAGGTAGGTCTGCCGCGAGCCGATGATGTCGTAGTCCAGCAGGCCCGGCAGCTCGGCGTCGGAGGCGTACCAGGTCTGCGGCAGCCGCCCGGCCGGGGAGACGTCTCCGGCCAGGACGCGGGCGAGCGCGGTGCCCGCCGCCTGGCCGCCGTGCGCGGTCCACAGCAGCGCGGGCAGCGTGGCCGCCGCGTCGGCCAGGGCGTACGGGTAGGCGGAGGTGACCGCGAGGACGGTGCGCCGGTTGGCGGCGTGGGCGGCGCGCCAGAGGCGTTCCTGCTGGGCGGGCAGGTCGAGGGTGGCGCGGTCCTCGGTCTCGCGGCCGTTGATGTGCGGGTCGTTGCCGACGACCACGATCACGGTGTCGGCGGCAGCGGCGGCGCGGGCGACGGCGTCCTCGCCGCGCTCGGTCACCACGGTCTCGAAGACGGTGGCGCGGGCAACGGGATTTTCCTCGTCCGGCGCGGCAACCTTTACGCCGTCGGCGGCGACTGAGACATACCCACCCGTTCCGATGTGCAGAAGGCGGTGACCGCCGGCATGACCTTCCACCGCCTCCCACCGGAAGGTCTCCTGGACGACCCAGCCGCCCGGCTCGTCCGCGGAGGCGCGTACATAGCCGTCCTCGGCGACCGAGAGGTAGCGGCCGTCCGGCTCCCGCAGGGTGATCACACCGCCGCCCCAGTCCACGAGGGCCAGCTCGGACGGGGTGTCGGCGCAGATCAGCGGCGGCAGGTCGGTGCGGCCCGCGAGCAGCGCCGGGTCGAGGGCGCCTTCCGCACCCCGCGCCGCGTCCCCGGCCGGGTCCGCCTCGGGGATGTGCAGCCAGCCGTCCGCGCATTTGACGCGGATGAGGTCGGCGCCCTCGGCGTGGATCACGTGGTCGGCGCCGAAGCGCTCGCGGAGTCCGTCGAGCGGGGTGGACCGGTGGATCAGGGTGCCGCTGTACCAGTCGAGCTTGCAGGCGTCCGCGAGGAGTCCGACGACGGCGACGGTCCGGCCGGCATCCGGGTCGAGCGGCAGCAGCCCGTCGTTCTTCAGGAGCACGACGGCCTGTTCGGCGGCCTCCCGGGCGAGCGCCCGGTGCTCCTCGGTGTCGAGGGCGTCGGTGCCGGCGTACGGGTCGAGGCCGGGGTCGAACTCGCCGAGCGCGAAGCGCATATGGAGCAGGCGGCGGACGGCTGTGTCGATGTCGTGCTCGTCGATGAGGCCGCGCTTCAGGGCGCCCTGTATGCGGGCGGTCATGACGGAGGAGTCCTGGCCGTGATCGGTGAAGCTGTCGACCCCGGCGCGCAGGGCGGCGGCGGTCGCCTCCTCGTGGGTGTCGAAGTAGTGCTCGGAGTCGACCAGGTTGCTCGGCGCTCCGGCGTCGGAGCAGACGGCCAGGGGCTGTTCGGTCCAGCCGCGCAGGTGCTCGGAGAGCAGGGGCGACACATGGTTGGGGCGACCGTTGACCAGGTTGTACGCGGGCATCACCCCGGCCACCGCGCCCGCGCGGACGGCGTCGCGGAAGGCCCTGAGGTCGTATTCGCGCAGCACCCTCGGGCGGACCGAGGAGGACGAGGTGTCGCGGTCGGTCTCGTTGTTGTGGGCGAGCCAGTGCTTGAGGACGGGGGCGGTGCGCCAGTAGTGCGGGTGGTCGCCGCGCAGGCCCCGGGTGTACGCCACCGCGATGGCGGAGGTCAGCCCGGCGTCCTCGCTGTACCCCTCCTCACCGCGCCCCCACAGCGGGTGGCGCAGCAGGTTGACGGTGGGGGCCCAGACGTTGAGGCCGACCCGGTCGTCGTGGGCGCGCTTGGTGCGCACCTCGTCGCCGACGGCCTCGCCGACGCGGCGGACCAGGTCGTCGTTCCAGGTGGCGCCGAGCCCGACGGCCTGCGGGAAGACCGTGGCCTCCCCCATCCAGGCGACGCCGTGCAGGGCCTCCTGGCCGGTGCGGAAGGCGGCGAGCCCGAGCCGTTCGACCGCCGGGGCGAACTGGTGCAGCATCGCGACGCGCTCGTCGGGGGTGAGCCGCCGGAGCAGGTCGTCGACGCGCTCCGCGAAGGGCAGTCGCGGATCGCGGAAGGGCTGCGGTTGTTCCGTCACGTGCGGGTCCTTCGTCAAAGGTGGGAGGTATGGCGGTGCCGGCGCGTCGTGCGGGCCACTGAGCAGCCTCGGACGATCTTTCGAAGCGCTTCGATGCTCGACGGCCAACCCCGCGCATGTCAAGGGCCGGTGGCGGACCTCCGCTTCCGGTTCTCCCGCCCTGCCTCGGGAAACGGTTCGGAAACGCATCGGAGGATTCCGGCAACGAAGTCTTGTGCGACACAGACCCTTCACTTAACCTCGCTGCAACATCGAAGCGCTTCGACATAGCTTCGATGGGGGCGCCCGGCGCCCTGGATTTCCGGGACGGCGACTCGTTCGTCCGCCGCCCAGTTGAACCGCTTCACCTGGGGCCGGTGACACCGGCTCAGCCAGTAACGCTCCACCTCAGACACAGGAACCGAACGGCGGTCGCCCCGCCGCGTGTCGTCCTGGTGCGCCTCGAAGGGTTGACGCAATGACGCCGAATTCCTCCCCCTCCGCCTCGTCCCCGAGCCGGAGAAGCTTCCTCGCCACGGGCGCGGTGGCGGCCGTCGCCGTGGCCGGCGGGGTCCCGCTGCTCGCCGCGTGCGGCGGTTCCGGCTCCGGCGCCGGGAGCAAGGAGGGCACGACCACGGGCAAGGCCCTCAAGAAGGTCGTGCCGAGCTACGTGCCGCTGAACCTGGTCCAGCCCGATGTCCCCGGCGTCAACGGTTCGAGCCCGGGCTTCACCAAGCTCCCCGACCCGCTGGTGGTCTCGGTCAAGTCGGTGCCGGGCAAGGGCTCGAAGTTCCGGGTCATGACCCCGCTCTGGGGCACGGTCCCGAAGAAGAACAACCCGTACTACACGGCCGTGAACAAGGCGGTCGGGGCGACGCTCGACTTCGACCCGCAGGACGGCAACACGTACCAGGACAAGATCGGCGCGGTCCTCGCCGGTTCGGACATCCCGGACGTCATGACGATCCCCGGCTGGAACATGCAGGGGCAGATCCGCAACGCCATCACCGCGAAGTTCGCCGACCTCTCCCCGTATCTCGCGGGTGACGCCGTCAAGAAGTACCCCAACCTGGCCAACATCCCCACCGGCGCCTGGCAGTACTCGGTCTTCGGCGGCAAGCTGCGCGGCCTGCCCATGCCGACACCGATCATCGGGAACGCGATCTTCTACCGCAAGGACCTGATCGGCTCCGGTGCCGTGCCGGCGAGCGCGGACGACCTGCTGGCCTTCGGCAAGGAGTACACCGCCCCCAAGAAGAAGGTGTGGGCCTTCGACGATCTGTGGGTCTGCATCCAGAGGATATTCGGGCTGCTCCCGGACGCGCCGCACTACTGGCAGCTGGAGGACGGCAAGCTGGTCCACAAGGTCGAGACGCAGGCGTACCGGGAGGCGCTGGCCTTCGCCCGCAAGCTCCACGACGGCGGGTACGTCCACCCGGACGCCGAGGCCGGCAAGGACGCCGACTCCAAGATCCGCTTCACCAGCGGACACGTCGTCATGTACAACGACGGCACGGGCGGCTGGAAGGGCATGGTCACCGAACAGGCCACCGCCAACCCGAAGTTCGACATGCAGGCGCTGGACTTCTTCAGCCCCGACGGCGGCAAGCCGACCCTGTGGCAGGACGACCCGGCGGGCATCTTCACCTTCCTCAGCAAGAATCTGTCCAAGGAGAAGATCGAGGAATTCCTCGCGATCGCCGACTACGCGGCCGCGCCGTTCGGCACCGAGGAGTTCATGCTCACCAACTACGGCGTCAAGGGCACCCACTACACCATCAAGGACGGGAGCCCGACGTACACCCCGCAGGGTGTCGAGGAGGCGCAGCCCTCCACGTTCCTGTTCGTGGCCTCGCCGCCCACCTCCATCGCCTACCCGGACCAGCCGCAGCTGGCCAAGGACTACGCCGGCTGGATGGCGCGCCAGGCGCCGCACATCAAGAAACCCCTCTTCTTCGGCATGCAGGTGGTCGAACCGCAGCGCTACGCCTCCCTGTACACCCCCTTCGACGACCTCCAGAAGGACATCCGCCGGGGGCGCAAGAAGGTCAGCGACGTCGAGGACGCCGTGAACACCTGGAAGAAGAGCGGCGGCGACAAGCTGCGCGACTGGTACCAGGACATCCTCGACAAGAACGGCTCCGGCAACTGACGCGTACGTACGAGAACGAAGGGGCCGCCGGGCACCGACAGCCCGGCGGCCGGGGTCAGGAGCACGACATGGGGAGCACAGGGTGAAGGCACGGGCCACGGTCGCGGCCGACCCGGGCGGCACCGCCGGCGGGGCGAGCGCCCCGGCCGCCGGGAGCGGCACCGGGGACGGTGACGGCGAGGAGACGAAGAGCGCGGGCAGGTCGCGGGCCGGGGGCGTCTCCCGACCCCGGAAGGCACAGGGGGGTATCACCTGGCGGCAGCGGCTGCGGCGGGACCGCACCCTGATCCTGATGACGATGCCGGCCATCGCGCTGCTGCTCGTCTTCAACTACATCCCGCTGCTCGGGAACATCGTGGCCTTCCAGGACTACGACGTCTACGACCTGGGCATCACGGGCAGTCCGTTCGTCGGGTTCGACAACTTCACCCGGATCTTCGAGGACTACCGCTTCTGGGAAGTCCTCGTGAACACGCTGGTCATCTTCGTGACCCAGCTGGTCCTGTTCTTCCCCATCCCGATCGCCATCGCACTGCTGCTCAACACGATCATGAGCGCCCGGGTCCGCGCCTGGGTCCAGGCGGTCGTCTATCTGCCGCACTTCTTCTCCTGGGTGCTCGTCGTCACCGTGTTCCAGCAGATGTTCGGCGGAGCCGGGCTGGTCGCCCAGTGGCTGCGCGAGCACGGCCACGAGGGCTTCGACCTGATGACCAATCCGGGCTTCTTCAAGTTCCTGGTCAGCGCGCAGGCCGTGTGGAAGGACGCGGGCTGGGGCGTCATCGTCTTCCTGGCCGCGCTCGCCGCCGTCAACACCGATCTGTACGAGGCCGCGGCCGTCGACGGGGCCGGCCGCTGGCGCCGGATGTGGCACGTCACGCTGCCCGCACTGCGCCCGGTCATCGCGTTGCTGCTCGTCCTGCGGGTGGGCAGCGCGCTCAACCTCGACTTCGAGCAGATCCTGCTCCAGCGCGACCAGGTGGGCGCGGGGGCCTCGGAAATCCTGGACACCTACATCTGGTGGACGGGGATCAAGACCGGCGACTTCGGCTACGCGGCCGCCGCCGGCATCTTCAAGGGGCTGTTCAGCGTCGCCATGGTGCTGGGTGCCAACAAGGTCGCCCACATGCTGGGCGAGCAGGGGGTGTACTCCAAGAAATGACAACTCTCCTGGACCAGCGGGCGGAGCCGGCGCCCCGCACCGAGACACGCCTCCAGCGCGCCCTGCGCATCGAACCGCGCCCCGTGTGGGAGGAGGAGCCGGCGAAGGCCGGGCTCGCCTTCAAGGGCTTCGGGCTCGTCGCGATCTGCGCGGTCATCATCATCCCGATCTGGGTGGTCCTGGTGACCAGCCTCTCGGACACCAGGACCATCAACGACGCGGGCGGACTGGTCGTCTGGCCGAAGCACATCACGTTCGTCGCGTACAAGGAGCTGCTGAGCGGGGGCGCGGTGACCCGCGCGGCCGCCGTCAGCGTCGGTCTCACGGTCGTCGGTACGGCCGTCAGCATGGTCGTCTCGGTCCTCTGCGCCTACGGGCTCAGCCGCCGCGACTCGTACGCGCACCGGCCCCTGCTCATGACGCTGATGGCGACCATGTTCTTCGGCGCCGGGCTCATCCCCACGTATCTGCTGGTCACCGGCATCGGGCTGAGCAACAGCTACTGGTCCATGATCCTGCCCAGCGCGATCAGCGTGTTCAACGTGCTGGTGCTGCGCGGCTTCTTCATGGACACCGCGCCCGAACTGATCGACGCGGCCCGCATCGACGGGGCCGGTGAGTGGCGCATCCTGCTCCAGATCATCATGCCGCTGTCGCGGGCGGTGATCGCCGTGATCTCGCTGTTCTACGCGGTCGGCTACTGGAGCCAGTGGTTCAACGCGATGCTCTACATCCAGGACAGCGACAAGTACCCGTTGCAGATGATCCTGCGTCAGCTGGTCCTCCAGCACCAGGTGCCGCCGGGTGCCATGGGCGCGGCCGTCAGCAACGGCCAGATCAACAGCCTCTCCGTGCAGATGGCGGTGATGATCCTCGCGCTGATCCCGGTCGCGGTGCTGTCGCCGTTCGTCCAGAAGCACTTCCAGAAGGGCATGCTCACCGGCGCCGTGAAGGGCTGACCGGCCGACCCGCTCCTCCCTCCTCCCCCGCTCTCCGGAAGGTGTCCGCCATGCGCGCTTCGTCCGTGCCCACGCCCCGCCGCAGAACCGTGCTCGCCACGACGGCCGTCGTCGCCGCCACCACCACCGCCCTCCCCGCCGCCGGCACCGCGGCGGCCGGAGAGCGCCGTCACGGCGGCCGTCACCAGCCCCACCGGTGGCGGACGGCGGCGATCGGCGGCACCGGGTTCGTCACCGGGCTGCTGTTCCACCCCTCGGTGAAGGGCCTGGCCTATGCCCGGACCGACATCGGCGGCGCCTACCGCTGGGATGCGGTGAAGGCCCGCTGGACCGCGCTCACCGATCACATCGGCTGGGACGACTGGAATCTCCTCGGCATCGAGGCCATGGCCGTGGACCCGGCCCACCCGGACCGTCTCTACCTGGCCTGCGGCACGTACGCCCAGTCCTGGGCCTCCCCCGGCGCGGTGCTGCGGTCCGACGACCGGGGCGCGACCTGGGAACGGGCCGACCTGACCGTGCGGCTCGGCGCGAACGAGGACGGGCGCGGCGCGGGCGAGCGGCTGCTCGTCGACCCCCGCGACAGCGGGGCGCTGTGGCTGGGCACCCGGCACGACGGGCTGCTGCACTCCACGGACCGGGGAGCGACCTGGGCGCCGGCCGGCTTCCCCGCGACCCCGTCGGAGACCGGCCAGGGCGTGACGTTCCTCGTCGCCGCGGGCCGGACGGTCTACGCGGGCTGGGGCGACGACGGCGGCGCGCTCTACCGGACGGACGGCAGGGGCGGCTGGGAGGCGGTCCCCGGACAGCCGTCCGGGAGCGCGGCGGTGAGGGTCCCGGTGCGGGCGGCGTACGACGCCCGGGGGCGGGCGCTGTACGTGACCTACGCGGACGCCCCGGGGCCCAACGGGCAGTCCGACGGCTCGGTCCACCGGCTCGACACGGTGACGGGTGCCTGGAGCGAGGTGACCCCGGTCAGGCCCGACGCCGCCGCCGGGGACGGCTTCGGGTACGGCGGGGTCGCGGTCGACGCGCGCCGGGCCGGCACGCTCGTCGTCACCACCAACAACCGGTGGGCCCGGGTCGACACGGTGTTCCGGTCCACGGACGGCGGCAGGAGCTGGACCTCCCTGAAGGACACCGCCGTCCTGGACGTCTCGGAGACGCCGTTCCTGCGCTGGGGTGCGGAGCCCAAGTTCGGCTGGTGGATCCAGGCCGTCGCCGTCGACCCCTTCGACTCGCACCACATCGTGTTCGGGACCGGTGCGACCGTCTTCGGAACGCGCGACCTCGTCCACTGGGCACCGGAGATCCGGGGCCTGGAGGAGTCCTCGGTACGCTTCCTCGTCGCGCCGCCCGGCAAGGGGGCCCGGCTCCTGAGCGGCCTCGGCGACATCGGGGTGATGTACCACGAATCGCTGACCGCTTCCCCGTCCCGGGGCATGGCGGCGAACCCGGTCTTCGGCACGGCCACCGGCCTCGCGGTCGCCGCGCTGGAGCCCTCGTACGTGGTGCGCACCGGCTGGCCGTCCGGCTCCGACGCGGCCGGCGCCTTCTCCCGCGACGGCGGGCGGAACTGGCAGCCGTTCGCCGCCCAGCCCGCGATCGCGACCTCCGCTCCCGGACCCGTCGCGGTCTCGGCGGACGGCTCGACGCTGCTCTGGTCGTTCGTCCACTGGGACGGCACCAAGTACCCCGCGCACCGGTCCTCCGACGGCGGTGCGAGCTGGGCGGAGGTGGCGACCTTCCCCAAGGGCGGCGCCCCGGTCGCGGACACGCTCGACCCCCGGCGCTTCTACGTGTACGACACCGACACGGGCACCGTCCTTCTCTCCCTGGACGCCGGGGCGACCTTCACCGAGGGCGCGACCGGTCTTCCCTCGGGCGACGCGCAGTTCAGGATGGTGGCGGCACCCGGACGCAGCGGCGACCTGTGGCTGTCCGCGAAGGACAACGGCCTGTTCCGCTCCACGGACGGTGGGCGGACCTTCGCCGCCGTGCCCGGCTGCCAGGCGTCCCACGCGCTGGGCTTCGGCAGGGCCGCGCCGGTACGGGGCCGCAGACGGCCGGGGGCGGGCTATCCGGCCGTCTTCCAGACGGGCAGGGTCGCGGACACGTACGACGGTGTCGCGGTGCTGCGGTCGGACGACGCGGGCCGGTCATGGGTACGGATCAACGACGACTCCCACCAGTGGGGCTGGACCGGCGAAGTGATCACCGGCGACCCCCGCGTCCACGGCCGTGTCTACCTGGGCACCAACGGCCGCGGCATCCAGTACGCAGAACCCCAGTAGGAAACCGGAGACGCCATGCCGTCCCTGCGCGACGCGGCCCGCGGCCGCATCCTCTTCGGAGGCGACTACAACCCCGAGCAGTGGCCCGAGGAGGTGTGGGAGGACGACGTCCGGCTGATGAAGGAGGCCGGGGTCAACTCCGTCACCCTCGGCGTCTTCTCCTGGGCGAAGATCGAACCCCGCCCCGGCGCCCGGGAGTTCGACTGGCTGGACCGGCTGTTGGACCTGATGCACAGCCATGGCATCGGCGTCGTCCTCGCCACCCCGACCGCCTCCCCGCCGCCCTGGATGGGGGCGCGGCACCCGGAGACGCTGCCGCGCGCGGAGGACGGCTCCATCGTCTGGTACGGCTCGCGGCAGCAGTTCTGCCCCAGCTCGCCGGTCTACCGCCGTTACGCCGCCGCGCTCACCGAGGACCTGGCCGCGCGGTACGCGGAGCACCCGGCGCTCACCGTGTGGCACATCAACAACGAGTACTGCACGCACTGCTGGTGCGACGAGACGGCGGGCCACTTCCGCCGCTGGCTGCGCGCACGGTACGGGACGCTCGACGCGCTCAACGAGGCGTGGGGCACGGCCTTCTGGAGCCAGCGCTACGACGCGTGGACGGAGATCCTGCCGCCGCGCAAGGCGCAGTACATGAGGAACCCCACCCAGGTCCTGGACTTCAAGCGCTTCACGTCCGACGCGCTCATGGAGTGCTTCACGGCCGAGCGGGACATCGTCGCCCGGCACACCCCGCACATCCCGGTGACGACGAACTTCATGCCGCTGTGGTCGGGGCAGGACGCCTGGGCGTGGGCGGCCGAGGAGGACGTCGTCTCGGTCGACGTCTACCCGGACCCGCGCGACCCGTGGGGCGGGCAGTACAACGCGATGCTCGCCGACATGACGCGCTCGCAGGCGTCCGGCCCCTGGATGCTGATGGAGCAGGCCGCGGGTGCGGTGAACTGGCGGGGCGTCAACCACCCGAAGCCGGAAGGCCTCAACCGGCTCTGGTCGCTCCAGTCGGTGGCGCGCGGTGCCGACGCGATCTGCTACTTCCAGTGGCGGCAGTCCCGGCAGGGCTCGGAGAAGTTCCACTCGGGGATGCTCGGCCACGCGGGCGAGCAGGGCCGCGCCTTCCGCGAGACCCGGCAGCTGGGCGGCGAGCTGGCAGCGATCGGATCCGCCGTGTCCGGTACGGGCGTGGCCGCCGAGGTGGCCGTCCTGCACGACTGGGACGCCTGGTGGGCGGGCGCCCAGGAGGGCGGCCCGTCCGCGCTGCTCGACTACGCGGAGGTGATCCGGCGCTGGCACCGGGCGCTGTGGGAGAACGGCACACCCACGGACTTCGCCCGCCCCGACGCCGACCTCGGCCGCTTCAAGGCGGTCGTCGTCCCGCACCTCTACCTCCTGGACGACGCGGCGGTCGACAACCTCGTCGCGTACGTCCAGGGCGGCGGGCGCCTGGTGTGCGGCTTCTTCAGCGGCATCGCGGACGCGGACGACCGCGTCCGGCCGGGCGGGATGGACGCACGGCTGCGGGAGCTGTTCGGGATCGAGACGCTGCACGAGTGGTGGCCGCTGGACGCGGACGAGACCGTGGAGTGCGACGGATTCCGGGGCACCCTCTGGTCCGAGGAGCTGGAGGCGGCCGAGGGCACCGAGGTGCTGGCCGCCTACCGCGAGGGCGAGCTCGCCGGACTGCCGGCCGTACTGCGCCGGGGCCGCGCGGTGTACGTGTCGACGCTCCCCGAACCCCCGGCCCTGCGGTCCCTCCTGGCCGGCGTGGTCCGGGAGGCCGGGGTGGAGCCGGTCCTCGCCGGGCTGCCCGACGGGGTGGAGGCGGTGCGCCGGGGCGAGCTGCTGTTCCTGCTGCACCACCGCCGCGAGATGGTCACCGTCACCGTGCCCGGTGTGTACGAGGACCTGCTCACCGGGCGCGCGGTGACGGACCGGATCGCGCTCGGCCGCTACGGCGTCGCGGTGCTCCGGAGATCCGCGCCGTGACCGGGCGCATGGACATCGACTCCACCTGGGAGCCGCGCCCCGCCGCCCGCTGGGAGGACGCCTTCCTCGGCGGCAACGGCCGCCACGGTGCCATGGTGTACGGCGATCCGGCCGACGACCGCGTGATCGTCAACCACCACACCCTGGTCCGGCCCAACGGCAGTCAGCACGTCCGGCCGCCGGAACTGGCGGAACGGCTGGGCCGGGTCCAGAGCGCGCTGCTCGCCGGGGACACCCGGGCCGCCGAGCACTTCGGCGCGGGCCGTCCGCTGGTGTGGGTGCAGCCCTTCCACCCGGCCTTCCAGACCCGCGTCCGGCCGGTGCCCGGGAACGCCGCCGACCCGGCCGCGGCCTACCGTCGGGCGGTCGACTTCGCCACCGGTGAGATCACCGCGGCCTGCGAGTCGTGGCGCAGCCGGGTCTTCGTCTCGCGCGCGGACGACGTGATCGTCCAGCACGTCACCGGTCCGGGGCTCGCCGTGGACGTGACGCTCGACCACGCGCTGCCGGGCGCCCCGCCGCGTCTGGCCGTCGGCCGGAGCACCGTGCTCACCCCGGACGGTGCCCGGCTGTCGCTGCGCGCGGGCTACCCGGACAGCGAGCTCGCGTACACCGGAGCGACGGTGCTCCGCACGGAGGGCGGGCGGGTCTCGGTGTCCGGCGAGGGCGTCCGGGTCGAGGGGGCGAGGAGCTTGTTGCTGCTGACCCGGGTGCGCCGCCACACCGGGTACCTCGACCTCGCGGCGGAGTGCGCCGCCCTGCCGGGTGACGGGTACGCCGCGCTGCTGGCCCGGCATGTGGCGCTGCACCGGCCGGCCTTCGAGCGGGCGGCGCTCACCCTGGACGCGGACCCGGCCGAGCGGGCCCTGCCCGGCTCGGAGCTGGTCCGCCGGGCGGACAGCCCGGCGCTGCTGGAGAGGCTGTGCGCGGCGGGCCGCTACCACCTGCTGTCCGCGTCCGGGGTGCTGCCGCCCCGGCTGACAGGGCTCTGGACGGGCGACTGGGACACCGCCTGGTCGGGGGCTTTCACGACGAACGCCAACCTGAATCTCCAGATCGCCTCGGCCGCGGCGGCGGCTCTGCCGGAGGTGTCCGAGGCCCATGCGGGGCTGGTGTACGGGCAGCTCGCGGACTGGCGGGACAACGCGCGGGCGATCTTCGGGGCGCGCGGCATCGTGGCCCCGTCGCACACGGACGGCGAGTCCGGGCACACCCGCCACTACCAGCGCGCCTACCCGCTGCATCTGTGGACGGCCGGCGCGGACTGGCTCCTGGAGCCGCTGATCGAGCACGCGGAGACGACGGGGGCCGAGGACCCCCGGCTGACCGCCGCCCTGCACGAAACGGCCCTGTTCTACGAGGACTTCCTCACCCGGACCGGCCCGGACGGGCGGGTGGCCGTCGTGCCCTCGTACTCGCCGGAGAACCGTCCGGCCAACGCGAGCTGGGGCACGGTCGACGCGACGATGGACCTCGCGGCGGCCCGCCACGCGCTCACCGTCTCGGCCGACCGCACCCCCGACGCCCTGGTCGCCGAGCGCCGCCGGGCACTGGCGGACCGGCTCGCCGACTACCGGGTCAACGAGGACGGCGCGCTCGCCGAGTGGGCGTGGCCGGGCCTGGCGGAGACGTACGACCACCGCCACCTCAGCCACCTGTACCCGGTGTGGCCGCTGGACGCGGTCAACCCGTACGACACGCCCGGTCTGGCCGCCGCCGCGCACCGGGCGCTGGAACTGCGGGGCGCGGAGAACGACTCGGCCCACGGCCATCTGCACCACGCGCTGATCGCGGCCCGGCTGCGCGACGGGGTCCGGGCCTCGGCCGCGGTCCGCTCGGTGCTGGCGGGCGACTTCTTCCACGACTCGCTGATGAGCGCCCACTACCCGGGGCGCGATGTCTACAACGCGGACGCTGCGCACGCGCTGCCCGCGGCCGTGATCGAGTCGCTGATCCAGTCGACCCCGGACCGGCTGGTCCTGCTGCCCGCACCGCTCGCGGGCTGCCCGGCCGGTGAACTGCGCGGTGTGCGTACGCGGTTCGGGGCGACGGTGGACCTCCGCTGGTCGGATGACGGCACCGCGACGGCGGTGCTGCGGCCGGAACGGAACGCCCGCGTCGATGTCCGTACGGGCGAGACGCGCGCCCTCACCGAAGCCTCCGCCGGCTCCCCATCGGCTCCCCTGGAGCTGACGGCCGGCATGGACCGACGGCTGGAACTCCGGCCGCGGTAGCACTCCCCCCACCCACCATGGAAGGACAACCATGGCACGACGCACCCGCACCCTCACCAGGCTCGCCCTGACCCCTGCGGTGGCCCTGGCGGCCCTCGTCGGCTTCGCCTCCGCCCCGGCCCAGGCGGCCGTCTGGTCCACGTCGGACCAGTGGGGCACGTACACCACGTCCGACAACTACATCCTCTACAACAACATCTGGGGCTCCGGCGCGGGCGCCCAGACCATCTGGGCCAACTCCTCGTCCAACTGGGGTGTCTGGGCGGACCACCCGAACACCGGCGGCATCAAGTCGTACCCGAACGCCAAGAAGGTGGTGAACAAGCCGATCGGCTCGCTGTCGTCGCTCACCAGCACCTACGACGTCACCGTCCCGTCGTCCGGCGCGTACAACACCTCGTACGACATCTGGGACAGCGACTACGACTACGAGGTCATGCTCTGGGTCAACTACAACGGCGCGGTGGGCCCGTTGGGCACCTCGCAGGGCAATGTGACGCTGGGCGGGCACACCTGGACCGTCTACAAGGGCGACAACGGTGCCAACCAGGTGTTCTCGTTCCTGCGGACCTCGGACTCCGCCTCGGGGACGGTCAACATCCTGCCGATCCTGAAGTGGATCAAGGACACCAAGGGCTGGTGGGGCAACGAGACCATCGGTGACGTGCAGTTCGGCTACGAGATCACCTCGTCGGCCGGCGGCCTCGACTTCCGTACGAACGGATTCGGCGTCTCCGCGAGCTGACCCGCACCGCACTGTGAGCCGGCTCCCTCGCGGGGCCGGCTCACACGGTCACCGGGGAGCGGGCCCGGTGCTCTCACGCACTGTCAGTTCCGGTGCCAGCAGCTCGACTTCGTCGGTGCCGCGGCCGGACAGCTTGGCGACGACGTGCTCGACGGAGCGGCGGCCCATCTCCTGCGCAGGTATGGCGACGGAGGTCAGCCGCACCGATGCCTGGGTGGCCACCTGCTCGGGGCAGATCGCCACCACCGACACGTCCTCGGGGACGGCCCTGCCCTGCTGGCGCAGCAGGTTGAGCAGCGGCTCCACGGCCGCCTCGTTCTGGACGATGAAGCCCGTGGTGCCGGGGCGCTCGTCGAATATCCGGGACAGGGTCTGGGCCATCGCCGCGTATCCGCCCTCGCAGGGGCGGTGCAGGACGCGCACGCCGGTCTCCCGCGCCTTGGCGCGTACGCCGTCGACGGTCCGCTCGGCGAAGCCGGTGTGCCGCTCGTAGACCGCGGCGGCCTCGCCGATGACGGCGATCTCGCGGTGGCCGAGACCGGCGAGGTGTTCCACGCAGAGCGCGCCGGTCGCCTCGAAGTCGAGGTCCACGCAGGTCAGTCCGGTGGTGTCGGCGGGCAGGCCGATGAGGACGGCGGCCCGGTCGGTCTCGCGCAGCAGCGGAAGGCGCTCGTCGTGGAGTTCGACGTCCATCAGGATCATCGCGTCGGCCAGCGAGCTGCCGGCGATCCGGCGCACCGCCGCGGGCCCCTCCTCGCCGGTGAGGAGCAGGACGTCGTGGCCGTGGGTGCGGGCGGTGGTGGCGACCGCGATGGCGATCTCCATCATCACGGGCACGTACATGTCGGTGCGCAACGGCACCATCAGCGCGATGATGTTCGACCGGCTGCTGGCCAGCGCCCGGGCCCCGGCGTTGGGGTGGTAGCCGAGCTGCTGGATGCTCTGCTCGACCCGCTCGCGGGTGGCGACGGAGATGGAGCGCTTCCCGCTGAGGACGTAGCTCACCGTGCTCGCTGAGACTCCGGCGTGCTGCGCGACCTCGGCCAGGGTGACCATGCGCTCTCCCTCACGGTCAGATGTGGCGAAGCGCTTCGACTCCGCTCTCCCCACCCGTGACGTGGAGAGACAGCGCGAGCCTAGCCCTGCCATGACGGCATGTCCAGACCACTGTCGAAGCGCTTCGACACAGATGGCGGCGTCCGGCTACCGCAACGATATGCCCGCCGCCCGCCGCCCGGTCACACCGGCTCAGCGGTCGAGCAGGACCGGGAAGGACTCCATGTCGTTCTGCGTCATCACCGGGAGGTTGCGCAGCTCGGCGTCGGGGACCGCGAGGCGCAGGTCCGGGAAGCGCGCGAAGAGCGCCGGGAGGGCGATGCCCGCCTCGACCCGGGAGAGCGCGGCGCCCGGGCAGATGTGCGGGCCGTGCCCGAAGGTCATGTGCCGGATCGGGGTGGGCCGCGTGATGTCGAAGGCGTCGGCGTCCGGGCCGTGCTGCTCGGGGTCGCGGCCGATCACCCGGTACGAGATCACCACGCCCTCTCCCTTGGCGATGACGGCGTCGCCGACCTGGATGTCCTCGGTGGCGAACCGCATGAGCAGATGGGTGGTCGGGGTGTCCCAGCGCAGGGTCTCCTCGATCACGGTGTCCCAGGAGACCTCGCCGTCGAGGACCATCCGGAGCTGGTCGGGGTGGGCGAGCAGGGCGCGCACGGCGTTGAGGATGAGCCCGATCGTGGTCTCGTGCCCGGCGGCGACCATGGCCTTGAGGTTGCCGATGACCTCCTCCTCGGTCAGCGGCTCGCCGCCCTCCTCGGCCAGGATCAGCGCGGAGGTCAGGTCGTCGGTGGGGTGCGCGGTCTTCTCGCGCACGAGTCCGGCGTAGAAGACGTCCAGGTCGGCGAGGAGCGCGAGCCGCTCGTCCTGTGGGGTGAGCATGGAGAAGAACTTCTTGTACTGACGGGTCAGCATGGCGTTCTCCGCCGGGTCGACCCCCATCAGCATGCCGACGACCCGCATGGGCAGCGGCTGGGCGAACACCGACTTGAGGTCCACGACGGCGCCGTCCCGGCCGCCCTCCTCCAGCGCGTCCAGCAGTTCGGCGGTGAACTTCTCGATGTCGGGGCGCACCGCCTCCAGGCGGCGGGGCGTGAGTGCCTGGGAGGTCTTGGTGCGCAGCCTGCGGTGCTCCGCGCCGTCCACGGTGAACATGGACCGTCCGGCGTCGATCATGCCGATGAGCGGCCAGGCGTGCGTCACCTCGCCGCTCTGCCAGAGCCCCCAGGCGTCGATGTCCTTGACCAGGCGCGGGTCGACCAGGAGCCGCCGGGCGTCCGCGTGCCGGGTGAGGGTCCACGCGGGCACGCCGAGGAGTTCGATCCGGGCCAGCGGACCGGCCTCGCGCAGCCGTTCGGTCTCACCGTCGAGATCCCGGACCATGGGGTCGATGACGACGGTGGCACCCTGGTGGGCCGCGGCCTGGGCGGCATGGGGGCAGGTCACGAGAATTCTCCTGTCATGCGTACGGGGGTGAACCGGACGGGGAGCGTGGTGTTGCCGCGCAGGAAGGGGGACGACCGCCGCACGAGGTCCTCGACGGGGACGTCGAGCCGGAGGTCGGGCAGCCGGTCGAGCAGCACCTCGATGCCGGTCCTGGCGATGATCTCGGCGATCTCCTGGGCGGGGAAAGGGCACCGGTACTCGCCGTGGCTGAAGGCGAGGTGCGCGCCGTTGCCGCCCTGGGCGGGCCCCGTGCCGCCGGCGAGGCCCTGGCGGATCAGCGGATCGGTGTTGGCGGCGCCGAGCCCGAGGAGCAGCATGTCCCCGGCACGGATCCGCTGCCCGCCCAGCTGGGTGTCACGGACGGCCCAGCGGCCGGCCAGGATCTGGGTGGGGGTGTCCTCCCACAGGACCTCGTTCATGGCCTCGCCGATGCTGCGCCGGCCACCGGCCATGGAGTCGGCGAACTCGTCCTCGGTGAGCATCAGCCGGACGGAGTTGCTGATCCAGTCGGCGGTCGGCAGGTGCCCGGCGGCCGTGATGGCCATCAGGTCGAGCGTGTATTCCTCGTCGGTGAACGACTCGGGGTGGTCGAGCATCCGCGAGGTCACGTCGTCCCCCGGCTCGGCCCGCTTCGCGGCGAGCAGCCGCGCCATGTGCTCACCGAACCGCTGATGGGCACTCTGTGCGTCGGGACCGCCGTCCGCGAGGTCCTTCAGCACGCGCGCGATGGCGGCGCCCTCCTCGTCGGGGAATCCGACGAGCCGGGCGAGGACGAGCACGGGCAGCGGTTCGCAGAACTCGGCGACGAGGTCGGCGGTGCCCCGGGCGCACACCGCGTCGATGAGCCGGTCGGCGAGCTGCTCGCAGTGCTGCCGGATGCGGAAGGGGTCGGCGCCTTCGAGGGCGGGGGTGACCATGCGGGCGTGCCGCAGGTGCTCCTTGCCCGCGCTGAAGTAGATGGACGGCAGGGGCCGCCCGACCATCGGCAGCAGGGGCCAGTCGTCGGGGACGTTCGGCCACTGGTTCCACAGGCCGACGTCGCGCGGGAACAGCGCGCCGTCGCTGGTGACCCGGTGGAGCTCCCGGTAGCCGATGACCAGCCAGGCCGGGAAGCCGCCGAGCAGCTCGACGGGGACGACCGGCCCGTGCTCGCGGCGCATCGCGCGGTAGACGCTCTGGGGCTCGGCCTGGAAGCCGGGTCCCCAGAGCGGCACGGCACCGGCGTGTGCGGGGCAACCGGGAGGGGCGTCCGGGGACACCGGCGCGGACTCGGCCGGGGAAGGGCGCGTCATGAATCCTGACTCCTGTGGCGAACGACGGCACGCGTCAAGATCACGCGGTCAACTCTCGTTCACTATAAGGATTTTATGTGCCTCAGGACGGTCATTCACGATCAGTCCCGAACCGTGGACGGTCACCGCGACCGGCCCGCGTGGGGTCTCACCCGGTTCGCAGACCCGGATCGCTCACCCCGGGCACCCCCGTCTCGACGTGCCCGGCGAAGCGTCGGAGGAAGGTGTCGTCCGCGTCGCTCGTGACGGTGACGTCGTACCAGCGCCTGCTCCGGCGCAGGTCGAGCGTCTGCCGGACGGTCTGCCCCGGACGTACGGTGACCGTCCGCACCTCTCCCCCGTAGGCGGCGGCGCTGCGCAGGGTCAGCCGGACGGAGCCGGTGCCGGTGTGGGTGAGCGTGAGTTCGAGGCTTCCGTCAGCGGCAAGGTGACGAGCCGTCACTTCCGGCCCGGCGGCCTTGCCGGGGTTGCGGAACGAGCGCAGGAAGCCGTTCGGGCCGTGGACGGTGAGGTCGGTGACGCCCCGGGAGTACGCGGTGTTCCAGGTGTCCCCGACCGAGGCACCCGCGTGCGTGGTGTAGGTCCAGGGCCCGTCCGTGCGGTTGCCGGACGTCACGAGGAACTGCGCACCGGCCGCCGGTCCCGCGCCGAAGGTGAGCCGGAAGGTGCCTGCGGCCGGGTCGGCGGCGCCGTCCACCAGCGGCGCGTAGGGCAGCGGGCGGGTGGGGCGCGAGCCGCGCTCCTGCTTCGGGACCGCTCCGGTGGCGGGCGGGACGGGGACGTAGTCGGGGTGCCGGTCGCCGTCCGGGGGCTCGTAGGCGGCGGTGGGCGGAAGCGCGGGCGCGGCGGGGTCGGTGCGTCCGAAGTCGAAGGCGGAGGTGAGGTCGCCGCAGACGGCACGCCGCCAGGGCGAGATGTTCGGCTCGCGCACCCCGAAGCGCCGCTCCATGAACCGGATGACGGAGGTGTGGTCGAAGACCTCCGAGCAGGCGTAGCCGCCGGTGCTCCACGGCGACACCACGGTCATCGGCACCCGCTGGCCGAGCCCGTACGGACCCGCCGCGTAGCGCAGGTCGCCCGGGAAGTAGTCGGCGGCGGTGTCCACGGTGGACAGCCCCTGCGCGGGCCCCGACGGGACGTACGGCGGCACGACGTGGTCGAAGAACCCGTCGTTCTCGTCGTACGTGATGAAGAGGGCCGTACGCCCCCAGACCTCCGGGTCCGCGGTGAGCGCGTCCAGCACCTGCGCTATGTACCAGGCGCCGTAGTTCGCCGGCCAGTTGGGGTGCTCGCTGTACGCCTCGGGCGCCACGATCCAGGACACCGAGGGCAGCGTCCCGGCCGTGATGTCGGCCTTCAGGTCGTCCAGCAGACCGCCCCCGTTCTTCAGGTCGCTGCCGGTGCGGGCCTTGTCGTAGAGGGCGTCGCCGGGCTCGGCATCGCGGTAACTGTCGAAGTACAGCAGCGAGTTGTCACCGTAGGTGCCCCGGTAGGCGTCACCGATCCAGCCCCAGGACCCGGCGGCGTCGAGCCCGTCGCCGATGTCCTGGTACACCTTCCACGACACCCCGGCCTCCTCCAGCCGCTCCGGGTAGGTCGTCCAGCCGTATCCCCGCTCGTCGTTCCCCAGCTCGGGCCCGCCGCCCGCGCCGTCGTTGCCGGTGTAACCGCTCCACAGGTAGTAGCGGTTGGGGTCGGTCGAGCCGATGAACGAGCAGTGGTACGCGTCGCAGACGGTGAACGCGTCGGCGAGCGCGTAGTGGAAGGGAATGTCGTCCCGGGTGAGGTGGGCCATCGTGGTCGCCGTCTTGGCGGGCACCCACTGGTCGTAGGCCCCCTTGTTGAACGCCCGGTGACCGCCCGCCCAGTCGTGGTTCAGGTCCTGGAGGAACTGCATCCCGAGGGCGTCGGCGGGCGGCCGGAACGGCAGCACCTCCCGGCCGGCCGCGTCCGCCTGGTGCCACACCGGTTTACCGCTGGGCAGCGTGACGGGACGCGGGTCGCCGTAGCCCCGGACGCCCTTCATCGTCCCGAAGTAGTGGTCGAAGGAACGGTTCTCCTGCATCAGGACGACGATGTGCTCGACGTCCTCGATGGTCCCCGTGCGCCCCCGTGCCGGAAGGGACGCGGCGCGGGCGATGCTGCTCGACAGGGCGGTGAGGGCGACGGAGCCCCCGGCGAGCTTCAGGAGCCGGCGGCGGTCGATTTCTGCCATGGGTGGAAGCCTTCGCGGTGGGGGGATGTGGGGTGGAAAGCGACTGGAGTGTTCCAGACCCGGCGGCCTCCGCGTAAGGCCCTTGCAGTGTGCACGGAGTGACGCCGGGCGGAACAGTCGGCGAACCTACCCACCGGGGCCGTATCCATTCCCCGGACCACCCGGCAGACTGCCCGGACCGGGCAGGAACGCGTCCGCGGCTTTGCCGACTCCACGCCTGGCGGGCCCGCACCCGCTTCCCGGAAGCTGTGGTCGCAGCAGGCACCGCCGACAGGACGCGAGGGACGCCAGGTGGGACACAGACCCTTCTTCCGCTGGATCCTGGCCCTCGGCCTCCTGCTCGTCACCGGCTCGGCACTCGCGTACGCGGCCGCGCCGGGGATGCCGGAACTCCGTCAGCTCGACCTGACCGTGCTGAGCGAGAAGCGGGACGGGACGTGCACGGTGCGGTGGACGGACCCCTACGAGCACCGCGTGCGTGAGGGCGCGTACCAGTGCGACCCCGACCGTGATCCGATGCTGAAGGCTCCCTCGTACGACCCGGAGACCGGGCACGGCTGGACCTCCGGCTTCGTGGTCGCGGAAGGCCCGGACAAGGGCGAGCTGTACGCGCTGGGCCAGGACGACGAGGTCTACGACGCACGCATCGCGCTCTCCGACAGGCTGATCATGTTCGGGCTGCCCCTGCTGACGGTGGGCCTCGTCGGCGGGAACGTCCGCGCGGCGGCCCGGCTGGGCGGTGTCCGCCCGGGCTTGGTGGACCGCGCCTGGCGGCTGGCCGGAGCGGCGGCCGCGGTGGAGGAGGACCGCACCCGGGCCGTCGAGGCGGTGCGCGAGGCGTGGGCGTCACTGCGGGAGGAGCGGGTGCGCGAGGAGCTGGGCCGGGTGCCCGTGACCCGGCTGCGGGACGACGAGCGGCGCCGGTTCCGGACGAAGGAGTGGGAGAAGGCGGGCGTGCGCACCGTGCGCGATGTGCTCGACGCGGGCGTGTGGGAGCTGGGCGGACTGCCCGGCGTGGGACGGCTTACGGCGGAGCAGGCGGTCGCCGCCGCCACGCGGACCGCCGACACGGTCGGCGCGGACATCGTGGTCCGCCTCTCCGCCGACCGGTCCGGCCCCCGGACGACCGCCCTGGTCACCGCGCTGCACGTACTGGTGGCGGCCGGGCCGGAGGGGCGGGACGCGGCGGAGGCGGCCGAGGCGTTGGCCGCCCGCCTCGAACCACTGCTGGCGGACGCCGGCCCCGCGTCCGGCCGCGCGACCATGCTGCGGGCGGCCCCCGGGGAACGCCGCCGGGCCCGGTCCGCCGTGGCCGGGCTCCGGCAGGAGCTGGCGGCGGCGGAGCGCGACGGCCTGACCGCCCGCTTCGGGCAGACCTCGGTGGACCTGCTGCGGGCGCCGGACGGGGAACTGGACGCGCTGTCCGCCTGGACGGACTTCGAACAACGGCCCCGGGCCTACTACGACGTGCTCGCGGAGGTCACGCGCGGCACCGGTGCCGTGGACCGTCACCCGGCGGCGGGCTGAGCGGCGAGGTGTACGTGCCGCCCGTGGTGATCCCGGAGGCCGCCATGTGGTCGTACGCGGCCAGGACGAGGTCCTTGGTCCGGTAACTGCCGTACCGTGCCTCGTCCTTGCGCCGGACGATGGGGAAGGTGTCCAGGATGTACGCGGTGTCGGCGCGGCCGACCCCGTACAGGTGGAAGAAGAACGCGTCGAGCTCCGCCCTCATCTGGCGGCGGCGGGCCTCGTCCCAGCGGAACGGGCCGCCCGTATCGCCCAGGTCGGCTGCGAAGTGGGCCATGTCGTGTGCGGTGCAGGTGAGTTCGAGGACGCGCGGGGTCAGGAACTCCGCGTGGAGGTGGACGGTCTCCGGTGGCAGAACGGGGATCTGGCGGACGTAGAAGAAGTTGAGGTTGAGCCCCGCGGCCTTCTGGCGGGTGACGTAGTCGTAGACGAAGGAGTTGAAGTGGGCCACCAGGGCCGCGCTGTCACGTGCGCTCCTGGTGTGCAGCAGGAAGACGGAGTCGCCGATCGCCGCCGGGGGCAGGATCGCGGAGATCATGGTGCGCCGGTTGGTGGGGCTGCTGACGCGGAGGAAGGCGAGGCGGCCGGGCGGGGTGTGCGGTGGTGTGTCGGCGCGGTCCACCCAGCTGCCCGGGACGGCCAGGCGGGACGCGGAGGCCCAGGCGTCGGCCGTCAGATAGGCGGGCTGGTTCTGGCGCTTGACGGCGGTGGCGCTCTTGACCACGTCGGCCGCGCGGTGGTTGTAGGCGTCGACCATCTTGGCCTCGTACAGCGGGAGCATGACGCGGTCGCCGTTGACGAAGTGGTTTCCGGCCGCCTGCCAGCCGGTGGCCGTCAGCTCCTCGCGGGTGCGGAAGCGGTGCGAGTCGTTGGCCATGTGGAACATCGTGCCGAAGGCGACGCCCCACGGGTTGCCCTTCGGGTCACCCTCCCTGATCAGGACGGGGAGCCGTGCGTAGATGCCGAGGGTGATCTCGGCGTCGCGGCGGCTCCGGAAGACCGGGCAGGTGCCGGTGTTGGGGTTGAGGAGCGCGATCTCCTCGGGGGTGAGTGCGAACACCCGCCCCTCGTCACGGAGTTCTGCCGGGTCGCGGAGGAAGAAGGCGAACCGCGCGGCCGGTTCGCGGATCGCGCGGCCGGCCAGGGCCAGGATGCTGAACTTGAACGAGCGGTGGACGTCGGGGAAGACGGGCGCGGCGTTCTCGAAGTCGTACAGGGCGGCGAGCGCTCCCCCGTCGACCAGGTCCTTGAAGTAGAAGCGCGTCGTCGCGTCCGTGGCGATGCCCGTCGGAACGATCATGCCCATCCGGCCGCGCGGGCCGGTCAGCTCACGGCCCATCTCGGCGAACACGGCGTACGTGTTGATGTCGCCGCGCCCGGTGAGCGGATACCGTCCGCCGTCGCGCAGGAAGTGGCTCGTCCCCTCCGCCGTGCGCTTGGCCGCCTCGAACGCCGTGTGCAGGGCGGCCCGCTCCGGGGCCTCCTTCAGGGCCGCGATCAGGCGTTTGCGGGCGGCGGCCGTCCGGGCGGCGGCGATCTCCGCGTCGTGCTGGGCGAAGAACTCCTGCTCCTGGAGTTTGATGCGCTCCCAGGGCGGGTTGCCGAGGACGCAGTCGAAGCCGCCGGTGCCGTCCGGGCCGAAGACGTCCGGGAACTCCAGGTGCCAGTGGAAGAACCGGTAGTGGTCCCGCAGCCGCGCGATCTCCTCGTGGGTGGACCGCGGCGCGCCCGCCAGGTCGCGGAGGACCGCGTCGGTCACCGCGGGCGGGGCGTCCGCCGCCCTGCGCCACAAAAAAGCGGCGCACCAGGCGTCGGCGGCCGCCCGCCCGGGTGCGACGCCCCGGCCGCCGGAGGCCCCCCGCTCGGCCCGGTTCCGCTTCTTCAGGGCCCTGGCGTGCGCGCGGTCGTCGCCCGTCGTCGGGGTGAACGCCGCGTCCGGGACACCGCGCCGCAACAGCTCCGGCGCCGCACCGATCAGGGCGTTGCCGTGCTTGACGCGGGCGTCGAGGAACGTGAGCGGCCGCCCGGGCTCCGGGGCCTCCAGCCACAACGCCATCCTGGCCAGTTCGACGGCCATCGGGTCGAGGTCCACGCCGTGCACGCAGTGGGCGACGACCTCGCGGAGGGCGTCGCGGTACGGCTGCGCCCCGCGCACGTCCGCGAGGCGCCGGGCGATGCGGCGGGCCGCCGCCACCAGGAAGTGGCCGGAGCCGCAGGCCGGGTCGCAGACGGTGAGGGCGAGCAGTTCCCGGGCGGCGGCCTCGCCCGGGTCGGCGGCTCCCGACGCCCCGGCGCGTGCGACGGCGGCGTCGATGACCGGATCGAGGGCGGCGTCCAGCAGGCACTCCACGAGGGCGGCCGGGGTGTAGTAGGAGCCCGAAGTCTTACGGGCGTTGCCGGGGAGCCCGACCAGCGTGAAGGCCCGGTCCGCCGCGTCGATCCGGGGGACGAGCTGGAGCAGCGACTCGTGGACCGAGCCCAGTTCCTCCGCTTCGAGGTGCCCGAAGTCGACCGGACGGGCCCGCCGGGTGCCCGGGTCCGGGGCCTCGGTCAGCCGGCGCACCGCGCTCAGCAGGTCCTCGTCGGCGAGGGCGAGCCCGTGCAGCGGGGCATCGGCCTCCGTGGGGGCGAAGATGCCGCGGAGGCCGGGCAGGCCGAGGCTCGGGTCCCCGTCCGCGCTGCCGAGGGCGTCGAGTACGGTGCGCAGCGCCGCGTAGAGCTCGCTGTCCTCGGCGGAGCCGCGCGCGCTGGCGCGGAGGCGGGCCGTCGAGAAGCGCTCCGCGTACCGCGCCCTGGCGCGGGCGGTCGCGTCCGGGGACAGCAGGGCGTCGCGGTCCTCGGTGACGAAGAGGAAGAGCAGCCGGAAGACGAGGCGCAGCAGGGCGTTGTGCAGGGCGGCGGCGTCCGCGTTCGCGCGCAGGGCGGTGTTGGCGGGGTGGCGCAGGAACCCGGTGCCGAGGGTGGTGAGCGCGGCGCGTACCCCCTTGCGGAGCCGGTCCGGGTTCCGGCTGCTGGGAAGGTCGGACATCAGGCGGGCTTCCCGGCGGTGACGGTGGGGAGCGGAGACGGGAGCGAAATCGTATCCGAGGCGCTCGGCGTCCGGGACGCCGCTCGCCCGGCGTTGGCTATCCTGACGACCGTTGCGGATGCGGCGACAGGGGCCGGGGGGCCACGGGCGCGGACGGCGTGCCCGGCGAGGGGAGAGTCACGTGCAGGGTGCCGCGAGCCGGGGGTCGGCCAGGAAGGCCGAGCAGGCGTGGAACCAGGGGGTGGCCCTCATGCGGCAGGGCGACAACGCGGGGGCCGCCGCGCAGTTCGCGCTCGCCACGCACCACGACCCGAGTGCCGCCGACGCCTGGCTGGGGCTGCATGTGACCGGCACGGACCAGAAGGCGGCGCTGGACGGCATGCTGCGCGGTTCGGCGCAGTTCGGGGCCCTGCGGTCGAAGTACCAGGCGCCGTTCCGGTCCACCTTCCAGATCGGCCACTACGTCACGTTCCGGCTGGAGAACGCCCGCGATCTGTGGCTGGCGGCCATGTCGGCGTTCCTGGACGACCGGCGGCTCGAAGAGGCGTGGAAGGGGCTCTCCACGGCGCTGCTGGACTGCGACGAGACCCGGTTCGTCTGCACCCGGTACGCGTTCCTGAAGGAGGACTGGCCGCTCGTCCTGAAGTTCGCGCCGGGGATCGGTGACGCCTTCCTGCGCGACGAGGCGCAGTTGTACGTGGGCGGGGCGCTGTTCGCGCAGGGGGTCTGCCACGAGTCGCTGAATGTGCTGTCCGCGCTGCCGGGGAGGCTGGAGGCGGGCAGCAGGTTCGACGCCGAGGTGAAGTACTTCATGGGGCGGTCGCTGGAGGCGCTGGGCCGCGAGGAGGAGGCGCTGAAGCGGTACCAGTACGCGTTCCGGTGCGCACCCGACCTGCTCGACGTGGAAGCACGCGCCCAGGCACGCCCGGTGAGCAGGCCCGCCCCGGCGCCTGCCGCCCCGGTCGCGGCGACAGCGGGCGGGGGCCCGTCCCGGGCCGGGTCCGGTGGCGACGGCGCGGGCGACGGCGGGCTGTCCGCCGACGAGCGGGCCCGGGTGCTCGCCGAGGCACAGAGCGCGCTCGACGCCATGATCGGGTTGCAGCCGGTGAAGCGCCAGGTGCTGACGCTGCTCGCACAGTTGCGGATGTCCGCGCTGCGCGAGGAGCAGGGCCTGCCCGGCGGGGCCCGGCCCCGGCACTTCGTCTTCGCGGGGCCGCCCGGCACCGGCAAGACGACCGTGGCCCGCATCATCGGCCAGGTCTTCGCCGGGCTCGGGCTGCTGAGTTCGGGGCATGTGGTGGAGGCCCAGCGCGCCGACCTGGTCGGGCAGCACCTGGGGTCGACGGCCCTCAAGACGAACGAGGTCATCGACTCGGCGCTGAACGGGGTGCTGTTCATCGACGAGGCGTACGCGCTGTACAACACCGGGACGAGCGGCGGCGACGCCTTCGGCAAGGAGGCGCTTCAGGTGCTGCTGAAGCGGGCCGAGGACGACCGGGACCGGCTCGTCGTGGTGCTCGCCGGATACCGGGACGAGATGTCGGGGCTGCTCGCCACCAACCCCGGACTGGTCTCCCGGTTCAACACCCGGGTCGACTTCCCCTCGTACTCCGCGGAGGAACTGGTCCTGATCGCCCGGTCGGTGCTGGCCTCGCAGGGCGACGAGCCGGACGCGGGCGCGCTCGACGTCCTGAACTCGCTGTGCACGGCGATCGTGGACGGCGGAAAGGCCGACCTGGTGGGCAACGCCCGGTTCGCCCGCGAGCTGTGCGCGAAGGCGTCGGCGCAGCGCGATCTGCGGCTGTACTCCGCGCACACCGACTCCACCCCGACCCGGGAGGAGATGGTCACCGTCCTCGCCTGGGACATCGTCGCCGCGCACGACGAGCTGATGGAGGCGCACCGGGACGCGGGCACGGCATAGGGCCTGTCTACGATCGATCGCGTGTGCGCACATGTGATCGTTGCCGAAGACGACGAGAACCAGGCCGAACTCCTCCGCCGCTATCTCGAACGCGAGGGCCACCGGGTGACCGTCGCGCCCGACGGCCTCGCGGCGCTCGACGCGGTCCGGCACCGGGAGCCCGATCTGCTGGTCCTCGACGTGATGATGCCCCGCGCCGACGGCCTCGACGTCGTACGCGTGCTGCGCGCGGAGCACCGGGAGCTGCCGGTGCTGATGCTCACGGCCCGCACCACGGAGGACGATCTGCTGCTCGGACTCGATCTGGGCGCCGACGACTACATGACCAAGCCGTACAGCCCGCGTGAGCTGATGGCCCGGGTGCGCACGCTGCTGCGCCGCAGCCGTCGGGGCGCGGGCGGCGGGCCGGAGGACGCCGGGGTGCTGCGGGTGGGGGCGCTGGTGGTCGATCCGGTCCGGCACGTGGTGACGGTGGAGGGGCGGCCCGTGGAGTGCACCCCGGGTGAGTTCCGCATCCTGGCCGCGCTCGCCGCCGAGCCGGACCGGGTGTTCTCCCGGCAGCAGCTCCTCGGCGAACTGCACGGCTTCGACCGCTACATCAGCGACCGGACCGTCGACGTGCATGTGATGAACCTGCGCAAGAAGATCGAACCGGCCCCGCGCCGGCCCGTCCGGCTGCTCACCGTCTTCGGGGTCGGCTACAAGCTGACGGATCCGGCGAAGGCGGCGGCCCGTGCGGCGACTTCGTAGCGTGCGCCGCTCCCCCGGTGCCGGTGCGCGGCGGACCGTACCCCTGCGCAAGAGCCTGTTCGCCCGGCTCCTCGCGGTCTCCGCGCTGGTCGCGGCCTGTTCGGTGGCGGCGACCGCCTGGCTCGCCGTGCAGACGACCTCGGGGGCGATCCGGCAGGAGCAGGGGCAGAATCTGGCCGCCGATGCCCGGATCTACCACCGGCTGCTCGGTTACGCGGCGGCTCATCCGACCTGGGACGGTGTCGGGGCCACGGTGCGCGAGCTCGCGGAGCAGTCCGGGCGGCGGATCGCGCTGACCACCCAGGGCCGCGCCCCGCTGGCCGACTCGGCGGCCCCGGGCGCGGCGGCGCTCCCGGCCCAGGCGTCGGCGGTGGTCGATCCGCTGTCCGTGGACACCGCGCTGTCGACGGGGGCCGGGGCGACGGGCGGCACCACCACGGACCGCGTCGACCCGCGCGCGGTGGGGCCGTTCCGGCTGCCCGCTGCGGAGCGGACCCGGCTGCGGAGGACCGCGGACCGAGGTGTGGCCTGCCTGGGCGACTTCGGGATCGCCGCCGATGTGGTGGCCGGGGCGAGCGGGCGCCCGCTGATCCAGGTGGTGGGCGGCAACGAGCCGGAACGCATCCGGGGCACCGGCTGCGCCGTGGACGCGCTGGACACCCCCACGGCCACGGAGCGGAAGGCGCTGAAGGCGCTCAACCAACTGGCCGACGCCTGTCTGGAGCGCCAGGGCCGCGACGGAGTCCACCTCAGCCTGGGCCTGTCGTGGGGTCAGGCCGCCGAACCCGTTCCGGCGGAGGCGGTGCCGGTGCCCGCGGCGCCGATGGCCACGATGCCGCCGACCGCCGAGCCGAGCGCGGTCCCGACCGAGATGCCCCGCACGCAGCCTCGTGAAGAGCCCAGCGCGGTGCCGGGCCCGGGCGACCAGCAGGCGGCGGCCACCAGCGAGAACGACCGGGCCGTCGCCTCCTGCGTGGGCACGGCCCGCCGGGAGCAGCTGAGTTCGTACGTGGCCTCGCCCGCCCTGCTCTTCATCGGCGACCCGGGTGGCGCGACCGTGCCCGGCTTCGACCTCTCCCCGGCGAACACCGCGCGGATCGCGGGCGCGGCGGCCCTGGTGCTGGCCCTGACCGTGGGCACGTCGGTGCTCGTCGGCGCCCGCCTCGTACGCCCGCTGCGGGCGCTGACGGGGGCCGCCCAGCGGATGCGTGACGGGGAGGACGGCGCGCCGGTGGTGGTGGCCGCGGACAACGAGATCGGGCGCCTCGCCGCCACGTTCAACGACATGTCCGCCCACCGCGCCCGCCTGGAGGCGCAGCGCAAGGCCATGGTCAGCGACGTGGCCCACGAACTGCGCACCCCGCTCAGCAACATCCGGGGCTGGCTGGAGGCGGCGCAGGACGGGGTGGCCGACCCGGACCCGGACTTCATCGCCTTCCTGCACACGGAGGCGGTCCAGCTCCAGCACATCATCGACGACCTCCAGGACCTGGCGCAGGCGGACGCGGGCGCGCTGCGGCTGCACCCCGAACCGGTGGACGTGGCCGAGCTGTTGGGGCAGGTCGCCGCCGCGCACCAGGCCCGGGCGGACGCGGCGGACGTCGCGCTGGGCGTCCGGCCGCCGGACCGCCCGCTGCCGCCGCTGACGGCCGACCCGGTCCGGCTGCGCCAGGCGGTGGGGAACCTGGTGTCGAACGCGGTGCGTCACACCCCGGCGGGCGGGACGGTGACGCTGCGGGCGTACGGCTCCGCGGACGGGGACGCGGTGCTGGTGGACGTCGCCGACACGGGCAGCGGCATCCCGGCCGACGACCTGGCCCGGGTCTTCGACCGCTTCTGGCGCGGCGAGAAGTCCCGGTCCCGGCGGACGGGCGGCAGCGGGCTCGGGCTGGCGATCGTGCGGAAGCTGGCGGAGGCGCACGGCGGTACGGCGACGGCGGTGAGCACTCCGGGCGAGGGGGCGGTGTTCACGCTCCGCCTCCCGGCGGGCGAAGCGGCCCCTGGTGCTCCGGACGACCCTGATGCGATGAACACAACGATCTGACAGCTTCCTCACAACTTGGCGCGAGCCTGTCCGCATGCCTCGCGCCGCGGTGCGCATCCGCACCGCGGCCGCCCCTGAGGCCCATCCGGATCGGAGCCCTGCCCATGCCCCTGCGCACCACCCTGCGTACCGCCCTCCTCGCCGCCGTCGCGGCCGGTGCGGTCTGCGTACCGGCCACCGCGGCCTTCGCCGACTCCTCGGCCGAGCCGTCGGCCGCGGCGACCGAGCCGTCGACGGCGCAGTCCGCCGAGCCGACCGAGGCGCCGTCCGCCGAACCCTCCACCGTGCCCTCGGCCGAGCCGACGGAGGCGCCCTCGGCGGTCCCGTCCGAGGCGCCGCGCGGCGGCGTCGCCGCCGGTGAGCAGCCCGCCGGTGCGGGCAGCGGCACAACCGTCCTCGCGGGCTCGGCGGCCGCCGCGCTGCTGCTCGGCGGCGCCGGAACGTTCGTCGTGCGCCGCCGCACCGCCCGCCGCGACGGCTGACCCGTCCCGCACCCGATGAGCCGCAGTGGCGCCGCCCTTACGAACCGGGCGGCGCCACTGCCGTACGTACGACCCCTGGAGCCCTGTCCCATGCCCCGCACCACCCGTCCGCTCGCCGCGGCCCTGACCCTCGCCGCGCTCGCCGCCCTGACCGGCTGCTCCGGCGACCCCGCCCCGCAGCCCTCGAAGGCCCCCGCGTCGGCGGCGGCCCCCGAGGCACCCGCCCCCAGCACCACTGCCACCGCCGAGCCGCCCGCCCACGTCTCCATCCCGTCCCTGGGCGTGGACAGCGACATCATGCGCCTCGGCCTCAATCCGGACCGCACGGTCGAGGTGCCGCCGGCCGACAAGGGGATGACGACCGGCTGGTACACGGGCAGCGCGGTGCCCGGCGAGCCCGGCGCGGCGGTGCTGATCGGCCACAACGACACCCGCTTCGGCCGGGCCGTCTTCCACGACCTGAAGAAGATCGCCAAGGGCGCGGAGATCGTGGTCCGGAACGCCCGGGGCAAGGACGCCCGCTTCGAGGTCACCGCCCTGGAGACGGTGAGCAAGAACGCCTTCCCGACGGCCCGCGTCTACGGCCGCACCACGGAGCGCGCCCTGCGCCTCATCACCTGCGACGGCGCCTTCGACACGGCCGGGCACCCGGTGGACAACCTGATCGTGTACGCGAAGCGGAAGTAGGCGGGCGCTACCGGCCCCCGCGCTTCGCCAGCCGCTGCCGCCGTGCCTCGTACAGCACGATCGACGCCGCGTTCGACGCGTTGAGGGAGCTCGCCGAGCCCGTCATCGGGATGCTGATGACGTGGTCGCAGCGGTCGCGCCAGGCGGTGCTGAGGCCCGCCGTCTCGTTGCCGATGAGCAGCAGGACGGGCTGGGTGAGGTCGAACTCCGAGGCGTCGCACTCGCCGTCCTCGTCGGTGCCGACGACGACCACGGGGCGCCCCCGGTCGCGCTCCGCGTCCAGCCAGGCGCCGACCTCGTGGTGGGAGGGGGTGCGGACGACGGGGAGGGCGAAGAAGGAGCCGGTCGTCGCGCGGACCGCCTTCGGGTCGTACGGGTCGGCAGCGTGCCCGGTCACGATGAGGCCGCGGGCGCCGAAGGCGTCGGCGGAGCGGATGATGCTGCCGATGTTGCCGGGCTGCGTCGGGCGGTCGAAGACGAGGCCGAGGAAGTCCTCGTCGACGCGGAGGCGGCTCAGGTCGTCCGGCTCCATCCCGACCACGGCCAGGACCTCGGGGGCGCCCTCCGCCTTCTCGCTCAGCTCGGCGAGCAGGTCGGGGGCCATGGCGATGCGTTCCGTGGTGATCCCGCGCACCAGTTCCTCCGCCCAGCGGGAGAGCGGCCGGCTCGCGTCGTACAGGAGGGAGCGGATCGTCCAGCCGTGCTCGACGGCCATGGTGATCGGCCGGACGCCCTGGACGATGAACTCGCGGGCGCGGCCGCGCTTGGTCCGGTTGGTGAGCAGCGTCTGGAACTGCTGAAAGCGGGCATTGCGGGTGGTGATCCGCTGCACAGCCACCGGGGCTCCTCCAAGGGGTGATCGGCTCCTCCGGGGGCGGCACGGGGGCCGTCCCGGAAACCAGAAATTCCCACGGTTCGTGATGAACCGTGGGAACTGGATGAGTGTCCGAGGGGGGACTTGAACCCCCACGCCCGATAAAGGGCACTAGCACCTCAAGCTAGCGCGTCTGCCATTCCGCCACCCGGACCAGGTGATCCGCCCCGGTTTCCCGCGGCGACAAAGAAAACAATACCAGGGGTTCGGGGTGCCTCTCACCTGCATATCCGGTGGCCGGGCAGTGGACATTGCGCTGGTCAGTGCGGTGCGGGCGCGACGGGGAGCCATTTCGTGGATGCTTCCCGGCACTCATGTACGGACGGTTCCCAGGCAGGTACGGAACGTGCTGCCGGAGGGTCGGCGGCGGGGTCCACCGGCGGCCGGGCGGGGCGGGTTACGTTCGCCACCATGAGTGATCGCGGCTCCCGTCCTCCCCGCGCGCTGTCGCCGCTGCGCGAGCATCTGCGCGAGACCTTCTGGTTCGCCCCGGCCATGACGCTCGTCGTCGCCTGCGTGCTGTGGTTCGCCGCCTCGGCGCTGGACGAGCGGCTCGTCTCGTACCTGCGCGAGGAGCAGGCGTACGAGGACATCCAGGATCTGGTGAAGGTCGCCGAGGACACCAAGCAGATCGTGGTCACGGTCAGCTCGGCGATGATGACCTTCATCGGTGTGGTCTTCAGCATCTCGCTGGTCGCGGTGCAGATGGCGAGCGGCCAGCTCACACCCCGGGTGGTGCGGATCTTCGTCCGGAGCCGGATCAGCAAGCTGACCCTGTCGGTGTTCCTGGCGACGTTCGTGTTCTCGCTGCTGGTCCTCAGCTCGTACGAGAGCGAGACCGACCCGCGCCGGGTCACCTCGCTGCCGTTCGTGCAGAGCGTGCTGACCGCCCTGCTCGTCGGACTGAGCCTGCTGCTGTTCATCGCGTACGTGAGCTCCACGCTGCGCCTGATGCAGATCGGGCCCGTCCTCGACCACATCACCCGGGACACCTTCCGGGTGCTGGCCCGGATGCCCGCCGGCCGCCCCGGCGAGGGGCCGCTGCCCGAGGAGACCGGGCAGATCCTGTACGAGGGACGGGCGGGGGTCCTCCGCGATGTCAATGTGGCGCGGCTGGTCCGGGCCGCCCGGCGCCAGGGTGTGGTGCTCCGCCTGGTCCCCCGGCTCGGGGACTTCGTGGTGCCCGGGACGCCGGTGCTCGCCGTGCACGGCGGGGCGGCTCCGTCCCGGCACGCGCTGCGTTACACGGTGTCGGTGGGCGTGGAGCGCACCCTGCACCAGGACCTGGCGTTCGGGCTGCGCCAGTTGTCGGACATCGCGTTGCGGGCGCTGTCCGCCGCGACGAACGACCCGACGACGGCCGTGCAGTGCCTGGACCGGATCGTGCAGTTCCTGGCGGCCGCGGTGCGGTTGCCGCTCGGCACCGTGCACCACCGGGACCGCAAGGGCGCGGTCCGGCTGGTGCAGGAGGTTCCGTCGTGGGAGGACCTGGTGGACCTCGCCTTCGAGGAGGTACGCCGGTGCTCGGCGCCCGCCCCGCAGGTGACGCGGCGGCTCCTCGCCGGGATCGACGACCTGATGCCGCTGGCCGGGCCGGACCGGCGGGAGCCGCTCGTCCGGCACCGCGCGCTCGTCGTACAGGCGGTGGAGCACGCGGTGCCGGGCCCCGCCGAGCGGGAGTTCTCGCTGCTGCCCGACCGGCAGGGCATCGGCTGAGCGGGCCCCGGTGCCGGGCGGTCGCTCAGTCCTTGCCGCCGAACGCCGCGTCGAAGGAGGCGCTCGGCGGGTCGAAGTCGTACCGCTTCAGGGACGCCAGCGCCTCCGGTGCCCCCGCCAGCCGGTCCATGCCGGCGTCCTCCCACTCCACCGACACGGGGCCCTCGTAACCGATGGACCGCAGCATGCGGAACACGTCCTCCCAGGGCACGTCCCCGTGGCCGGCGGAGACGAAGTCCCAGCCCCGGCGGGGGTCGCCCCAGGGCAGATGGGAGCCGAGGCGGCCGTTGCGGCCGTCGAGGCGTTTGCGGGCCTCCTTGCAGTCCACGTGGTAGATCCGGTCCCGGAAGTCGTACAGGAAGCCCACCGGGTCCAGGTCCTGCCAGACGAAGTGGCTCGGGTCGAAGTTCAGGCCGAAGGCGGGGCGGTGGTCCACCGCTTCGAGCGCGCGGTGCGTGGTCCAGTAGTCGTACGCGATCTCGCTGGGGTGCACCTCGTGGGCGAAGCGGACGCCCTCCGCGTCGAAGACGTCCAGGACCGGGTTCCAGCGCTCCGCGAAGTCCTCGTAGCCGCGCTCGATCATGTGCGGCGGGACCGGCGGGAACATCGCGACCAGGTGCCAGATGGACGAGCCGGTGAAGCCGATGACGGTGTCCACACCGAAGGCGGCCGCGGCCCGCGCGGTGTCCGCCATCTCGGCGGCGGCCCGGCGGCGCACCCCCTCCGGCTCGCCGTCGCCCCAGATCCGGGCGGGCAGGATGCCCTGGTGGCGTTCGTCGATGGGGTGGTCGCAGACCGCCTGGCCCACCAGGTGGTTGGAGACCGCCCAGCACTTCAGGCCGTACTTGTCGAGCAGGGCCCGGCGGCCGTCCAGGTACGCCGGGTCCGCGAGGGCCTTGTCCACCTCGAAGTGGTCGCCCCAGCAGGCGAGTTCGAGGCCGTCGTAGCCGAAGTCGCGGGCGTACCGGCAGACCTCCTCCAGAGGGAGGTCGGCCCACTGACCGGTGAAGAGGGTGAAGGGACGGGGCATGGGGACAGGACCTCCTAGAGGGTTACGGGGGTGAGGACGGAGTTCTTCGCGGCGCTCTCCTCCACCGCGGCCAGCACCCGCTGCACCTGGAGGCCGTCCGCGAAGGACGGCAGCGCCGGGCCGGCTCCCCCAGCGATCGCGCACACCACGTCCCGGGCCTGGTGGACGAAGGTGTGCTCGTAGCCGAGGGCGTGGCCCGGCGGCCACCACGCCTCCAGGTAGGGGTGCTCGGGCTCGGTGACGAGGACGCGCCGGAAACCGGCCGTGGCCGCGGATTCGGTGTGGTCGTGGAAAGACAGTTCGTTGAGGCGTTCCAGATCGAAGGCGAGCGAACCGCGCTCCCCGTTGATCTCAAGACGCAGGGCGTTCTTGCGGCCGGCCGCCATCCGGGTCACCTCGAAGGACGCGAGGGCGCCGGACGCGAGCCGGCCGGTGAAGGCGGCGGCGTCGTCCACGGTGACCGGGCCGGTGTCCCCGGCCGCCGCCCCGCCGCCGAGCCCCCCGGACGGTCCGGCGGGCCGGGGCCGTTCGCGTACGAAGGTCTCGGTCAGCGCCGACACCGCGACCAGCGACTCCCCCGCGAGGTACTGCGCGAGGTCCACCACGTGGGCCCCGAGGTCGCCGAGTGCGCCCGAGCCCGCGCGGTCCTTGTCGAGGCGCCAGGTGAGCGGGGACGCGGGGTCGGTCAGCCAGTCCTGGAGGTAGACGGCCCGCACATGGCGCAGGGTGCCGAGGCGGCCCTCCGCGATGAGCCGGCGGGCATGGGCGAGGGCGGGCACCCGGCGGTAGTTGAAGCCGACGAAGGCCGACCGGCCCCGGGCGGCGGCGCGCCCGGCCGCCGCCGTCATGGCCTCCGCCTCGGCGACGGTGTTGGCGAGCGGCTTCTCGCAGAGGACGTGCTTGCCGGCCTCCAGGGCGGCGACGGCGATCTCCGCATGGCTGTCGCCGGGGGTGCAGATGTCGACCAGGTGCACGTCGTCGCGGGCGATCAGGGCGCGCCAGTCGGTCTCGGCGGCGGCCCAGCCGTGCCGCCCCGCTGCGGCCTCGACCGCCGTCCGGTCCCGCCCGCAGACCGCGGCGAGGACCGGCCGCATCGGCAGGTCGAAGACGTGTCCGGCGGTGCGCCACCCCTGGGAGTGGGCCGCGCCCATGAACGCGTATCCGACCATGCCGATCCCGAGCGTCGGCGGTGCTGCCGTCTCCTGCTGCGTCTGATCCCTCTGGGCCATCCGGGCTTCCTCCTCGTCGGTGGTGCGGCACGTACGGGCGCTGGGCAGGTCAGTTGAAGCCCGTCGGCAGGTACTGGTCGACGTTGTCCTTGGTCACGACGGCGGAGTACAGGGTGAGGCTGGTGGGGATCTCCAGTTCGGAGAGGCCGGACACCCCCTTGGACTGGCCGAGGGCGCGGGCCAGGTCGATGGCGGAGGCGGCCATGGTCGGCGGGTAGAGGACGGTGGCCTTCAGGACGCTGTCGCCGGCCTTGATGGCGTCCATGGCGGACTTGGCCCCGGCGCCGCCGACCATCAGGAACTCGTCGCGCCCGGCCTGCTGGATCGCGCGGAGGGCACCCACGCCCTGGTCGTCGTCGTGGTTCCACAGGGCGTCGAACTTCTTCTGTGCCTGGAGGAGCTGCGCCATCTTCGCCTGGCCCGACTCCACGGTGAAGTCGGCCGCCTGACGGGCCACCAGTTCGATGTTGGGGTAGTTCTTCAGCGCGTCGGCGAAGCCCTTGCTGCGCTGCTTGGTGAGCTCCAGGTTGTCGATCCCGGCGAGCTCGACCACCTTGGCGTTCTTCTTGTCCTTGAGCTGTTCGCCGATGTACGTACCGGCGTTGAGGCCCATGCCGTAGTTGTCGCCGCCGACCCAGCAGCGGTATGCCTGCGGCGAGGCGAAGACGCGGTCGAGGTTGATGACGGGGATGCCCGCCCGCATGGCTTCCAGGCCGACCTGGGTGAGGGCCTTGCCGTCGGCGGGCAGGACGACCAGGACGTCGACCTTCTTGTTGATGAGGGTCTTGACCTGGCCGATCTGGGCGGCGGTGTCGTTGGAGCCCTCGGTGGTCTCCAGGGTCACTTCGGAGTACTTCTTGGCCCGGGACCTGGCGTTCTCGTTGATGGCGTTGAGCCAGCCGTGGTCGGCCTGGGGTCCGGCGAAGCCGATGGTGACGGGCTTGCCCGGCTTGTCGTCGGCGGCGGGCGCCCCGCTCTGCGCGGGGGCGTCCTTCTCCTTGGGCTCGTTGCTGGTGCAGGCGGTGAGCAGGGCGCCGGCGGAGACGGCTGCGGTGCCGAACAGGAGCCCTCTGCGACTGGTTTGAGGCATGGCTGTGGAACCCTTCATCCGGTGGGTGGGCGTGCGGGAGGCGAACGGGCCGGGCCGGTCAGGTCTCGGTGCGGGTGGTGCGGCCCTGGACGAGGACGGCGGCGACGATGATCGCGCCCTTGGCGATCTGCTGGACGTCGCTCTGCAGGTTGTTGAGCGCGAAGATGTTGGTGATCGTGGTGAAGATCAGGACGCCGAGGACGGAGCCGGTGATGGTGCCGCGTCCGCCGCTGAGGAGGGTGCCGCCGATGATCGCGGCGGCGATGGCGTCGAGTTCGTAGAGGTTGCCTGCGGTGTTCTGGCCCGAGCCGGACAGGATGATCAGCATGAAGGCGGCGATCCCGCAGCACAGCCCGGACAGCAGGTAGAGGTAGAGCCGCTGCCTGCGGACGTCGATGCCGGCGAGCCGGGCCGCTTCGGCGTTGCCGCCGATGGCGACGGTGCGGCGGCCGAAGGTGGTGCGGTTCAGCAGCAGCCAGCCTGCGGCGGTGACCGCGGCGAAGATCAGGACGAGCGGCGGGATGCCGAGGACGTAGGAGTCGGGCAGGCCCAGGTCCAGGACCGCGTCCACGGTGACGATCTGGGTCTTGCCGTCGGTGATCATCAGGGCGACTCCGCGCGCCGAGGCGAGCATCGCCAGCGTCGCGATGAACGGCACCACCCTCCCGTACGCGATGAGCACCCCGTTGACCAGGCCCGCGCCGACGCCGACGAGCACGGCGGTGAACAGGATGCCCGCGAGCCCGTACTCCTGGGTGGCGACGGTGCTCGCCCAGACGGAGGCCAGGGCGACCATGGCGCCGACCGAGAGGTCGATGCCGCCCGAGGTGATGACGAAGGTCACGCCGACGGTGACGACACCGATCACCGACGCCTGGGTCAGGATGAGTTGGAGGTTTCCGGTGTCCAGGAAGGCGTCGGGTTCGGTGAATCCGCCGACGGCCACCAGCACGGCGAGGATGCCGAGGAGGGACAGGGTGTGCAGGTCCAGGCGCAGCCCGAGGGCGCGCGGAGGTCCGGGCTTCTTCAGGGTCACGGGGGCGGGGCCCTGGTCCGGACCGCTCTGCCGCGCCGTGGGAACGGGGTGGGTCATGGCGTCGGGCTCCCTTCCATCACGAGGTCGAGTACGCGGTGCTCGTCCAGGTCCGCGGCGTCGGCGGTGTGCACCACACGCCCCTCGCGCAGGACGAGCACCCGGTCGGCGAGGCCCAGGACTTCGGGCACTTCGCTGGAGACGAGCAGGACGGCCAGCCCTTCACCGGCCAGCCGGCGGATCACGGCGTAGAGCTCGGCCCGGGCGCCGACGTCGACGCCTCGGGTCGGTTCGTCCAGCAGCAGCACCCGGCAGCCGCGCAGCAGCCAGCGGGCCAGGACCGCCTTCTGCTGGTTGCCGCCGGAGAGGTTGCGGACGGGGGTGTCCGGGTTGTCGGGGTGCAGCGACAGGACCCGGGTGGCCTCGACCGCCGCCCCGCGCTCCGCGACGCGGTCCAGCCAGCCGGCCCTGGAGTAGCGGGACATGGTGGAGAGCGAGACGTTGCGGGTGACGGATTCGAGCATCAGCAGCGCCTGGGCCTTGCGCTCTTCGGGGGCGAGGCCGATGCCGGCGGCGACGGCGGAGCGCACGCTCCCGGGCCGCAGCACCTTCCCGTCGACGGTGACCCGGCCCGCGGTGGCCCGGCGGGCGCCGTAGACCGTCTCCAGGATCTCGGAGCGCCCGGACCCGACGAGCCCGGCGAGGCCGACGATCTCGCCGGGCCGCACCTCCAGGTCGACCGGGGCGAACTCCCCCTCCCTCGTGAGCCCTTCGACGGTGAGTACGGGGGCGGCCCCGGCGCGCCCGGCCGGTGGCGGTGTGCGGGGTGGGAAGACGTACTCCACCTCGCGGCCCGTCATCAGCGCCACGATGTCGTGCGTCGGCGTGGTCTCTGCCGGCAGCCCCGAGGCGACGGCCCGGCCGTCCTTGAGCACCGTCACCCGGTCGCCGATGCGGCGGATCTCCTCCAGGCGGTGCGAGATGTAGACGACGGCGACGCCCTCGGCGGTGAGCGAGGCGATGATCCGGAAGAGGTTGCCGACCTCGTCGGGGTCGAGCGCGGCAGACGGTTCGTCCATCACGATGAGGCGGACGTCGTGCGAGAGGGCCCGGGCCATGGACACGATCTGCTGCTGGGCGGCGGAGAGTTCACCGACCGGGCGGGCCGGGTCGATCTCCGGGTGCCCGAGCCGGGCCAGGAGGGCGGCGGCCTCGGCGCGGGCGCGGCGGGATCGGACGACGAAACCGGCGCTGGTGAACTCGTGGCCCAGGAAGACGTTCTCGGCGACCGACAGGCCCCGGACCAGGTCGAGTTCCTGGTAGATCGTGGCGATGCCGAGGCGCATCGCGGCCATGGGCGTCCTGAGTTCGGCGGGCGCTCCGCGCCAGGTGATCTCGCCGTCGTCGGGCTGGTGTGCCCCGGCGAGGACCTTGATGAGGGTGGACTTCCCGGCCCCGTTCTGGCCGAGGAGGCAGTGCACTTCGCCGGCCTGGACCTCCAGGTCGACGCCGTCGAGGGCGCGGACACCGGGGAAGGACTTGGTGATGCCGGACATGGTGAGCAGCGGTGGTTGCGGAGCCATGACGAATCCCCTCGGCGGACGAGGTGTGGGTGTGTGGGGCCGGCCGCATGGGCGTGCCGGGCGGGTCAGGCGGGTGAGAACAGGTGGTCGCTGATGAGCCTGGCCGCACCGGTGACTCCGGCGGCGGGTCCCAGCTCGCCCAGGACGATCGGCAGGTTGCCGGTGGCCAGCGGCAGGGAGCGCCGGTAGACCTGGGCCCGGACGGCGGCCAGCAGGGTGTGGCCGAGTCCGGTGACGCCGCCGCCGATCACCACCAGGGCGGGGTTGAAGAAGCTGACGAGGCCCGCGATGACCTGGCCGACGCGATTGCCGCCCTCGCGGATCAGAAGGAGCGAGGTGGCGTCCCCGGCGGCCGCGGCGGCGGCCACGTCCGCGCCGGTCAGCCGGCCGGAGGCCTCCAGGCGGGCCGCCAGCTCCTCGGACCGTCCGGCGCGGGCCGCGTCCTCGGCGTCGCGGGCCAGGGCGGCGCCGCTGAAGTGGGCTTCCAGGCAGCCCCGGTTGCCGCAGGCGCAGAGCCGGCCCCCCGGTTCGACCTGGATGTGGCCGATGTCGCCGGCGCTGCCCGTCGCGCCCCGGTGGACGGTGCCGCCGACGACGATGCCGCAGCCGATGCCCGTACCGATCTTGACGCAGAGGAAGTCGCCCACGGAACGGGCGACGCCCGCCTGCTGCTCCCCGAGGGCCATCAGGTTCACGTCGTTGTCGACCATGACCGGGCAGCCCAGCTCCTGGCTGAGTGCCTCGCGGACCGGGAAGCCGTCCCAGCCGGGCATGATCGGGGGTGCGACGGGGACGCCCTCGGGGAAGCGGACCGGTCCGGGGACACCGATCCCGGCGCCGTCGAAGCTGTCGGCGAGCCCGGAGTCCCGGAGCTTCGCCGTCATGGACAGCACCTGTTCGAAGACCGCGACGGGCCCTTCGCGTACGTCCATGGGGTGGTTGAGGTGGCCCAGGACCTCCAGCTCCGCGTTGGTGACCGCCACGTCGACGGAGGTGGCGCCGATGTCGACGCCGAGGAAGCGCAGGTGCGGGGCGAGCCGGATGTTGTGCGAACGGCGGCCGCCCCGGGAGGCGGCCAGCCCGTCGGCGACGACGAGTCCGGTCTCCAGCAGCCGGTCGACCTCGACGGCCAGCTTGGACCGCGAGAGGTCGACCTGATCGCCCAGCTTCGCCCGGGAGTTGGGCCCACCGTCGCGCAACAGCTTGAGCAGTCGCGCCTGGTGGGCGTTCGCGGGTCGTGCCGTCATACGTCTCACGCGCCCCTCCCGCCTCGTCGGCCTGTCCGTCGGGCTTGGGAGGGGAACGTAGCAGCGGTTGCCGGGACTGGGAAGAAGTCGCGCAGGAATCCGGCGAACTTTCTCCTGCCTGAGGACAAAGACCGGCCGCTCCCCGGGCTCACGGGCAGCTGATCACCTGTCCCGCGTAGCTGAGGTTGCCGCCGAAGCCGAAGAGGAGGACGGGCGCACCGCTCGGGATCCGGCCCTGTTCGACCAGCTTGGACAGGGCCATGGGGATGGAGGCGGCGGAGGTGTTGCCGGAGTCGACCACGTCGCGCGCGACGACGGCGTTGACCGCGCCGATCTTCCGGGCGACCGGTTCGATGATGCGCAGGTTGGCCTGGTGCAGGACGACGGCGGCCAGGTCCTCCGGGGTGAGGCCCGCCCTCTCGCACACCTTGCGGGCGATGGGCGGCAGCTGGGTCGTGGCCCAGCGGTAGACGGACTGGCCCTCCTGCGCGAAGCGCGGCGGTGTCCCCTCGATGCGGACGGCGTCCCCCATGGCGGGGACCGACCCCCAGAGCACCGGGCCGATGCCGGGGCGCTCCGTACCGGGCGGGTCGGCGACGACGACGGCGGCACCGGCACCGTCCCCCATCAGCACGCAGCTGGAACGATCCGTCCAGTCGACGATGTCGCCCATCTTGTCGGCGCCGATGACCAGGGCGCGGGTGGCGGCTCCGGCCCGCAGCGCGTGGTCGGCGGTGGCGAGGGCGTGGGTGAAGCCGGAGCAGACCACGTTGATGTCCATGACCGCGGGCGCCTCCATGCCGAGCCGGGCGGCGACCCGGGCCGACATGCTCGGGGAGCGGTCGATCGCGGTGGACGTGGCGACCAGCACCAGGTCGATGTCGGACGGCTGGAGCCCGGCCGAGGCGAGGGCCTTGGCCGCCGCGTGCGCGGCCAGCTCGTCCACCGGTTCGTCGGGGCCGCCGATGTGGCGGGTCCTGATGCCGACGCGGCTGGTGATCCACTCGTCACTGGTGTCGACCATGGCCGCCAGGTCATGGTTGGTGAGCACCTTGGCGGGCTGGTAGTGGCCGAGCGCCACGACACGTGAGCCGGTCATAAACAAAGGTCCCCTCGCTCCATCTGTCAGGAACCAACCAGTCTTGGTCGCTACCGCCCGGTACGGGGGCAGGTGATCCCACAGGAATACCGGCCCCGGCTTGGAGGGCTCGTCAGCAGCCCCCGGTGGCCCGGGACCCGGCCATGCGGTTGCGACGCCGTACAGCCGGTGCAGGACAATGGCAGCGTCGGGGCGCACCGAGGCCCCCTCACCTAGAGAAATCAGGTCCAACGTTCATGGGACGGGTCACCGAGCGCCGCCGCACCATCCGCATCCGGGACGGAGCAGTCTCCACGCGTCCCGACACCCTCGTCGCCGAGGAGCCCCTGGAGATCCGGCTGAACGGGAAGCCGCTCGCCATCACGATGCGCACCCCGGGCGACGACTTCGCACTGGCGGCGGGCTTCCTGGTCAGCGAGGGCGTGATCGGCGGCCAGGGCGATGTGGCGTCGATCGTGTACTGCGCGGGCGCGACCGCCGACGGGGTCAACACGTACAACGTGGTGGACGTGCGGCTCGCGCCGGAGGTCGAGGTCCCCGACATCACGCTGGAACGCAACGTCTACACCACGTCGTCCTGCGGGCTGTGCGGCAAGGCCAGCCTGGACGCCGTCCGCACCACGACCCGGCACCCCGTCGCCGACGCTCCCCCGCTGCTGCTGGCCCCCGCGCTGCTGGCCGGGCTGCCCGACCGGCTGCGGGCCGCCCAGCGGGTCTTCGACCGGACCGGGGGCCTGCACGCGGCGGCGCTGTTCTCGGAGACCGGCGAGCTGATGGACGTACGGGAGGACGTCGGGCGGCACAACGCGGTCGACAAGCTGGTGGGCCGGGCGCTGACGGACGGGCGGCTGCCGCTGTCCCGGTCGGTCCTGCTGGTGTCGGGGCGGGCCTCGTTCGAGCTGGCGCAGAAGGCGGTGATGGCCGGGATCCCGGTGCTGGCGGCCGTCTCGGCGCCCTCGTCCCTCGCCGTCGACCTGGCCGCCGAAACGGGCCTGACCCTGGTCGGCTTCCTGCGGGGGCCCTCGATGAACGTGTACGCGGGAGAGCACCGCATCGCGCTGGACGCGGGTCAGCCCACGGATACGGCCTCCGGCGACGCCTCCACCTGAGCGTCGCGGGCGCGCCGCTTGGCGATCACCGCGCACACCATCAGCTGCATCTGGTGGAAGAGCATCAGCGGCAGCACCGCCAGGCTCGCCTGGGCGCCGAACAGGACGCTGGCCATGGGCAGCCCGGAGGCCAGGCTCTTCTTGGACCCGGCGAACTGGATCGCGACGCGGTCCGCCCGGCCGAAGCCGAGGCGCTTCGCGCCGTGCCAGGTCACCGTGAGCATCAGGGCGAGCAGGACCGCCTCGGCGCCGAGGAGCGCGCCGAGCCGGGCCGGGGTCACCTGGTGCCAGACGCCGGCGACCATGCCCTCGCTGAACGCGGTGTAGACCACGAGCAGGATCGAGCCCCGGTCGACCAGGCCGAGGACCTTGCGGTGGCGGGCGACGAAGCCTCCGATGCGGCGGCGCAGCAGCTGGCCCGCGACGAACGGCAGCAGCAGCTGGACGCCGATCTTCAGCAGGGCGTCACCGGAGAACCCGCCCCCGCTGCCGCCGAGCAGCGCGGCGGCGAGGAGCGGGGTGAGGAAGATCCCGGCGATCGAGGAGAAGGACCCCGCGCAGATCGCGGCGGGGACGTTGCCCCGGGCGATCGAGGTGAAGGCGATCGAGGACTGGATGGTCGAGGGGACGAGGCACAGGAAGAGGAAGCCGCTCTGCAACTGCGGCGACAGGACGTACGGCACCAGGCCCGCGCTCGCCAGGCCCAGCAGCGGGAAGACGACGAAGGTGCAGGCCAGGACCGTCAGGTGGAGCCGCCAGTGGCGCAGCCCCTCCAGCGCCTCGGCCGTGGACAGGCGCGCCCCGTACAGGAAGAAGAGGAGCGCGACCGCACCCGTGGAGGCCTGGCCTGCCACCTCGGCGGCCGGGCCCGAGGCCGGCAGCAGCACCGCGAGGACGACGGTGCCGATCAGCGCCGCTATGTACGGGTCGACCGGCAGCCAGGACGGCGGCTGCGGGATGCGGCGGCGGCTCATCTGCTCCACGTTTTCTCTCGATCAGGGCCGGGCAGCCCTCGGGGCGTGCCCGGGAACCATCCTGCTCGGACGCCCTCCGATCGGGAAACCCGTACACCGCTCTGACTGTCATCACGATCCGCGATAGCCTGCCGGCCATGTACGACCCCGCACAGCTGCGTACCTTTCTGGCCGTCGCCCAGACCCTGTCCTTCACCGCCGCCGCCCGCCGGCTCGGGGTGCGGCAGTCCACGGTCAGCCAGCATGTGCGGCGGCTGGAGGACGCGACCGGGCGGCAGCTGTTCGCCCGGGACACCCACCGCGTCGATCTCACGGCGGACGGCGAGGCGATGCTCGGCTTCGCCCGGACCATCCTGGAGGCGCACGAGCGGGCGTCGGCTTACTTCACCGGGACGCGGCTGCGCGGGCGGCTGCGGTTCGGCGCCTCGGAGGACTTCGTGCAGACCCGGCTGCCGGAGATCCTCCAGACGTTCCGGCGCGACCATCCGGAGGTCGAGCTGGAGCTCACCGTGGAGCTGTCCGGGACCCTGCACCGGCAGCTGGAGGCGGGCCGACTGGACCTGGTGCTGGCCAAGCGGCGGGCCGGGGACACCCACGGGCAGCTGGTCTGGCAGGACGCCCTGGTCTGGATCGGCGCTCCGGGGCTCCGGCTCGACCCGGACCGCCCGGTGCCGCTGGTCGTCTTCCCGCCGCCGGGCATCACACGGGCCCGGGCGCTTGAGGTGCTGGAGGAGCAGGGCCGCTCCTGGCGGATCGCGTGCACGAGCGGCAGCCTCAGCGGCCTGGTGGCGGCCGCCCACGCGGGGCTCGGCGTGATGGCGCACACCCGGGGCCTGGTGCCGCCGGGCCTGGAAGCGGTGCCGGTCCGGGCGGGCCTGCCGGAGCTGGGCGCGGTGGACTTCGTGCTGCTGCACGGCAGGCGCCGGGGCGGTGCGCAGCAGGCGGCGGACGCGCTGGCGACGGCGATCCTGGCGGGCGGTGACCGGCTGATCCGCGGAGTTCGTGGGCGTGAGCCGGCATGACCGGGGACCGCGAGGGGGAGAATGCCCGGGACGCGACCGCCGGTGCCGGGTATGGCCGATCCCACCGGACCGGCCATACCGGGGCAGAGCCGCCCACACCGGCAGTGATCGCGGCGTACAGATTCGGTGGAGATTCCCGCGCGAGCCGCTTACCCCGCGGTCCCAAGCGCGCCCGAGCCTTGCCCATCTGGCCGGATTTCGGCCCCTGACCTGTGCATATACCAAGCGGTACGGCCCCTTCCGGCCCCTCCCGCGCCGACGCCCGTTGGGGTAGCGTCGCGGCGCTGTGCGGAGCACCCCAAGGAGCAGGTCATTGCGCGAATTCACGGTCCCACCCATGACGGCCGCGCCCCTCGTGGGCGGCCTCGCCGACGTCGTGTTCGACCACGCCGACGAGGAGCCGCACCGGGTCGCGCTCGGCCGCAAGGACGCGGCCGGAAACTGGCAGGACGTGACGTCGGCCGCGTTCCGTGACGAGGTGCTCGCACTGGCCAAGGGGCTGATCGCGCACGGAGTGCGGTTCGGCGACCGGGTCGCCCTGATGTCGCGTACGCGCTACGAGTGGACCCTGTTCGACTTCGCGCTGTGGGCGGTGGGCGCCCAGTCGGTGCCGGTCTATCCGACGTCGTCGGCCGAGCAGGTGCTGTGGATGCTGCACGACGCCGAAGTGTCGGCGGTGATGGTGGAGCACGAGGACCACGCGATGACGGTGGCCTCGGTGATCGACCGGCTGCCGCAGCTGAAGCGGCTGTGGCAGCTGGACGCGGGCGCGGTGGCGGAGCTGGTCGAGGCGGGTGCGCACGTCGAGGACGAGGTGGTGCACCGGCACCGGCGGGCGGTGACCCCGGAGTCGGTGGCCACCGTCATCTACACCTCGGGCACCACGGGGCGCCCCAAGGGCTGCGTCCTCACCCACGCCAATTTCATGTTCGAGGCGGACACCATGGCCTCGCGCTGGGAGTCGGTGTTCCACTCCAGACCGGGCGACGAGGCGGTGACGCTGCTCTTCCTGCCGCTGGCGCACGTCTTCGGCCGGATGGTGGAGGTCACCGCGATCCGGGGCCGGGTCAAGCTGGGGCACCAGCCGGAGCTGTCGGCCAAGGCGCTGATGCCGGACCTGGTCTCCTTCCGGCCGACGTTCATCCTGGCGGTCCCGTACATCTTCGAGAAGGTCTTCAACGCGGCCCGGCGCAAGGCGGAGGCGGAGGGCAGGGCGGGGCCGTTCGACAAGGCCGTGGACATCGCGGTGAAGTACGCGGAGGCGATGGAGGCCCGGGCCTTCGGCACCGGCCCGGGGCCCTCGGCCGGACTGCGGATGCAGCACCAGTTCTTCGACAAGGTCGTGTACAAGAAGGTCCGCGAGGCGATGGGCGGCCGCATCCGGCACGCCATGTCGGGCGGCTCGGGCATGGAGCGCGGCCTCGGCCTGTTCTTCGCGGGCGCCGGAGTGACGGTGTACGAGGGCTACGGGCTGACCGAGACGACCGCCGCGGCCACCGCCAATCCCCCGGAGCGGACCCGGTACGGCACGGTCGGGCAGCCGATCCCCGGCAGCACGGTGCACATCGCGGAGGACGGGGAGGTGTGGGTGCACGGGAACCATGTGTTCGGCGGGTATCTCGGCGACCCGAAGGCGACCGACGCGGTGCTCCACGACGGCTGGCTGGCCACCGGGGACCTGGGGGCGCTGGACGAGGACGGCTATCTGACGATCACCGGGCGGAAGAAGGAGATCCTGGTGACGTCCGGCGGTAAGAGCGTGTCCCCGGCAGCCCTGGAGGAGCGGGTCCGGGCGCATCCGCTGGTGGCGCAGTGCATCGTCGTCGGCAACGACCGGCCCTATGTGGCGGCGCTGGTCACCGTCGACCAGGAGGCCGTGGAGCACTGGCTGGCGATGCAGGGGCGGCAGCAGCTGGCCCCGGGCGAGCTGGTGCGCGACCCGGACCTGGAGATGGAGGTGCGCCGCGCGGTGGTGGCGGCGAACACCGCGGTCTCGCAGGCGGAGTCCATCCGTACGTTCCGCATCCTGGCGCACCAGTTCAGCGAGCAGCACGGGCTGCTCACCCCGTCGCTGAAGCTGAAGCGCAAGGCGATCGAGGCGGCGTACGAGTCCGAGGTGGACGCGCTGTACCGCTGAGCGGGAGCGGATCGGGGCGGCCGGGAATGCGTGGGCGTCCTTGATCGTTGACCCTGGGAAGTCCCACCCCTCAACGTAAGGATCCTCAGCTCGTGAGCCAGGTCCCCTCCCTCACCCTCAACAACGGCGTCGAGATGCCCCAGCTCGGGTTCGGAGTCTGGCAGGTGCCGGACGACGAGGCGACGAAGGCGGTCGCCACCGCCATCGAGTCCGGGTACCGCAGCATCGACACCGCCGCGATCTACCAGAACGAGGCGGGCACGGGCAAGGCCATCGCCGCCTCAGGTGTCGCACGCGACGAGCTGTTCGTGACCACCAAGCTGTGGAACAGCGAGCAGGGCTACGACTCGACGCTGCGCGCCTTCGACGCCTCGCTGGAGAAGCTGGGCCTCGACTACGTCGACCTGTATCTGATCCACTGGCCGGTGCCGGCCAAGGACGCGTACGTCGACACCTACCGGGCGTTCGAGAAGATCTACGCCGACGGCCGCGCCAAGGCCATCGGTGTGTCGAACTTCCTCCCGGAGCACCTGGAGCGGCTGCTCGGCGAGACCTCCGTGGTCCCGGTGCTCAACCAGATCGAGCTGCACCCGCAGCTCCAGCAGGCCGAGTCCCGCGCCCTGCACGCCAAGCACGGCATCCTCACCGAGGCGTGGTCGCCGCTCGGTTCCGGCAAGGGCCTGCTGGAGGTCCCGACGGTCCTCGCGGTCGCCCGCAAGCACGGCCGCACGCCCGCCCAGGCGGTGCTGCGCTGGCACCTCCAGACGGGGAACGTCGTGATCCCGAAGTCCGTGACGCCGTCGCGGATCGCGGAGAACATCGACGTGTTCGACTTCGAGCTGGACGCCGACGACCTGGCCGCCTTCGCGGCGCTGGACGAGGGCAAGCGGCTCGGCCCGAACCCGGGCGAGTTCAACCTCGGCGCCTGACCGCCCCGGCTCCACGGAACCGCCGCCCCCGCTCGTACGCGAGCCGGGGCGGCGGTTCCGCTGTCGCACGGGGACGGGTCAGGCGTCGCGCCGGCCCAGGTGGAGGGTGCGGGCCAGGAGCAGGAAGGCGTCCGGGCGGCGGTGCAGCGATGCCGCGTCCGCGGGGTCGAGGAGCCGGTCGAGCACGGCGTTGTCCTCGGCGTCGAGGTGGTCCCGCAGCCCGTCACGGCGGCGGGTGAAGTCCGCGACGACCTGTTCGCGGGCCGCGTCGCCGAGGGGCGCGGGCAGGTCGAGCAGGAAGCTGCGGGTGCCCTGCGGGGTGAGGCCGGCCGCGCCGAACAGGGCCGCCCAGTCCTCGACCTCGCGCCGGGCGTCGGGCAGCTCGGCACGCATCTCCTGGAAGAGCTCCGCCTCGGCGGCCTCCATCCGGGCTTCGATCCCGGGCCTCCCGAAGCCCAGGTCGCGCGGGAGCTGCCGGGCCTGGAGCCCGCCCTCGACCAGGGCGACGGTGCCGCCGGGGCGCAGCAGCGCGCCGAATCCGGCGAGCACGGCGCGCTGGTCACCCATGTGGTGCAGGGTGTTCCCGGCCCAGATCAGGTCGGCCTCGCCCAGGGCGGACAGCTCTTCGGGGAGGGTGGCGTGCAGGGTGGTGACGCGGCCGTCGAGCCCGAGCCGCCGCGCCCGGTCCCGGGTGCGCTCCAGGAGGGCGGGGGTGCCGTCGACGGCGACGACCTCGGCGTCCGGGAAGACCTCGGCGAGCAGGCAGGCGACCACCCCGGGGCCGGCGCCGACATCGAGGACCCGGCGGACCTTCGGGGCGGTGGGCAGGGCGGCGATCCAGCGGGCCGCCTCGGTGTACTGCGCGCTGCTGAGCTCGGCGTTGCGCTCCAGGAGCGGGGCCATGACGTCCCAGTCGGGTTCGGACCCGCCGTGGTGGTGCCCGTGCGCGGAAGGCTCGTGGTGCAGGCCCTGGTGGCCCTCGTCGTGGTGGCCGTGGCCGGAGTGGTTGCTCATGGCACCAGGGTCACCACGCCCCGCCGTTCAGGCAAACATCCTTGCCGTTCCGGCAAGCCGTTCGGCTGGGCTACCCGCGCCGGAAGGCCAGCAGCCGGTACTCCGGGTCGGCGCGCCGTCGCTCCTGGTCCGGCAGGGAGGCCAGACTCCGGACGAGCTGTTCGGCGGCGTCTCCCGGCAGGGCCAGGCGGGAGGTGTAGTAGCCCCGGCGGACCCCGCGTGCGGCGCTCACCGGCGACCGGCCCTGCCCGTGCCCGGTGAAGAACGCGTCCCCCGCCACTTCGAGGCCGCCCGCCGCCGCATGGGCGTCGGCCGGGGTCGGCGCCAGATACGGGGCGAACACCGCGTCGATGTCGCTGCCCACGTCGTGCGCGGCGTCCTTGTCGACGGTGGTGACGAACACCCCGCCCGGCCGCAGCACGCGGGCCGCCTCGGCCACCACCGCCCGGACCGCGCCCGGCTCGCGCAGCAGATGCAGCAGCCAGACGGCGGTGACCGCGTCGACCGCCGCGTCGGGCAGGGGCAGCCGGCGGGCGTCGGCGAGCACGACGGCACCGACGCGCTGCCGGGCGACGGCGGCCATGCCGTGCGCGGCGTCGGAGCCGGTGACCCGCAGCCCGGGCCGGCCCGCGGCGAGCCGCCCGGTGACCAGACCCGTACCGCAGCCGATGTCCAGCAGGGAGCGTGCCGCGTCAGGCACCAGACCGAGCACCGCGGCGGCCGCCGCCCCGGCACGCGGCAGCCCGCCACGCGTGGCGTCGTAGACCGCGGCCTCTTGGTTGTAATCGAGCATCGGGAGGCGACTCTAGGCCATGACCGCCGCTCCTGGGGGCAAACCAGAGGTCTGAACCACCGACGTATTGCCGTGTGGCCACGGTGGCCATAACGTGCGGTGATGGAGCTGGAGTTGCGCCATCTGCGAACCGTACGTGCCATCGCCGACACCGGCAGCCTGACCAAGGCCGCCACCGCGCTGGGCCTCGCGCAGCCGGCCCTCAGCGCACAGCTGCGGCGGATCGAGAAGGCGCTCGGCGGCCCGCTGTTCGACCGCGACCACACCGGGGCGCGGGCGACGCCCCTGGGCGAACTGGTCCTGGAGCGGGCGAGGGTCGTGCTGCCCGCCGTCAGCGAACTCCAGGAGGAGGCCGTCCGGTTCGCCAACGCGATGGGGACCATGGAGCGGTTCCGGCTGGGCGGCACGCACGGCCCGCTGCTCGGCGGCCTCGTGGACCGACTGGCCGCCGCGCACCCGACGGCGCCGGTGTCCACGTACACCTCCTGGTCGGTGGCCGAGATCGCCTCGCAACTGGTGGACGGTCGGCTCGACTTCGCGCTCATCGGTACCTGCGGCGAGAGCGCCCCGCCGGACGCGGAGCGGCTGGAGTGGCAGGTCGTCGGGGTCGATCCGGTCTTCGTCATGCTGCCGGAGACCCATCCGCTGTCCGGCCGGGGCGAGTTGGAGCTGTCCGAGCTGGCGGACGAGTGCTGGGCGGACGTGCCGGGCGACGGCTGCTTCGCCGACTGCTTCGTGGCGGCGTGCGCGCGGGCCGGCTTCCGCCCGGTGTCGGTGTACGAGACGGACACCTCGTCCGTCGTCCATCTCGTCCAGGTGGGGCGCGCGGTGGGGCTGTGCCGGGCGACGTTCCCGCCGACGCCGGGGGTGGTGACGGTCCCGGTCGCCGGGTCGCCGCTCAGCTGGCGCCATCTGCTGGGCTGGCATCCGCGCTCGGCCGCGGCGTCGGCGGCGGCCGGTGCGGTGAGCGGACACACCCGGGCGGCGTACGCCCAGGCGGTGGAGCGCAGCGAGAGCTACTCCCGCTGGCTCGCCACCCACCCCGGGTTCGGCGCCGCGGTCTGAGGACTACTCCGCCCCGTGGCCGGGTGCCACCGCGGCGACCCGGGCGGCGAGCCCGAGGTCCTTGTCGGTGACCTTGCCGCCCGCGTCGTGCGAGTTCACGGAGAGGGCGACCGTGTTGTAGCCGAGCGTCAGATCGCTGTGGTGGTTCAGCTCGTCCTGGATCGCCGCGACGTGCATCACGAGCGCGGCGGCGGCGACGTGCGAGGGCAACCGGTAGGTGCGGGTGATCCGGTCGCCCTCCAGGGACCAGCCGGGCAGCTCGCGCAGCCGGTTCTCGATCTCGTTCCGCGACAGCGGTGCGGCGGGCATGGGGCGGCTCCCTCACTGGTGGTCGATGCCGGTCGGCGGTGCCGGTGACGTTACGGTCTCGGTATGACAACTGTCGCGCTCGACACGGGGGTAGGGCCGCTGCTGCGCAGCTGGCGGGAGCGGCGCCGGGTCAGTCAGCTGGAGCTCGCGTTGCGGGCCGGCTCCTCGGCCCGGCACATCTCGTTCATCGAAACGGGGCGATCGCGTCCCAGCGAGGAGATGGTGCTGAGGCTCGCCGAGCACCTGGACGTTCCGGTGCGGGAGCGCAACGCCCTGCTGGTGATGGCGGGTTACGCCCCGCACTACACGGAGACGGCGCTCGACGACCCGGCGATGGGGGCGCTCCGGGACGGCCTCGACCGGCTGCTGCGGGGCTACGACCCGTATCCGGCGTTCGTCGTGGACGGGACCTACACCGTGGTGGCGGCCAACCAGGGGATGACCCGGCTGCTCGACGGCGTCCCGGAACACCTCCTGGCCCCGCCGCTGAACGCGATGCGGCTCACCCTGCACCCGGAGGGCCTGGCCCCGCGCATCCGGAACCTCCGCGAGTGGCGCGGGGACCTGCTGGCCCAGATGGAACGCCAGATCGCGCTGGTCCGTTCGCCGGAGCTGCGCGAGCTGTACGAGGAGGTGGCGGGCTACCCGCTGCCGGCGGGCCCGGGCGTCGACGAGGACTGGCAGCCGCCTTCCTCGTCGGTGCCGTTCGCCCTGCCGCTGGTCATCGAGCACGAGGGGCACGTGCTGTCGTTCGTCGCCTCGATCGCCACGTTCAACACGCCGATGGACGTGACGGTGGCGGAGCTGGCCATCGAGACGCTGCTCCCGGCCGACGCGGACACCGCCGCGTATCTGCGCTCGCTGGTGGTCTGAGGGCGGAGCGGGCCCGTGTCCGCCGGTACCGGTGACACGGGCCCGTGCGCGCTACACCCGCGCCCCGTTGTCGTGCGGGTCGCGGCGTCCGGCGCGCTGCCGGGCGCGCGGGGCCCGGGTGCGGGCGGGCGGCGGGACCTTGCTGGTGCGTTCCAGCAGCAGCGCGGCCGGTACGGCGGTCATCACCGAGGAGTATGTCCCCACGACGATGCCGACCAGCAGGGCGAGCGCGAAGTCCGCCAGCGAGTCGCCGCCGAGCACGGCGAGTGCGGTGAGGATGAACAACGCGCCCATCCCGGTGTTCACCGTCCGGGGCACGGTCTGCAGGACCGCCCGGTTCGCGACCTCCGCCAGGGGTTTGCGGCGGGCCTTCGTCCACAGCTCCCGGACCCGGTCGAAGACCACGACCGAGTCGTTGACCGAGTACCCGATGACGGTGAGGAGCGCGGCCAGGAAGATGCCGTCGACGGTGCGTCCCAGCCAGGCGAACACCCCGATCAGGATGATCACGTCGTGCACGAGCGCCCCGACGGAGGCGACGGCGAACGTCCAGCGGAACCGGACCGCCAGATAGGCCAGCTGCACGAGCACGGCGATGGCCAGGGCGATCAGGGCGTTGCGCCGCAGTTCGTCGCCGAGGCTGGGGCCGATGAGCTCGTCGCGGACCTTGATGGTCTCGCCGCCCTCGGCTGCCAGGGCGGCCCGCAGCGCGTGTTCGCCGTCGTTGTCGAGCTCCCCGGTGCGCACGGAGATGTCACCCGCACCGGCCGTGGTGACCTCAGCGCCCCCGAACCCGGCGTCCGCCAGGGCGGTTCGCGCGGTCTCGACGTCCACGGGGCGGCTGGTGGAGTACTCGACCAGCCGGCCGCCGGTGAACTCGACGCCCAGGTTCACCCCGCGCACCAGGATGCCCGCGACGGCCACCGCGACCAGGACGGCGGAGACCGTCAGCCAGCGGCGCGGGAAGCGCATCACCTGCGGGTCGCGCCGGGTGATCCAGGTCCGCACCCGGCCCGGGATCGCGATGCCGTTGACGCCCCGGTAGTCCGCGACGAACCGCGAGCGCGCCGCGATCTCGGTGAGGGCGCGGGCGATGACCAGCGCGGAGAACATCGACGCCAGGACACCGATGGCGAGCGTGACCCCGAAGCCCTTGACCGGTCCGGAGCCGAGGAAGAACAGCAGTCCGGCCGCGATGAGCGTCGTCACGTTGGAGTCGGCGACGGCGGTCCAGGCTCCCTTGAACCCGGCGGCGAGCGAGGCCCGCAAGCTCTTCCCGGGCCGGCCGGCGTACTCCTCCCGGGCCCGCTCGAAGACCAGGACGTTCGCGTCGACCGCCATGCCGATCGCCAGCACGAAACCGGCGAGCCCGGGCAGCGTCAGCGTGACGCCCAGGGCGACGAGGGCCGCGTACGAGATCACTCCGTACGCCGCGAGCGCCACGGCGGCGAGGGCGCCGAAGAGGCGGTAGATCACGATGATGAACAGGGCGGTGGCCGCCGCGCCGATCAGGGCGGCCCGCGCGCTGGCGTCGATGGCGGCGGCGCCGAGCGTCGGGCCGACCGTCCGCTGCTCCACGATCTCGACGGGCACGGGCAGGGCGCCGCCCTCGATCAGCAGGGCGAGTTCGCGGGCCTCGTCCGCGCTGAACGAGCCGGTGATCTGGGTGGAGCCGGAGGGCAGGCCCGAACCGCAGGAGACGGTCGGCGAGACCTGGGGCGAGGAGATCACCCGCTTGTCGAGCACGATGGCGACCCTGCGCCGCTCGTCCTGCACCGGGTGGCAGGCGGCCTCGCCGGTCAGCCGGGTCCAGTCCCGGCCGGCGTCCTTGTGGAAGTCGAGCGCCACGGTCCAGCCGGCCCCCTGCTGGGCGTCGAAGGACGCGGACGCCTCCTTCACGCCGGCGCCGGAGAACGCGGCGGGGCCGAGGGCCAGTTCGCGGCCCTGCTCGTCGGGCAGGGTCAGCCCCTTGCCGTCCTCGGCCGCTCCGCCCGGGCCCTGGACGGCGTGGAAGGTGAGCTGGGCGGTCTTGCCGATGACATCGGCGGCCTTGCGCGGGTCCTGGACGTCCGGGAGCTCCACGATGATCCGGTCCTCACCGGACCGGGTGAGGACCGGCTCCGTCACCCCGAGCGAGTCGATGCGCCGCCGCAGCACCTCCAGGGTGCGGTCGGTGCTCTCGCGGTCGGCCTTCGCGGTGTCGGAGTCCTCGGCCTGGAGCACCATGCGGGTGCCGCCCTGGAGATCCAGGCCGAGTCTGGGTGACATGGTCAGCGTGATGAGCACGGAGACGAGCAGCACGGCCGCAGCCAGAACCGCCCGCACCGTGGTGGCGCGCGTCATTGCGGGTTTCCTCCGAGGGGGCGCCGGGCACGCCCCTCACCCGGTCAGGACGGCGGGAACGGCACGGCGTTGATGGATTGCGGGACCGGCAGGCGGCCCCCGGGCCGGTGGGCACCGGCACCAGGGCCTGTATCGAGTTCCCCGTCGTCCGCCCGAAGGGCGGGCGCAGCGGCGGCTGGTGCGTGCGATCGCAAGGCGGAGGGTCGCCCCGATACTGGTTGTACCGGGGTGAACCCGACAACGCAGCGAGCGTGCGTGCCAGGCGTCGCCGGACAGGCGGGACTTTCGATACACGCCCTGGGAGGCCCGCGCACCCCCGGCAGCGCCACGCGCGGGCGCGGGACGGCGGAGGCGGGGGCGGTACGGACGGACCAGGGGACGGAACGGGGAAGCGGGGCCCGCGCGGGGCACGGCACGAGCCCGCCGGAGCCGGGCGGGGGCAGCTGGTGCGCGGTACGGGGGTGCTCGGCGGCGGCCCACGGCGTGGCGTCCGGGCCCCGGTCGACGGTGGCGGGCGGCGCAGCGGGCGGGGCGGTCGTGGACGCCCCGGCGGTCGCGTGTCGTACGGGGAGGCTGAGGGCGGCCGGTGCGGAGGCGGTGGGCGACGCGGAAAGGGCCGCCGCCGCCCGCGCAGGAAGGTCCGTCGCGCCCGCCGCAGGCGCCCCGGCCGCGCCGCCCACGAGGGCGAGCAGGGCGAGCAGCAGCGCGAGCAGGCACCGCCGCGCGGCGGACGACCGGCCCGGGTGCGCGTTCCCCGGGGGCGGCCCCGGGAGGGGGGTCACCGGGGGCGGCCGGGCAGGGCGGGCGCCGGGGCGTGGCGGAGGACGGAGCTGAGGACCCGTCCGGCTCCGCGCACGACCGTGGTCGCCGGGTCGTCCGTGCGCCGGACCGGGACGCCGAGGCGGACCGCTATCCGGTTGGTGACGTCGGGGCGCAGCGCACCGCCTCCGGCGAGCAGCGGGCCCCTGCGCAGGGCGCCGAGCAGCGCGCCGTGCGGGTCCTGCCGCCACATGGCCATGACCATGTCCAGGACGGCGCGGACGGCGGCGGTGGGCGGTTCGCCCGGCTCCAGGTCGCTGAGCCCGGTCTCGGCGAGGCGGGCGTCGCGCACCAGGCCGTCCACGAGCAGGGTCGCCTCGGTCAGCTCGGCACCGATGTCGAGGACGAGGAGGGGGCCGCCGTCGCCCGCCCCGGCGCACGCGGCGGCGGCGCGGGCGCTGTCCAGGACGATGACGTCGGAGGGGCCGAGCGCGCGCAGCAGGTCGCGGGCGGCGTCCCGGTGTCCGGGACCGGCGAGCACAGGGTGGCTGAGCACGATGACCGCGTCCTCGCGGCGCTCGCCCAGGGCCCGGTCGGCGATACGGGCCAGCATCCGGCCGCACGAGTCCGGGTCCACGATGCGGCCGCGCCGGACGGGCCGGCCGGAGCCGTGCTCACCGGTCCCGTGGACGGTGTCCGCGATGACGCCCTGGCCGGGAACCCAGGCCCGGGTGCGGGAGCTTCCGACGTCGAGGGCCAGCCCGCGGGTGGCGCCCCGGAAGTGCCGGTGGACGGAGCGGTCGTGCCGCCGTCCGTCGCGCAAAGAACGCATCGCCCCTCACCCCCGGCACGCAGCCGCGGCCGTACACACACCCAGTGACCCGCTGATCGCGAGGCATGGCCGAGCCCTCACTATGCAATAGGGAGGCAAAGAAAGCCACTCCCCGGCAAAATCGAAGGACCCGACCTGCCCCTCTTCACGACCCACCCCTCACGGCCCGCCCGCACGACCGGCAGCGCATGCCACGCGCACGCCCGGCGCGGTCACGCGCGTCATCCGCGTCACGCGTCGACCGGCAGGAACTCCGCGATCAGCTCCGCGAACTCCTCCGGCGTCGCGATCCGCACCCCCAGCTCCTCCGCCTTGGACCGCTTGGAGCCCGCCTTCTCACCGGCCACGAGCAGCGTCGTGCGCTTCGAGACGCTGGAGGAGGACTTGCCCCCGGCCCGTTCGACCAGCTCGTTCATCTGGTTGCGCGACAGCTTCTCCAGCGCGCCGGTCATGGCCCCGGTGACCACCACGGTCATCCCGGCCAGCGGAGCGCCCTCGGCGGCGGCCGCCTCCCCGTCGGCCTCCTCGCCCGGTGCGGGCGGCGGGGTCGCGCCCGGTTCGGTCATGTTCAGCCCGGCGGCGACCAGCTTGTCGATGAGCGGGGCGAGCTCGGCCAGCTCCGCGACCACACCGGCCGCCTTCTCCTTGCCGATGCCGTCGACCCGCTGCAACTCCTCCTCGTCGGCGGCCCTGATCCGGTCCATGTCCGCGAAGTAGCGGGCGATCCGGCGGGACATGGAGCGTCCGGTGCCGCGCACGCCGAGGGCACAGAAGACCCGGGAGAGCGGCTGCGAGCGTGCGGCGTCGATCGCGGCCAGCAGATTGTCGGTGCTGGTCTCCCCCATCCGGTCCAGCGTGAGCAGCTGTTCGCGCTCCAGCATGAACAGGTCGGCGAAGTCGGTGACGAGACCGGCGTCGACCAGCTGGACGACGCGGGTCGTGCCGAGCCCTTCGATGTCGAGCTGGTCGCGCCCGGCGGCGTACGAGACGGAGGCGACGAGACGGCAGTCGCGGCCCCGCACACAGCGCCAGCGCTGCTCGCTGCTGTCGATCTCCGAACCGCACTGGGGGCATGCCTCGGGGAAGTCGATGGGCTGTTCGTCGCCGGTGCGCAGATGGGCGACGGGCGCCTCGATGCGGGGGATGATGTCGCCCGCCTTGTAGACCATCACGTGGTCGCCGATGCGCAGGTCCCGGCGGGTGATGTCGGCCGGGTTGTGCAACGTGGCGTAACCGACCGTCGAGCCGTCGATCTCGACGGGCTCCAGCACGGCGCGCGGCGCGATGATGCCGGTGCGGCCCACGTTCCACTCGACGCCGAGGAGGCGGGTGACCTTCTCGACGGCGGGCAGCTTGTAGGCGATGGCCCAGCGCGGGGCGCGGGAACCGGAACCGGCGTCGCGCCGGTCGGCCGCCAGGTCCGCCTTGATGACGATGCCGTCGATCCCGAACGGCAACGCGGCCCGCAGCGCGGCGACTTCCTCGACCCGGGCCTGGACCTCCTCGACGGTGGCGGCGGTCAGCGGCGCGACCTCCGTGTCCGCGGCGGTGTGCACGCCGAGCTCCGCGACCCGGGCGAGCACCCGGCTGTGCTCCAGCTCGGCCAGCTCGGCGGCGGTATCGCCGGAGTCGGGCAGCGGCAGGGCACCGTATGCAAAGAACGTCATCTCCACTGTGTAGGCACGGTCCTTGGCGCGCAGGGTGCCCGCCGCGCCGTTGCGCGCGTTGGCGAAGGGGGCGCCGCCGTGCTCAGTGCGGACCGTGTTGGCCTGCTCGAACTGCTCGGTGGTCATCAGGATTTCGCCGCGTATCTCGATCGTGACCGGCTCCGCGAGCCGCGCGGGGAGGCCGACGACGGTCCCGATGGCGTGGGAGACGTCCTCACCGGCGGTCCCGTCGCCCCGGGTGATCAGCCGTTCCAGACGGCCCTCGCGGTACCGCGCGGCGACCGCGAGCCCGTCGAGCTTCGGCTCGACGCTCCACGCGGTGACGGGCCGTCCGATCCGGCGTTCCAGCGAGGCGGTCCAGGTGGCGAACTGCTCGGCCGAGAAGACGTTGTCGAGGGAGAGCATCGGCACCGTGTGAGGCACGTCGCCGACGGCCGCGCCGCCCGCCACCTTGCCGGTCGGCGAGGCAGCCAGCACCTCCTGCGGATGCTCGTCCTCGTACGCGGCGATGCCGCGCGCCAGGCGGTCGTAGGCGTCGTCGTCGAGCGTGCTCTCGCCCGTGGCGTAGTACGCGGCGGCGGCCTGTGCGGCCTCCTCGACGGCGGCGGCGTAGGAGGCATGGTCGGCGAGCACGACTGCTGAGTTCGTCATGGCCTCCATCCTGCCGCCCACCACTGACAACGCCCCGGCCGAAGCGGCCCGGAGAGCGCTCTCCTCGATCGCCCGCACGGGGTTCCGGTCAACGGATACCCAAGAGAGCGCTCTCCCGGCCTTCGCGGCCCGAACCACCCTCGCGAGGGCGGGAATCGAAGGTTCGCCGGCTGTATTGACATGCCCCTAACACGCTCCTACGTTCCCCGGCAGAGAGCGCTCTCTCGCCTGATCAGGCCGCCCATGATCAGGGCACAGCCCCCACCACTTCCCCGAAAAGGAGTGCCGTGCTCTTCTTCCGTCACCGACGCAGCGGCGAGGACAGCCACCGCGCGACCCCACCACCCCGGCGCTACCGCACCGCGGCGCTCGCCGCCGCCGCGCTCGCCCTGACCCTCCTTCAGGCCACCACCGGCAGCGCGTCCGCCGGGACGTCGGCCCCCGCCCCCAAGGCGGCGGCCGACGTGGTCCGGGTGGCCGAATTCCTCGCCGAGTGCCCGTACACCCACCGGGCGCCCGACGACCCGATCGTCTTCCCGGGCCTGCCCGGCGCCTCGCACATGCACAGCTTCTTCGGCAACGACTCCACGAACGGCCACTCCGACCTGGCCTCGCTGGAGAAGGCCAGGAGCACCTGCTCTCCCGACATCGACCTCTCGTCGTACTGGGTGCCGACCCTGTACGACGGGGACAAGGAGGTGGAGCCCACCGGCACCACGTTCTACTACCTGGGCGAGGGCGTCCGGGACGACGTCATCCGGCAGATCCAGCCCTTCCCCCGGGGTCTGAGGATCGTCGCGGGCAACGCCAAGGCGACCGGGCCGAACGACAACACCATCTCGCGCTGGTCCTGTCTGCACCACGGCGAGGTCAACCCGTCGCACGACTTCGTCAACTGCCCTTCCGACGGGATGCTGGAGTCGTACCTCGACTTCCCGCAGTGCTGGAACGGCAAGGACCTCGACTCGCCCGACCACAAGAGCCACATGTCGTACCCGGTCGACGGCGCGTGCCCGGCCACTCACCCGGTGCCGGTGCCCAAGCTCCGCCAGGTGCTGCGGTACCCGGTCAGCGGTGACCCGTCCAGGTTCCGCCTGGCGTCCGGTCCCGGCTACACGATGCACGGCGACTTCTTCAACGTGTGGCCCGAGGCGGAGATGGCGCAGCGCGTGCGCGACTGCATCAACGCCATCATCAAGTGCGGGGCCGACGGCACCCCCTGACGCGCGCCCCCGTCCCCACCCGCCCGTCCGGGGCCCCGCGCCCCGGACGGGCCTTCCCCCGAGGGAGCCCGCGATGAAGGCGGTCCGCCGCGCGGCGACGCTCACCCTGATTCTTCTCCTGGCCGGCTGCGGCACCCCGGCGGCCGATACGGAGACCGGTCCTCCGTCCGTCCCGTCCGCCACAGGCGCCCCCGCCGATCCGACGGACGCCGCCTGGGCGCAGCTGATGACCCCGATGAACGAGTCGGCCGTGGCGCTCCTCTCGCTCGCCGCCGACCGTGCCGACGACGCCTCGGTGCGGCGCTGGGCGGCGGAGCTGCGCACCTCGCAGGACGGTGAACTGGCCCGGCTGCGCCCGCTGCTGGCCCGGATGGGGCTGCCGGACACCAATGTGCACGAGGGCCACCGCATGCCGGGCATGGTGACGGCCGACGACCTGGCGCGGGCCCGCACGCTGAAGGGCTCGGCCTTCGACCGGTTCCTGGTGGACCGGATCGGCGGCCATCTGCGCCAGACCGCCCAGGTGTCGCGCTCCGAGACCGGGGCGGGCACCCGGCCGGACGCCAAGCGGCTCGCAGCCGCCCTGGTCTCCGCCCGCCGGGCCGAGATCGCCCGGCTGCCCGCCCTGCCCGGCGCTCCCGGCTGAGGGCCGGGTCAACGTAATCCCAAGGCGGCCAGGGCTGTTGCCCCACTTGTCGTACCACCCGGTATAAAGACTGCATGCCTGCCGACGCCCCGCCGCCCGCCCGCCCCGTGACCTTGGAGGACGTCGCAGGAGTGGCCGGGGTGTCACGGGCGACGGTGTCCCGGGTGATCAACGGGGCGACCACGGTGGACCCGGCGCTGCGGCGGACGGTGGAGGCGGCGGTGGACGCCACCGGTTACGTCCCCAACCGCGCGGCCCGGTCGCTGGTGACCCGGCGGACCGACTCGATCGCGCTGGTCGTCTCGGAGCGGGAGCGGCGCACCGTGCCCGAGCCGTTCGTCGGCCGGATGTTCTCCGATCCGTACTTCGGGCGGGTGGTGGCCGGTCTCCTGGAGGTGCTGCGCCCTGCGGGCATCCAGCTGGTCCTGATGCTGGCCGACGACCAGAAGTCCCGCGACCAGCTCCTTTCGTACCTGCGCCACGGGCACGTGGACGGGGTGGTGCTGATCTCGTCGCACGCGGAGGACCCGTTGCCGGGGCTGCTGCACGGGACCCGGCTGCCCGCCGTGCTCGCCGGCCAGCCGCGCCGGCCGACCCCGCTCACCTATGTGGAGGCGGACCAGCGGGCCGGGGCACGGCTGGCCGCCGACCATCTGGCCGCGCTGGGCCGCCGCCGCATCGGCACGGTGTCGGGCCCGCAGGACATGCCGGCCGGCCAGGCGCGGCTCTCCGGGTTCCTGGACGCAGCTGCGGCGCACGGCATCCGCGACGTGGTGACCGCCGAGGGCGACTTCACCCATGCCGGGGGCGCGGCGGCGATGCGGCGGCTGCTGGCGGAGCGTCCGGATCTGGACGCGGTGTTCATCGCGTCGGACCTGATGGCGCTCGGGGCCGTGCCAGTTCTGTTGCGGGCCGGGAAGGAGGTCCCGGACGACGTCGCGCTGGTCGGTTTCGACGACAGCAGTGCGGCGCTGGCCTGTGATCCGCCGCTGACGACGGTCCGGCAGCCGGTGGAGGAGATGTCGGCGGAGATGGCCCGGCTGCTGCTCAAACAGATCGGCAAGCCGGCGGACCCGCCGCCGTCGGTGATCTTCCACCCGACGCTCGTACGGCGGCAGTCGGCCTGATCAGGCTTGGCCGGGCCGCTCGTCCGGGGCCAGCGGCACCTGGGGCCCGGACGCCTCCTGGAGCCAGCGTCCGAGGACCCGGTGCACGGCCTCGGCCCCGACGAGTTCGTCCGGGCGTTCCCCGTCCTCGCCGGTGACGGCGTCCAGCGGGTCCGTCAGCTCGCGCGGCCACAGCAGGAACGGCCGGGACTGTTCGCCGCCCAGGCCGCCGTGCGAGCCGATCTGCTCCTCGAAGGCGTGCACGGTGCCGGTGCCGGGGTCGTACATGGAGTTGACCATCACGTCGGCGACGTGCGGGAAGGTGTCGGTCCGCCGGATCGCGTCCGCGGCGCCGGGACCGTGGACGGCGAGCGGCCCCTCTCCGTCGGCCAGCTCCGCGACGGGCACCCGGAGGCCGTCGCGGGCCAGCACCACCGAGCCGTGGCGCTCACTGCGGACGAGCAGGAAGCCGACGCCCGGGTGGTTCGCGAGCGTGGAGAGCAGCGCGGGGTGGCGGCGCTCCAGCTGCTCCTGGGAGGCGCGGCCCTCGATGTCCGGGAAGGAGATCAGGCCCAGGTTGCCGGAGGCGAGGACTATCGGGTCGGAGGGCTTCGCGACGTGCTCCTCCGGTCGCTCGGCGACCGGCCGGTGCAGGGCGATGCGGACCGCGTCGCGCGCCTCGGAGGCACTGCGGGTGCGCTGTGCGCGCCGGGGCACGGGCAGTCCGCTGCCGGCCCGGACGAGGTCCTTGAGAGTCAGCCCGTACACCCCGGCGAAGGTGTCCCCGGGGCTCTGGCCGTGGTCGGACAGGAGCACGATCCGGTAGGTGCGGGGCGCCTGCTCGGCGACCTTGGCGATCAGGGCGAGCGCCCGGTCGAGGCGGGCGAGCACCTTCTCCGCGTCGCGGCTGCGCGGTCCGGAGTGGTGCGCCACTTCGTCGTACGCGACGAGGTCGGCGTAGACCGCGGTCCGGCCGGCGAACATGTCGCCGATGACGGCGGCGACGACCACATCGCGTTCGACCACGGTGGCGAAGGCGCGGATGAAGGGGTACAGGCCGCCGCGCTTGATGCGGGGCGTCTCCTTGCGGAGGCGGGAGCGGGTCGACTGGGCGATCTCCCGGCACACCTCGGCGGCGAAGGAGCCGGCCGTGCGGACGGCGTTGGCCGGGTCGGAGAAGTAGGCGAAGTACCCGGCCCGGGAGCGGCGGCCCTTGCCGCGTCGGGCGGCCATCGAGAGGACGAGCGCGAGCTGGGTGGCGCCGCCGCTGAAGAGGTTGCCCCGGCTGGCGCCGTCGAGGGTGAGCAGTCCGCCGTCCCGGGTGCGGGCGATGGCCCGGCGCTGGAGTTCCAGGGCGCTCGCGGGCTTGCTGGAGACCATGACGAGGCCGGTCTCCTTCTCGTACCAGCGGAAGGCGGGCACGTCGTGGTTGCTGCCGTGCAGGATGCCGAGCTGGCTGGCGCCGGTCTGGCTGGACCAGTCGGTGCGCCAGGGCATGAGGCGGTGTCCCCCGGCCAGCCAGTGGGCGACGGTCGGCATGACGCCCCCGGCGGCCGCCGCGACGAGGGCGTCGTGGCCGACGCCGTCGAGCTGGATGAAGACGGTGCCGGGCGGGCCCCCGCGCGCGTCGCCCGTGCCGGTGCGCCGGCGGCGCCGGTCGGCCAGGCGGGAGAGGCGGCGGCGGTAGGCGTTGTCGTCGCGCACGGCGAGGGCGGTGGAGGTCGCTGAGGCGACGGCGGACATCACGGCCGCGACGGCGACGGCGGTCTCCGGGGCCGCGGCGCCCCGGCCGTCCGGGATGAGTCGCAGCGCGATCAGCAGCAGGGAGCCGTTGAGGAAGAAGACGAGCGCGCCGAGGACGAGGGCCGGGACGATGAGCAGGGCCCTCACGAGTACGGGCCAGACCAGCGCGGAGAGCAGTCCGAAGGCGCCGGCGCCCCAGGCCGCGGTGAAGGCGGTCTTGGTGATGCTGTCGCCGTCGGGCGCCTGGAGCCGGAAGTCGGGGAGGATGCCCGCGAGCGCGAGCATGGTGAGCGTCGAGACGGCCCAGACCGCGATCACTCGCATCAGGGCGCTGCCGGCTCGCCGCCATCGCCTGTCGCCCACGCCGTCTTCACCTCACGTCCGGGCCCTGCCGTTCCGGGCCCTTTTCCCAGCCTTTCACAGCGGGTCCGGCGGTCTCTCGGCCGGTCAGCAGCCGTCGTACCCGGCGGTCGGCATGGAGAGGCGGCGGTGCACTCCGGCCTTGCCGTCCGCGGTGTAGGACGGCTCGGCCAGCCCGGCGATCTCCAGGCGGACGCCGCGCCGACGGCACTCCGCGGTGAAGTCGGGCACCGAGGCCAGGGCGCGGGCGAGGACCCGTTCGCAGGGGGCGACGAAGAGCTCCGCCTCGCCGCTGTCGATGGCGTCCCAGAGCGCGGGGTGGTCGGGGCGCAGCCCGTAGAGGCGCAGTTGACGCGTGACGACGTAGCCCTGGTCTGCGGCCCAGCGGGCGCACATGGCGTGCTGGCCGCGGGTGTCCACGAGGAACGGATCGCTGTCCAGCTCCTCCAGCGGCGTCAGGCTGGCGATGGCCGCCACGCGTACGTCCCCCATGCCCCGTCTTCTCCCCGTGCTCGTCGTTCTCCGACCCTATGCGCCCGTCCGCGAAGGCCGAGGGAGCGTTCCGGGGCGGCGAGGGGGCGCACGGGCGCACGGGTCCGGACCGGTGATCATCGGGTGCGCCGGGGTGCGCCGACCGCCCGGGCGGGACTGGCCGTAGGCTCGTCGGGCAGGTGTGGTGGGGTCCGGAGGGCTCCGGTGAGCAGGAGGAGGCGGCGCGTGCCGGTGGAGATCACCTGGTGGGGTCATGCCACGTGCACGATCGAGGACTCCGGGGTCCGCCTCCTGACCGATCCCCTGTTCGTGCGGCGCTTCGCGCATCTGCGGCGGCGCCGGGGCGAGCTGCCCGGTCCGGACGCGGCCGTGGCCGATGTGGTCCTCATCTCGCATCTGCACTCCGACCATCTGCACCTCCCGTCGCTGGCGCGCGTCGCGCCGGGGGCGCGGGTGGTGGTGCCGCGCGGTTCGGTGCGGTCGGTGCCGGGGCTGCGGCTGCTGCGCCGGGCGCGCGGGCTGCGGATCACCGAGGTGGCCGCGGGCGACGAGGTGCGCGTGGGCGGGGTGCGGGTCCGGGCCGTCCCGGCGCTGCACGACGGCCGGCGCCTGCCGCTGGGCCCGCACCGCTCCCCCGCGCTCGGTTACGTGGTGGAGGGCGCCGCTCGTACGTATTTCGCCGGGGACACCGGGCTCTTCGACGACATGGCGCGGGCGGTCGGCCCGGTGGACGTGGCGCTGCTGCCGGTCGGCGGCTGGGGGCCGTATCTGGGCCACGGGCACCTGGACGCGGGGCGGGCGGCGCAGGCGCTGACCCGGCTGCGGCCGCGCGCGGCGGTGCCGGTGCACTACGGCACGTACTGGCCGATCGGGATGGACGGGGTCCGGCCGCACGAGTTCCACGCGCCGGGCGAGGAGTTCGCGCGGAAGGCGGCGATGGTGGCGCCGGAGGTCGTCGTGCACCGGCTGGCGCACGGCGAGCGGGTGCGGCCGGAGGGCCGCGCGTGATCGAGTTCCTGCGCCAGACGGCGCAGCTGCCCACCGAGTCGACGCAGCAGGCGGTCGGCTATCCGTCGCTCTTCCTGCTGGTGGCGCTGGGGGCGCTGGTGCCGGTGGTGCCGACGGGCGCGCTGGTGAGTTCGGCGGCCGTGGTGGCGTTCCACCAGTCGTCGCCGTTCGCGCTGCTGGTGGTGTTCGCGGTGGCGTCGTCGGCGGCGTTCCTCGGGGACATGTCCTTGTACTGGCTGGGGCAGCGCGGGGTGCGGTCGAAGAACGGGTCGCGGTGGCTGCGGACGATCCGGGACCGGGCGGCGCCGGAGCGCCTTGAGCAGGCGCAGCGGAAGCTGGACGAGCACGGGGCCGCGGTCCTGGTGCTGTCCCGGCTGGTCCCGGCCGGGCGGATCCCGGTCATGCTGGCGTGCCTGCTGGGCCGGATGGAGCTGCGGCGGTTCGCCCGGGGCGACATACCGGCGTGTCTGGCGTGGGCGGCGACGTATCAGCTGATCGGGATCCTGGGCGGTTCGCTGTTCCCGGAGCCGTGGCAGGGGGTGGTCGCGGCGGTAGGGCTGACGCTGCTGATCAGCGGGGCGCCCGCGGTGTGGCGCCGGACGCGGACGTGGTGGGCGCGGTGACGCCGTCCGGCCGGGGCGCCAGCAGGCGGGAGCCGCCGATGGGCAGGTCCCAGAGCCGGTCGCGGGGGTGTCCGGCGCGCTGCCAGGCGGTACGCAGCCGGGTGAGCGGTTCGAGGACCGGTTCGGCGGAGAGCAGGAAGGTCGCCCAGTGCATGGGCGCCATCGCGTGGGCGCCGAGGTCTTCGTACGCCTGCACCGCCTCCTCCGGGTCGGTGTGGACGTCGCCGAGCCACCAGCGGGGCTCGTACGCGCCGATCGGCAGCAGGGCGAGGTCGATGCCGGGGTGGCGGCGGCCGATCTCGGCGAACCAGTGGCCGTATCCGGTGTCGCCGGCGAAGTAGATCCGGGCGCCGCCGCCCGCGCGGGTGGTGTCCTGGAGGACCCAGCCGCCCCACAGTGAGCGGCAGGTGTCGGTGAGGGTGCGCCGGGACCAGTGGTGGGCGGGCACGAAGTCGAAGCGGACGCCGTCCAGCTCGGCCGATTCCCACCAGTCGAGTTCGGTGACCGTGCCGAAGCCCCGGCGGCGGCACCACTGGCCGAGTCCGGCCGGGACGAACAGCGGGGTGTCCCGGGGCAGCCGGCGCAGGGTGGGGGCGTCCAGGTGGTCGTAGTGGTTGTGGCTGATGACGACCGCGTCGACGGGCGGCAGCTCCTCCCAGCGGACCCCGACGGGCGTGATCCGGGCCGGGGTGCCGAGGATGCGGCGGGACCAGACCGGGTCGGCGAGGACGGTGAGGCCGCCGGTGCGGATGATCCAGCTGGCGTGCCCGGCCCAGGTGACGCACGCGGTGCCCGCCGGGACGGGCGGCAGCGGCTCGGGGGCGTACGGCAGGCGGTGGATGTGGCGCAGGCCCTCCGCGTTGGGCCGGATGGCGTGCTCGCGGGCCAGCCGGGGCATGCTCCGGACGCCGGGGAGCGGGGCGGTGAGCCGGTCCGCGAAGCTCCGGGGCCAGGTGCGCACCTCGCCGAGGGGGCGCGGGGTGACGACGTCGCCGCAGACCACAGGGGGTGCGACCGGGGTCTCGGTCTGGTCCGTCATCGGGGCTCCCGTCCAGGAGGGCGCCGGCGCGGTGGGTCAGCGCGGTGCGTCGAGGGCTGCTCGGAAAATGCTCAGCGCTGCCGCGATGTGCGGCAATTCGAGCGGGTCCGGGGCGGTGAGCGCCTCTGCCTGGCGCTCCGGGTCCGTGCCGAGGAGCGAGCCGGTGCCCAGCCGGACCCGGAGCGCGCCGAGTTCGTCGCCGAAGCGGTGGCCGCCGGGGGCGGGGGTGCCGAGCCGGGCGGACAGGAACTCCTCCAGTTCGAGCGAGTCGGTGACGCCCCGGGAGGCGAGCCGGGAGCGGAGCGGGCCGAGGTCCGCGTAGAGGTGGCGGCCGGCCTGCGGGGGGCGGGCGAGGGCGCCCCAGCCGAGGACGGCGCGGTGCGCCCCGGTGGCGAGCCGGGCGTGCAGGGCGGCGGAGCGCCGGGCCCGCCCGGTGATGGCGTCCGGTTCGTACAGCGCGTGGGCGGCGGCCGCGGCGACCGGACCGGCGACCGAGGCGCCGAGCGCGGTGAGGACGTCGAGCGTGCGGGCGTGGCGGGCGGCGGAGCGGGCGGTGTCGGGGAACCGGGCGACGGCGACCGGCCAGGCGGCCGGGGTCAGCGCGCCGTACAGGCCGGAGACCACCGTGACGTCGTCGGGGCACATCTCGGCCGGGCTCACCAGGACCGTGTCGTGGGGGTGGTGGAGGGTGTCGCGCCAGGTCTCGTCGCTGACGATGTGCAGCCCCTGGTCCACGGCGGCCTCGCACGCCTCGCGCACGAGTTCCGGCGGGGCGACCGTGGCGGTGGGGTCGTCGGCCACCGAGAGCAGCAGCAGCCTGGGCCGGCCGCCCTCCACGCGCACCCGCCGCACGGTTTCGAGGAGGGCGTACGGGTCGGGCACACCGCCGCACTCGGCGGGGGTGGGCACCTGGTAGGCGGGCCGGCCGAGCAGCCTGGCCTGCGGGATCCAGGAGGCGGGACAGGGGCGCGGCAGCAGCACGTCGCCGCCGTGCGCGGCGATCAGGGCGAGCAGCAGGGGCGCGGTGCCGGGGGCGGCGGCGACGCGGTCGGGGCCGCCGCGCAGTCCGCGCCGGTCCCAGTAGGCGCAGGCGGCTTCGCGCAGGGCGGGCGATCCGCCGGCGGGTTCGGGGGCTGCACGGGCGGCGGAGGCCAGCACTTCGGCCAGTTCCGGCAGGACGGGCAGGCCCGGCCAGGGGGCCGGCGGCCCGTACCGTACGGGGCCCCGGTCCTCCCGGACCGTGTCCGTGCCGCGCTCGTGCCGCCCGGTGCGCTCCCGGCCCATCGGGCCTCCTTCGCCGTCCGCCCCTCGGGACCCTTTATACGAGGGATCGGGGCGGGGCGCCTTCCCTGAGCGGCTTCACACCATGTTCCGGTCGTGTCCGAGGCAGCCCGACAGCTCGTCGGCGGCCTCGACGGCGAGGGCGGCGAGTTCCCGCTCGCGTTCTTCGGTCCAGCGGATCATCGGGACCGATACGGAGAGGGCGGCGACGACCCGCCCCGACCGGTCGCGCACGGGGGCGGCGACACAGCTGACGCCGGGGCCGGACTCCTGGTGCTCCGTCGCGACGCCGCGTTCCCGTACGGCGTCGAGCGCGGCCCGCAGCTCGCGCTCGCCGGTGAGGGTGTGCGGGGTCAGGGCGGCCGGTTCGAGGCCGTCGAGCCGGGCGTCGAGCTCCTGGGCGGGCAGCGAGGCGAGGAGCATCTTGCCGGCGGACGTGCAGTGGGCGGGCAGCCGGTGGCCGGCCGCCGATACCGTGCGGACGGCGTGGGTGGAGTCGGCCTGGGCCACGCAGACGGCGTCGGTGCCGTCCAGGATCGCCACGTGCACGGACTCGCCGCAGCGCTCGGCGAGGCGGCGGGCGACCTGGCGGCCCTCGGCGGCGAGGTCGAGCTGTTCGGCATACCGGCTGCCGAGCTGGTAGGTGCGCACGCCCAGCCGGTAGCGTCCGGGCCGCTCGGGGTCGGTGACCAGGTACGAACGGGCGGCGAGTGTGGTGAGCAGTTCGTGGACGGTGGTCCGGGGCAGTTGGAGCTTGCGGGTCACCTCGGGGGCGGAGAGCGTGCCGTCGCCGTGGAGGAAGAGTTCGAGGACGTCGAACGCCCTGGTCACCGCTGGCACGAGTCGCCCCATGGCCCCGCATTCCCCCTTGTTCGGTTTCCCGGCCGGCGACCGGTGTGACGAACCTCAGGCTACCTTCGGCGTGGCTGCTGGTTCGGTGTGGCGATGCGGGGTATCCGCTGTCGCATGTCGTCAGCGAGCAATGCTTCCGTTCCGTCCCGGATCGCCGGGCTGCGTGACCGGTTCCACCGGCGCGATCTCGCCGTGTTCCAGAGTCTGGCCCAGCGGCACTGGCCGGCCGCGGGCCCGGTGCTGCCCCGCCTGAGCCGCAGCGCCAATCACGGACTCCTTTGGTTCGGGGCCGCGGCCGGCATGGCCGCCTTCGGGGGCAGTGCCCGGGCCCGGCGGGCCGCGCTGCGGGGGGTCGCCTCGCTCGCGGTGGCGTCGGCCGCGATCAACACGGTGGGCAAGGGGGCCGTTCGCAGGGAGCGGCCGATGCTGGACGCCGTGCCGGTGATACGGCGGCTGAAGCGGCAGCCGGTGACCACGTCGTTCCCGTCCGGGCACGCCGCGTCGGCCGCCGCCTTCGCCACCGGGGTCGCCCTGGAGTCGCGGGGCTGGGGGGCGGTCGTGGCGCCCCTGGCGCTGTCGGTGGCGGCGTCCCGCGTGTACACCGGGGTGCACTACCCGAGCGATGTGCTGGCCGGGGCGGCGCTCGGCGTGGGGGCGGCGTTCGCCCTGCGGGGGGTGATACCGACGAGGGGTCAGCTTCCCGCGCCGGGACGGCCGCCGGCCGACGCGCCCGCCCTGCCGGAGGGCCGGGGACTCGTGGTGGTGGCCAACCAGGAGTCGGGGACGGCGACCGCGACGGCCTCGCTGATCCGGAACGCGCTGCCGGAGGCGGAGATCGTGGAGTGCGCGCCCGGCCGGCTCGCCACGGAGCTGGCGCAGGCGGCCGGCCGGTGCACGGCGCTGGGGGTGTGCGGCGGTGACGGCACGGTCAACCTGGCGGCGTCCGTGGCGGTGGAGCACGAGGTGCCGCTCGCGGTGTTCCCGGGCGGGACCCTCAACCACTTCGCGTACGACCTGGGCATCGAGACCGTCGCCGACGCCTGCTCCGCGCTCGTCGCCGGGAGCGCGGTGCGAGCGGACCTGGGCCGGTTCCGGCCGGGGCCGGACGGCGCCGACGGCTACTTCCTGAACGCCTTCAGCCTTGGCGTGTATCCGGAGCTGGTGCGGATGCGGGAGCGCTGGTCTCCCCGGATCGGCGGCTGGCCGGCGGGGGTGCTCGCCGCCCTGCACGTCCTGCGCGGCGAACGCCCCCTGGAGGCCGAACTCCAGGGCCGGTGCCGCCCGTTGTGGCTGCTGTTCGTCGGGAACGGCCTGTTCCAGCGGGTGGGCCCGGCGCCGGGGCGGCGGCACAACCTCGCGGACGGGCTGCTGGACGTCCGCGTGGTGCACGGCGGCCGGACCCCCGGCCTGAGGCTGCTCGCGGCAGCGGTCGCGGGGCCGCTGACCCGCTCCCCCATGCACGCGGCGGTCCGCCGGCAGCGGGTGCGGATCTCCGGCCTGAAGCCGGGGACGCCGTACGCGTACGACGGTGAAGTGGCGAACAGCGAGACCGAGTTGACGATCGACAAGCTGCCGGAGGCGCTGACGGTGTACTGCCCGAGGCCGGCGTAGGGGGGCCGGGCTCAGGGACCGGCAAGGGGCGGCCGACGCGGAGTCGGCCGCCTCTTTCGCGCACCCACTGCTGTCCATATAGCAAGATACCCATCTCATTATTCGGCAACAGGGCCTACGGTGGTCCTACCGATCAGCGCTTTCGCGGTTCGCGTTTCGAGAGAGGATGCACGGCCATGTCGAAGGAGACCGCCGTCTACACCCACGGCCACCACGAGTCGGTGCTGCGCTCGCACCGGTGGCGCACCGCCGCCAACTCCGCCGCCTACCTCGTGGGCGAACTGCGCCCGGGCCTGGACGTGCTGGACGTCGGCTGCGGCCCCGGCACCATCACCGCGGACCTGGCCGCGCTGGTCACCCCGGGCCGGGTGACCGCCGTCGACACCACCGACGAGATCCTGGCCCAGGCCGCCGCGGTCGCCGCCGAACGCGGCGTGGACAACGTGGAGTTCGCCGTCGCGGACGTCCACGCCCTGGATTACCCGGACGACTCCTTCGACGTGGTCCACGCCCATCAGGTCCTCCAGCACGTGGGCGATCCGGTGCGGGCACTGCGCGAGATGCGCCGGGTGTGCCGCCCCGGGGGCGTCGTCGCGGCGCGCGACAGCGACTACGCGGCGATGACCTGGTATCCCGAGTCGCCGGGCATGGACCGCTGGGCGGACCTGTACGGCCGGGTGGCCCGCGCCAACGGCGGCGAGCCGGACGCCGGACGCCGGCTGCTGTCCTGGGCCCAGCAGGCCGGGTTCACCGACATCACGCCCACGGCGGGCTCGTGGTGTTACGCGACGCCGGAGAACCGGGCCTGGTGGAGCGGGCTGTGGGCCGACCGCACCGTCGACTCGGCCTACGCGAAGCTCGCGGTGGACGGCGGGCACGCCACGGCGGAAGAGCTGGCGGAGATCGCCGGGGCATGGCGCACATGGGGCGCGCAGGACGACGGCTGGTTCATGGTGCCGCACGGCGAGGTGCTCTGCCGGGTCTGAGCGCACGGCCGGGCCGAACGGATCACATGGCGGCGGCAGGCCCCCCTATCCTTGCCGCCATGGAGATCCTGGGAACCACGCTGCGTATCTGCGTCGACGACCTGGAGGGGGCGGTGGCCTTCTACGAGCAACTGACCGGCGCTCGGGCCCTCCGCTTCGAGCGCGGCGGGGTGTCCGTCGCCGCGATCAGCTGCTTCCTGCTGATGAGCGGCCCCGAAACGGAGCTGGAGATCCTGCGCAAGGTCACCGCGACCATCGCCGTGAAGGACGTGGACGAGGCCCACGCGTCCCTGGCCCGGGTCGGCGCCCGCGTCATCGCGGGCCCGGTCCCGACCCCGGCCGGCCGCAACCTGATCGCGGTGCACCCGGACGGCTCGGTCTTCGAGTACGTCGACCGCAACGTGCCGGTCTAACAGAGACCGGTCCGCTCCAGCACCAGGCGGGCCAGCTCGTCGGTCGGCAGCTCGCCGTCCAGCACGACGGTGTCCTCGCGCAGGCTGCCCACCGCCGCCACGCACTCGGCGATCCGCGCCTTCCCCCAGCGCCGCGCCGCCTCGTCGCGCTCCGGGTCGTCAGGCATCAGCACCCGCTCGTGCAGCCGCTGTTCGAGGACGGCGGCGGAGACGTCGAGGAAGAAGTGGTGGACCGGGACGCCCGCCTTCTCCAGGGCCCCGAAGACCTCGTCGGCGTACTGCCTGCGGACCACGGTCATGGGCGCCAGGACCGGCCGGCCGTACTCCTCGACCAGCCCCTGGGCCAGGGACGCCACCTGCTTACGCCACAGCGGGATGTTCTGGAAGTCGCCGCCCGGCACCTCCACGATCTCGCGCAGCAGGAAGCCGACGTACTCCGGGTCGAAGACGAGGGCGTCCGGCAGTCTGCGGTGGAGTTCGCCGACCAGGGTGGTCTTGCCGCTGCCGAAGGCCCCGTTGATCCAGATGATCATGAAGTGCTTCTCCTGCTCAGGCGCGCGGGCGCATCCGGTAGTCGTACGCGGCGGGCAGCGGTTCGTCCGTGAGCCGCTGCCACACCTCCTCGAGGATCTCAGCGCCCTCGCGCAGATCGGCCACCTCGAAGCCCGCGTCGAACACGGCCTTCGCGGCGTCGGGACGGCCCTCCGCGAGCAGCAGCTGGGCTTCCAGCAGCCGGAACCGGCCGCGCGCACGGGCCTCCGGGGGCAGCCCCTGCCACACCGTGCGGGCGGCCTCGGTGCGCCCCGCCGGCAGCAGCGCCTCGATCGCCTCCCGGCCCAGCGCGTCGGTGGCAGCCGTCCACGGCTCGTCGCCCTCGCGGCGCTCCGCGCACAGCCCGTCGAACGCCTCCGCGTAGTACTCGGCGGCCAGTTCGCGCTGGCCGCTCACCAGGGCGGCCACGGCCAGGCAGCGCAGCAGCGGCCAGCGGGAGGCGGCCGTGGGCAGACCGCGTTCCCAGCTGCGGACCGCCTGGGCGCGGTCGTCGGCGTGCCACTGCGCGATGCCGAGGTGGTATTCGGTGAGCGGTTCGGCGGGGGCCGTCTCCAGCATGTCCCGCCAGTGCCGGGAGACCAGGGTGGGCCCGGGGACCGTCCCCTCGGCACCGGAGAACGTCCCCTGGTCCAGCAGTCCGAGCCAGGGGGCCTGCTCCTCGCCCAGCATGTCGTCGGTGAACGGCGTGCCGGGCAGCTCGTACCGGCCGCGCCGCACCTCCAGGGCGCCCCAGCCGGAGCCGGTGGCGAGCCGTTCGCCCGGTTCGGCGTCGGCGTGGGCGCGCCAGGCGGTGTACGCCGCGTCCACGTCGGCACGCGGCAGGGCGTCCGCGAGCCGCCGCTCGGTCTCGGCGCGGGCCGCCGCCCAGTCGTCGCCGTGGACGGCGGAGGGATCGGCGGCGAGCGGCCCGTACGACTCCAGCCAGCTGAACTCGCCGCCCGGTTCCAGCGGTATGTGCTCCAGCTGGGTGCGGGCCAGTCCGGCCTGGATCTCCGCGTAGCCGCCGGTGCCGGGCTCGGTGAGCCATTGCTGCCAGCGCCGCCCGCCGGACCCGCTGCCCCAGAGGAACAGCTTGCGGCCCCGGAGCAGATCCGTGGAGGTCTGGACGAGTCCGTGGCCCTGCTCGTCCAGGGCGGCGATCCAGCGGCGGGCGCCGTCGGGCACCTCGTAGAAGTAGTCGGCGGGGTATTCGCTGCGCAGCGGGTAGGTGCGGTCGGCACCGCCGCTCTCGGGGACCGGGACCCGGGTCAGGCTGCGCTCGTAGCCGAAGTGCCACGCCTCGTCGGCCGGGGCGATCACCCGGGTGCGCGCGTCCTCGGGGACGGCGGTGTTGGACCACCAGTAGACCGGCGCGGGCTGCTCGTGCGGGTTGCGTATCCGTACGCCGACGTGCAGGAACGCGGAGTCGGCGGGGAGCCACAGGTCCACCTGGAAGGGCAGGTCGCGCAGCCGCTCCCACTCCCAGAGCCGGACCATTTCGCCGCCGTCGGGAGCCGGGACGAGCGCCGCGTGCACCGGGGCGCAGGAGAGCGTGGTGTGCCCGGTCGCGCCGATGTTCCACTCGATGCCGCCGGAGAACCAGGCGCCGTTGAGCGCGAAGTCGGCGGGCTGGAGGACCGGGTTGGCGTAGACGAGGTCGCGGCCGGCCGGCTTGTGGACGAGCGAGTGGATACGGCCGCCCAGGCCGGGCAGCACGGTGACGCGCAGGTGATCGTTCTCGATGACGATCGCGTCGAGGTCCGTGGGGACGCGGTCGCGTCCGTAGCCGTCGAGGAGGCGGACGGGCAGCACGGTGGTCAGCGGGGCGTGGCCGAGCTGGCGGGCCATGTCGCGCGGGAGCCCCGACCGGTCCCGGTCCTCGATGACGTGCGTCTCGTCCAGCGGCCGCAGCGCGGGCAGCGGGTTCTCCGGCCCGGTCGCCGCCGCGGGCAGGGTCAGGACGGCACGTCGTACGGTGGTGGCCACGGCAACCTCGCTTCTCGCGCGGGCCGCCACAGGTCCGGGCGCCCCCCGATGACCATGGAACACGCCGGTCGCCGCCCCGACAAGGGGCGTCTCGGCGCACGGAATTCCGTTTCCGTCCCGCTCACCGCCCCGTACGCTCGCTGCGGACACCGGACACAGCGGGCGAGAGGGACAGCGCGACAGATGAGTACGCAGCACACCTACCGGGTGATCGTGCGCGGCACGTTCCAGGATCTGACGGACGCGGCACACGAGCGGCTGCTGGCCGAGGTCGAGGAGCACGGGCTCGCCGCGATGCAGTTCACCGAGGAGGGCTCACTCACCTACGACCGCGTCCTCAAGCACTTCAGCTTCCGCTTCGTGGTCGAGTCGGACGCCGAGGACGGCGAGGAGATGGCCGGTGCCATCGCCGAGGACCGGGCGCAGACGACGCTGCGCGAGGCGGGGTACGGCCACGGCGAGCTGCGGTCCACGGCGACGGACATGGACACGATGAAGATCAACTACAAGCGGCGGTGACTCCTGGGGCCGTGCGGCCGGGGGCCCCGGCCGCACGGCCCACCGCGCCTACCGGGGTGCCCGTGCCGTGGAGCCCCTGGGCGTCAGGGACGGGGTCGGCACCTGGAGGGAGCCGCTGTGCTTCCCCTCCGTCAGGGCGAACAGCGTGCGGGCCACCTCGGCACCGAAGTGGTGTACGTCGTGGCTCATCGCCGACAGGGTGGGATGGGTGATCCGGCACAGCTGGGAGTCGTCCCACGCCAGCAGGGACACGTCGTCCGGGACGACGAACCCCATCTCCGCCGCGACACCGGCCCCCGCCACCGCCATGATGTCGTTGTCGTAGACGATCGCGGTCGGCCGGTTGCCCGCCAGGAGCAGGGAGCGCGTCGCCCGGGCGCCTTCCCGCTCGTCGAAGCCCGTCGCGATCTGGGTTCCCTGTTCCAGGCCGAGTTCCCGGACCGTGGCATCGAAAGCCTGAGCGCGGATCGCGCTGTGTCCGAATCCGGCCGGACCCCCTACCCGCGCCAGCCGCCGGTGTCCGAGGGCGGCCAGATAGCGGACGGCCTCCGCCGTCGCCGTGGCGTCGTCGGTCCACACCGCGGGGAACGAGCCGGTGAGCGACGGGTGGCCGACGGCGACCGCCGGCAGTCCGATGGCTTCCAGCGCCGGGACCCGCGGATCGTCGGCCCGGAAGTCCACGAGGACCGCGCCGGCGATGGTCTGGCTGCGCCACCAGGTCCGGTACAGCTCGATCTCCTCGTCGACGTCACGCACCAGGCGCAGGAGCAGGGAGCAGGACCGTTCGGCGAGTACGGCCTCGATGCCCGAGATGAAGTCCATGTAGAAGGGCTCCAGGCCGAGCAGGCGGGCCGGGCGGCACAGCACGAGGCCGATGATGTCGGCGCGCCGGCCCGAGAGACTGCGCGCCGTCTGGTTCGGCGCCCAGCCCAGCTCCCGGGCGGCCGCGAAGATGCGCTCCCGGGTCGCGTCCGAGACGCCGGGCTTCTGGTTGAACGCCAGGGAGACGGCACCCTTGGAGACGCCCGCCCGGGCGGCGACGTCCTTGATGGTCACGCGGGCCGGAGCGCTCACCGCTCGCCCACGCAGAACAGGGCTGCCCGGACCTCGTCCGCGGTGACGTCGCCGCACCCGTCGACCCGGATGCGGACCTGCTCGCCGGCCAGCAGGGTGGTGAGACCCCGGTCGGCCGTGGCACCCGGGGCGAGGCGGTCCGCCTGAAGGAGAAGATCCCTGATGAGGGTGTGTGCTATGACCACCACGTGGACGTTACCACTGCCGTCCGGGCCGGGCTCCACGACGACGTCGAAGGCCGGCGCCGCGTAGCCGAACTCCTTGTCGGGGACGGGGAAGAAGGTGGCGCGCAGTCCGTCGGCGTCGGCGACGAGGAACTCCTTGGTGCTGAGTCCGGCGGGCACCAGGCCGGGGGGGACGGGGAGCCGGACCACCGAACGGGCGGCCACCGCCACCTCCTGCACGCCCCGGCCCGTGGTCGCCCCGTCGGCCTCGACGCGGCGCAGGGCCACCTCCGTGCGCCAAGGCGTCGCCGACTGGTTGACCACGGCGAGCACCGGCCCCTGGTCACCGGGTTGCAGGGTCAGCAGGCGGTCGGCGTAGACCCGGCGCAGCTCGTGGTGGAGCGGCTTGAGGCGGCCGTCCCCGTCGACGGCGGACCAGGAGCTGACCGGCCAGCAGTCGTTGAGCTGCCAGACGACGGTGCCGGCGCAGACCGGCCAGTGGGAACGCCAGTGCTCGATGCCGGCGGCGACGGCTCGGGCCTGCACGACCTGGGTCAGGTAGTGCCAGCGGTCGAAGTCCCCGTCGGGCAGGTCGAAGTGGCGGGCGACTCCCCGGTCCAGCTTGCCGTTTCCGTCCTCGGCCTTCTGGTGGTGGAGCATGCCGGGCGAGTCGGGCGCCAGTTCCTCGCCGGGCAGGGCGCGCCGGAGCGTGGCCAGCGCGGGCGGGGCCTGCCAGCCGAACTCCGAGACGAACCGGGGGACGTTCGCCCGGTACTCGGCGTAGTCCTGACGGTTCCATACCTCCCATGAGTGGTACGTGCCGTGGGCCGGGTCGTTGGGGTGGTGGTCCCACGATCCCGACCAGGGGCTGCCCGCGCTGTAGGGACGGGTGGGGTCGAGTTCGGCCACCAGGCGGGGCAGCAGGCCGAGGTAGTAGCCCTCACCCCAGGAGTCACCGGCGAGTCCGGGCTCCCAGTCCCAGTCGCGGAAGCCCCAGAGGTTCTCGTTGTTCCCGTTCCACAGGACCAGGCTGGCGTGCGGCATGAGGCGGACAACGTTGTCACGTGCCTCGGCCTCGACCTCGCCCCGCAGGGGCTGCTCCTCCGGGTAGGCGGCGCAGGCGAAGAGGAAGTCCTGCCAGACCATCAGCCCCAGCTCGTCGCAGGCGTCGTAGAACGCCTCGTCCTCGTAGATGCCGCCTCCCCAGATGCGCACCAGGTCGACGTTGGCGTCGGCCGCCTGTCGCAGCCGGGCGCGGTAGCGCTCGGGAGTGATGCGTGAGGGGAAGACGTCGTCCGGGATCCAGTTGACGCCCCGGGCGAAGATGCGTTCACCGTTGACGACGAGGGTGAAGCCGGTGCCGTGCTCGTCGGGTGCGCGGTCCAGTTCGACGGTGCGGAAGCCGATCCGCCGCTGCCACGTGTCCAGCGCCCCCTCCTCGTCGTACAGGGTGACTTCCAGGTCGTGCAGTGGCTGTTCCCCGTAGCCGCGCGGCCACCAGAGCCGGGGCCGGTCGACGGTCAGCCGCAGCACGGCCTCATCGCCCTCGAACCGGAGCTCCGCCTCCTCGCCGGCCACCGCGGCCCGCGCCCGCAGCGGGGCGGAGGCACCGGACTCCGTGCGCTCCACCCGCAGCCTCACCTCCACGGACCCCCGGTCCCCGTCGACGGTGACGAGCGGGCGAACAGTGGCGAGGCGGGCGGTCGACCAGTGCTCCAGCCGTACGGGCCGCCAGATGCCGGCGGTGACCAGGGTCGGCCCCCAGTCCCAGCCGAAGCCGCACGCCATCTTCCGTATGTACTGGAACGGCTCGGTATACACGTTGGGCCGGTCGCCGGTGACGGCACGCACGGATTCGGCCTCCTCGTACGCGGAGGCGAAGCACACTTCCAGACGGCCCGTCAGTCCAGTGGCGTCGAACCGGTAGCCGCGGTGCATGTTCCGGGTGGACCCGAGTTCCCGCCCCGCGAAGGTGATCCGCGCGGCGGTGTCGAGACCTTCGAAGACGAGGTCGGTGCGCTCGTGCGGGCTGCTGTGGGAGACGTCGGTCTCGTACGTCCAGGCCCGTCGGCCGATCCAGGCGACCTCGGTCTCGTTCCGTTCGAGGAAGGGGTCCGGAATGAGGCCCGCGGCAAGCAGGTCGGTGTGGACGCAGCCGGGGACCCGGGCGGGCAGCAGCGCCTCGTCATGGCGCAGATTCCAGCCTTCGGTGAGCGGGGTGATGTCCTTCATGGTGCGGCTCCAATCGGCCCAGTGCGCACGCTGACAGATGTTCGACGCCGCACAACCTAACCCGCCGATCGATCACTGTCCATAAACCGGTCTAGTCACAGGACGGCAACGTGTCCGCCGCAAGACACGCCATCTCACCTGCACTAACTCGAACGTTGGTAACGATTAGGCATCGCAGGGGAAACAAACGCTTTACCGGTTCACCTTCGCCCTGCCATAGTGCCGACATCCGGCGCAGACCCGAGCCGCCGTCCGAAGGAGTTGGGCACATGGGGAAGACCAGGACACTCACAGGTGCGTTTCTGGCCATCGCGACACTCACCGCCACGGGCTGCAGTGGCAGCGGTACGCCGTCGACCGAGACAGCCTCCGCACCGGCGGACGCGAGCAGCGCGAGCGGCACGATCACGGTCCTGACACAGCGGACGGACCTGATCAAGAGCGGCGCGATGAAGGCCTACGCGGCGGAGTTCAACAAGGTCTACCCCAAGATCAAGGTGAAGTTCGAGGGCCTCACCGATTACGAGGGCGAAGTCAAGATCCGGATGAACACGGACAAGTACGGCGACGTCCTGATGATCCCGGCAGCGGTCGCCAAGAACGACTACCCCAAGTTCTTCGCGCCGCTGGGTTCCTCCATAGAAATGGCGAGCAAGTACCGCTTCAGCGACAAGTCGGAGGTCAACGGCAAGACCTACGGCATCGCGCAGTTCGGCACGGCCAACGGCTTCGTCTACAACAAGGCCCTCTGGAAGAAGGCCGGGATCACCGCCTGGCCGAACTCTCCGGAGGAGTTCATCGCGGACCTCAGGACGGTCAAGGCGAAGACGGGGGCGACCCCCTACTACACCAACTTCAAGGACGGCTGGCCGCTGGTCCAGTGGTCCGCCAACATCGGCTCCGTCAGCTGCGACCAGGAGGCCAACAACAAGCTGGCCGGTGCCGTCTCGCCCTGGAAGACCGGCAGCGAACTCCAAGTGGTCGACTCCCTGCTCTACAACATCGTCAAGGGCGGGCTCTCGGAGAAGGACCCCAGCACCACCAACTGGGAAGCGTCCAAGAGCAAGCTCGCCAAGGGCGAGATCGGCTCCATGATGGTCGGCTCCTGGGCGATCACGCAGATGCGCGACGCCGCCCGGACGGCCGGCGGGAATCCCGACGACATCGGCTACATGCCCGTCCCCGTCCAGCAGGACGAAGGGCAGCAGTGCGCGACGCTCGTCTCGGACTACCAGCAGGCCGTCAACATCCACTCGGACCACAAGGAAGCGGCCCGGGCCTGGATCGACTGGTTCACGGAGAAGTCCGGCTACTCCGCCAAGGAGGGGGCCGTTCCCACCCTGAAGACGTCCCCCATGCCCGACACCCTCAAGGAATTCGTTGACAACGATGTCACCTTCGTCGAGCGCTCCGAGCGCAAGACGGGCGCGGTGAACGACATCGACAACGCCGCCGAGATCGGCCTCAACAAGCCCGACTACCGGCAGAAGCTGATCGACATCGCGCGCGGGGCGCAGAAGGGCAACGCCGAGAGCTACTTCGGCGAGCTGAACAAGAAGTGGAACGACGCCGCGAGGACCGCCGGTTCCTGACCCGGTGCGGGACCCGGCCGGGGAGACCGGCCGGGTCCCGTCCCGCGTACACCGCATGACCGACGCGGACGACGAAAGGCCCGACATGACCGAGACGACCGGGGCGGTGAGCGTGAAAACGCACCGTGCGACGCCCCACCGGCGCGGCACCTCCCCCACGGGCGGCAGCCCTCGCGAGCGCAGGCCCCGGGGCCGGTCGCTCCGCCGCGCCACGCCGTGGCTGTTCCTGCTGGCGCCGCTGGCCCTGCTGATCACGTTCACCTACGTACCGGTGGGGAACATGATCTATTACAGCTTCACGGACTGGGACGGGATCAGCCCCGACCGGAACTTCACGGGCATGGACAACTACGTCCAGATCTTCACCCGGCCCGAGCTCTTCCGAGTCTTCTTCGTGAGCTTCTACTACCTCGCGGCGTCCGTGGTGCAGATCGTGATCGCGCTGTACTTCGCCACGGTGCTCAGCTTCGACCTGCGGTTCCGCAACCTGTTCAAGGGGCTGCTCTTCTTCCCTTACCTCATCAACGGCGTGGCCATCGGTTTCGTCTTCCTGTATTTCTTCCAGGACGGCGGCACCCTGGACACGGTGCTGTCCTGGTTCGGCCAGAGCCCCGACCACGCGTGGCTGGGCGACCCCGCCTCGGCCAACACCTCGCTCGCCGGCGTCTCGGTGTGGCGCTTCACGGGCCTCAACTTCGTCCTGTTCCTCGGCGCCATCCAGTCCATTCCCGGCGAGCTGTACGAGGCAGCGCAACTGGACGGCGCGAACAAGTGGGAGCAGTTCCGGCACATCATCGCCCCGAGCATCCGGCCCGTGCTGAGCCTGAGCGTCATCCTCGCGATCTCGGGGTCGCTCGCCGTATTCGAGATTCCCTGGATCATGACCGGGGGCGCGACCGGCACCTCCACGTTCGTCATCCAGACCGTGAAGCTCGCGTTCCAGTTCAACAAGACCGGGCTGGCTTCGGCGGCCGCCGTGGTGCTGCTGCTGATCATCCTGCTGATCACCTGGATCCAGCGCCGACTCGTGCCCGACGAAAAGGTGGACCTCGTATGACCACGGCCCCGCAGACCGCGGACCCGAAGACCGCGGGCCGCCCCCGCACCGCACCCCGCCGGCGACGCGTCCGCGTGCGCGGCGGAATCGGGCAGACACTCGTCTACGCATCGCTCGTCGTGGCCTCGCTGGTGGTGGTCCTCCCGCTCGCGGTCGTCTTCCTCACCTCGCTGAAGACCTCGTCGGAGGCCACCGACGGCGGAGCCCTGTCGCTCCCGGGCAACTGGCTGAACTTCGACAACTACGCGACCGCGTTCTCCGACGGCCAGATGCTGACGGCCTTCGGCAACACCGCGTTCATCCTGCTGTTCTCCATCACCGGCACCGTGCTCATCGGCTCGATGACGGCCTACGCCATCGACCGGTTCCAGTTCCGGGCGAAGAAGCTCGTGATGGCGCTCTTCTTGATCGCCACCCTCGTGCCCGGGGTCACCACACAGGTCGCGACCTTCCAGGTCGTCAACAGCTTCGGCCTGTTCGACACCCGCTGGGCCCCGATCCTGCTGTACATGGGCACGGACATCGTCTCGATCTACATCTTCCTGCAGTTCATCCGCGGCATCCCTGTCTCGCTGGACGAAGCCGCGCGACTGGATGGAGCGAACTCGTTCACGATCTACCGCAAGGTCATCTTCCCGCTGCTCAAGCCGGCGATCGCGACCGTGGTGATCATCAAGGGGATCACCGTCTACAACGACTTCTACATCCCCTTCCTGTACATGCCCTCGCCGGAGCTCGGCACGGTGTCCACCGCTCTGTTCCGCTTCAAGGGTCCGTTCGGAGCCCACTGGGAGAACATCTCCGCGGGCGCCGTCCTCGTCATCGTCCCGACGCTGATCGCCTTCCTCTTCCTCCAGCGCTACATCTACAACGGCTTCGCACAAGGCGCGACGAAGTAGCGCTCCGCACACACCGACTCGCCGGCCCAGCGCCAGGAACGTTGCTGAGCCGGCGAGTTTCTGCGCTCTCATCGACCGCTGCCGGGGTCGACATGCGTGACCTGCTCTCTTCCTCGCCGTCCCGATAAAGCGGGACGCACGAGGAAGGCAATTCACGAAACCGGTTGAGTCCCGGGGCTACCGGATGCGTACGAATCGGGGCAGCGACGCGGGGCCCGTGGAGCGGCGGTGCCGACAGCGGCCCGGCAGAGCTCCCCGCTCCCCGGCGGGGGGCGTCCACCGAGCCGCCCGGACTCAGCCGTACGACACCCTGCGGACCGCCCGGGCGCAGGTCGTCGCGCGCGCAGACGAGGATGTGCGGTGCCGTCGCCTCCAGGACCGCGGCAGGGCCGCCCTCCACCACCCGGAGGCGCGAGAGCCGGAAATCGTCCACCGGCGCCGGGTACACCTCCTCCGGCCCGTCCGGCGCCGGACTCAGAACGCGTACGGGCGGAACGTCGAACAGCGGATGGTGCTGACAAGAGGTTCCACGTCCACTTGCTTACGGCTTCGCCAGTGACGGCCGTGCCCCGGCCGGGATCAGGAACGCAGAGCGGGCACGAGCCCGGAGTCCGGGGCCGACGCGGCGACGGCCGCGGCCCCGACGAGCCCCGCGTCCAGGGCCAGGCCGGCGGTGACCACGGGGATGTCCCGCACGAAGTCCAGGACGGCGTAGTCGGCCAGGCGGCGCCGCAGCGGGGCGAACAGGACCTCCCCCGCCTGCGCCACCCCGCCGCCGATGACCACGCGCTCCAGCTCCACGAGTGCCGCCGTCGCGGCGATCGCGGCGGCCAGGGCACGCGCCGCGCGTTCGTAGGCCGCGCACGCCCGGCCGTCGCCGCCGCGGGCCGCCTCCGCGACCGCCGCAGCAGTCGGCGCCACGCCGGGCGGCGCGGTCCAGCCGAGGGCCCGGGCATGGGCCGCGATGGCCGTGCCGCTGGCGTAGGTCTCCACGCAGCCCGGAGCACCGCAGGGGCAACGGGGGCCGTCGAGATCGACCGTGATGTGCCCGATGTGCCCGGCGTTGCCCGTCCGGCCGCCGTGCACCCGGCCGTCGAGGACCAGGCCGCCTCCGACGCCCGTGGAGACCACCATGCACAGGGCGTTGTCGACACCGCGCGCGGCGCCGAGCCAGTGTTCGGCGGCGGTCATGGCCACGGCGTCCCCCACGAGGACGGGCTCGATGCCCGCCGGGGTCTCCGGATGGCCGCGGACGAGCTCGACCAGCGGGTACTCCCGCCACGCCGGGATGTTCACCGGGCTCACGGTGCCACGGGCGGTGTCGACCGGCCCCGCGCTGGCGACACCGAGGCAGGTGACGCCGGCCCACGCCGGATGGGCCGCGAGTTCGTCCTGCACCGCCACCACTGCGGCGGCCAGCTCCTCGGCGGGGCGCCGGGCGGGGGTGGGCCGCTGGACGCGTGCGAGCAGGCGCCCGTCCCCGTCCACGAGCGCCCCGGCGATCTTGGTCCCGCCTATGTCAAGTGCTCCGTACACCATTACGTGTTCCGCCCTTCCGTGCCGGGACGCACATCGCCCCCAGCCGTACTCTGCCCGCCCTTGACAACGTTGTCTAGCCCCGTTGACTCAGTTGAGCAATGGTTTAGCAAATTCCGCACTTTCGAGCGACCTCGGGACACCTCCCGAATGCACCTCCAGCAGCCCGAATTTCCCCCACCCGCGTCATGGCGCGGAAGTCATGAATGAAATACGAGCGACACGTGTATTGACATGATTGGAACATCCAGTGCCTCATATGAGGGCAACGCCGGGCCGGCGCCGGACACTGCGCGGCGGCCCCGATTCCCCCTCCGCTCAAGCAGGTTGACCACCCATCAGCCATACGCCCGGATGCCACGCCTGACAACGTTGTCCCAACCATGGCGTGCGCCGGGTCCCCATCGAGCGGCCGCGGACCTCTCACCCATGCCCCCTTGAGGAGAGCCCATGAAGAAACCCCCCGGAAGCTTCCTGCTCACGACGGTCACGGCGCTGGCCACCGGCGTGGCCGGCGCCTTGTTGTCCGTCCTCGGTCCCGCCGGTGCCGCACAGGCCGCGGACACGGGACTCCATGTCGGCGACGGCCGGCTGTACGAGGCCAACGGCAACGAGTTCGTGATGCGCGGTGTCAACCACGCGTACGCCTGGTATCCCGAGCAGACCACCGCCATCTCCGACATCGCCGCCAGGGGAGCCAACACGGTCCGCGTCGTCCTGGGCAGCGGCGACCGCTGGACGAAGACCACGACGTCCGAGGTGTCCTCTCTCATCGCGCAATGCAAGGCCGCCAAGGTGATCTGCGTGCTGGAGGCGCACGACACCACCGGCTACGGCGAGGACTCCGCCGCCACGTCGCTGGACAAGGCGGCCGACTACTGGATCAGCGTGAAGAGCGCGCTGGAGGGCCAGGAGGACTACGTCGTCGTCAACATCGGGAACGAACCGTTCGGCAACACCGGCTACACGGGGTGGACGTCGGCCACCAAGGACGCCATCGGCAAGCTGCGCGCCGCCGGGCTGCGGCACGCCCTGATGGTGGACGCTCCGAACTGGGGCCAGGACTGGTCCGGCACCATGCGGGACAACGCCGCCTCGGTCTTCGCCGCCGACCCGGACCGCAACACCGTCTTCTCCATCCACATGTACGGGGTCTACGACACGGCCACCGAGGTGCGGGACTATCTGAACCACTTCGTGGACAACGGGCTCCCCGTCGTGGTGGGCGAGTTCGGCAACGCGCACAGCGACGGAAACCCGGACGAGGACGCGATCATGGCCACCGCCCAGTCGCTGCGGCTCGGCTACATAGGCTGGTCGTGGAGCGGCAACGGCGGTGGAGTCGAGTACCTCGACCTCGTCAACGGATTCGACCCGGACTCGCTCACCAGCTGGGGCGACCGCCTCTTCAACGGCAGCAACGGCATCACCGCCACCTCCGTCCGCGCCACGGTCTACGGCGGCGGTTCGAGCGGCGGCGACGGAGGCACCGGCACGGGTACGGCCCCGAACGGATACCCGTACTGCGCCAACGCCTCCTCCGACCCCGACGGCGACGGCTGGGGCTGGGAGAACAGCCGCTCCTGCGTCGTACGGGGCAGCGCACCGGACACGGGTTCCGGCACGGGTACGGCCCCGAACGGATACCCGTACTGCGCCAACGCCTCCTCCGACCCCGACGGCGACGGCTGGGGCTGGGAAAGCAGCCGCTCCTGCGTCGTACGGGGCAGCCGCGCCGACGCCTGACGGGCGGGGCCTGCCGCCCGGCGCGGAGGCGTCGGGCGGCAGGCCCCGCGGCGCAAACGAGGGCAACCTTCTCCCGGAAGGTGATGGACCGCGACGATTCGGGAACCCGTTCCGTCGTCCCGCCCTCACGCGAAAGGTCCGGCCCATGACCAGCGAACAGACCAGCACGCTCGGCCCCGACAGTGATCTGACCCAGGTCTTCGAGCTCGCCCAGCAACTGCGGGTGGACTCGGTGCGCGCCAGCACGTCGGCGGGGTCCGGGCACCCCACGTCCAGCCTGTCGGCGGCCGATCTGATGGCGGTCCTCATGACCCGGCATCTGCGGTACGACTGGGACGCGCCCGAGAACCCCGCCGGTGACCACCTCGTGTTCTCCAAGGGCCACGCCTCGCCGCTCCTGTACGCCATGTTCAAGGCCGCCGGTGCCGTCACCGACGAGGAGCTGATGACGACGTACCGCCGCTTCGGCCACCGGCTGCAGGGCCACCCCACGCCCGAGCTGCCCTGGGTGGACGTGGCGACCGGCTCGCTGGGGCAGGGCATCGCGTACGGCGTGGGCATCGCGCTCGCCGGGCGGGACCTGGAGAAGCAGCCGTACCGGGTGTGGGTGCTGTGCGGGGACAGCGAGATGGCCGAGGGGTCCGTCTGGGAGGCCCTGGACAAGGCGGGCCAGCACAAGCTGGGCAACTTCGTCGCGATCATCGACGTCAACCGCCTCGGCCAGTCCGGCCCCACCGAACTCCAGTGGGACACCGGCACCTACGCGCGCCGCGTCGAGGCGTTCGGCTGCCGCGCCCTCGTGGTCGACGGGCACGACCTGACCGAGGTCGACCGGGCCCTGAAGACGGCGGCGGACGGCAGCGCCCCCACGGTGATCGTCGCGAAGACGGTCAAGGGGCGCGGGGTCGGCGAGGTCGCCGACAAGGAGGGCTGGCACGGCAAGCCGCTGCCCGAGGACCTGGCCGAGCGCGCGGTCGAGGAGCTGGGCGGCGTCCGCGACCTGCGGGTGAAGGGCCCCCGGCCGCCGAAGGCCGCGCCCGCCGCCGAGCGCTCCGGAGGCACCGTGGAGCTGCCGCGCTTCGAGAAGGGCGACGAGGTCGCGACCCGGGTCGCCTTCGGCAAGGCCCTGGTGGCACTCGGGGCACGGCCCGAGGTCGTCGCCCTGGACGCCGAGGTCGGGAACTCCACGCACTCGGAGGACTTCAAGAAGGCGTACCCGGACCGCTTCTTCCAGACGTACATCGCGGAGCAGCAGATGGTCGCCGAGGCCGTCGGCATGGCCGTGCGCGGCTTCCGCCCGTACGCGACCACCTTCGCGGCGTTCCTCACCCGGGCGCACGACTTCATCCGCATGGCGGCCGTCTCGGACATCACGATGGCACTCTGCGGTACGCACAGCGGGGTGGAGATCGGGGCGGACGGGCCCTCGCAGATGGGGGTCGAGGACCTGGCGATGATGCGCGCGGTGCGCGGTTCGACCGTGTTCTACCCGAGCGACGCGACCTCGGCGGCGGCTCTGACCGCGGCCATGGCGGACATCGACGGGATCTCGTACCTGCGCACCACGCGCGGCGCCTACCCGGTGCTGTACGGGAGCGAGGAGACGTTCCCCGTGGGCGGCTCGAAGACGCTGCGCCACGGCGACGACGACCAGGTCACCCTGGTCGGCGCGGGGGTCACGCTGCACGAGTGCCTGGCCGCCGCCGAGCTGCTGGCCGGGGACGGCGTGCGGGCACGGGTCATCGACCTCTACTCGGTCAAGCCGCTCGACGCCGGCGCGCTGGCTCTCGCGGCCCGGGAGACCGGGGCCCTGGTCGTGGTCGAGGACCACCACCCGGAGGGCGGCATCGGCGAGGCGGTCCTGTCGTCGCTGGCGGAGTCCGGCAGCCACCCGCGCTTCGTCCACCTCGCCGGGAGCAACCTGCCCGGGTCCGGCACCACGGCGGAGCTGCTCGACGCGGCGGGGATCTCCCGCACGCACATCGCGGACGCGGCGCGGGGCCTCGTCAAGTAGCCGGCGTCAGGCGGGGCGGCGCATCTCCGCGGTGATCGCCCAGCGTTCGTGGTCGCGCCAGGCGCCGTCGATGTGCAGGAAGTCCGGCGAGTAGCCTTCGAGCCGGAAACCCGCCCGGCGCACCAGCCCGATCGACCCCGCGTTGTCCGGCTGGATGTTGGCCTCCAGGCGGTGCAGGGCGAGCGGCCCGAAGGCGTGGTCCAGGACGAGTCCCAGCCCTTCGCCCATGAGGCCGCGCCCGGCCGCGTGCGCGAACGCGCCGTAGCCGAGGGCGCCGCAGCGGAAGGCCCCGGCGACGATGTTGTTGATGTTGATGAACCCGGCGATCGGCCCGGCCCCGCCCGCCGCGTCCCGCTCGCACACCAGGAACCCCGCCTTCGTCGGGTCCCCGATGAGGGCGCCCGCGTAGCCGGCGTACGCCTCGGGCGTGGCGGGCGGGAACAGCCAGGGCCGGTGCAGGGCGGCGCTCTCCCGGGCCCGGGCGGTGAACTCGTCGGCGTCGCCGTGGGTGAAGGGGCGGATCGCCGTGCGCGGCCCCTCGGCGAGACAGCGGGTGTCGGACATCGCCCCAGCTTAGGACGGCCGTAGGGGGCGGGCTCGGTGAGCCCGCCCCCTACGGCCGTGGTCCGCGGTCCTACTTGGGCCGCCTGCGGAAGACGTACGCACCGCACGCCATGCCGGCCGCGAACATCACGACCAGCCACACGTAGAGCGGCGCCGTCACCAGCGGGACGATGAGGCGGACCTCGACGTCCTTGGTGTTCTCGGCGATGAACACGATCGACAGGACCGCGATCACGAGGACCAGGATGCGGGCGGGGGTGAAGGCCCCGCTGCCGCTCTTCCCGCTGCTCGACACGTCCTTCGGGCTCATGAAAGCCCCTTTCCCGGCCCTGGTACGGCCGTCGCCCCGGGGCTCCAGCATGGCTCCGCCCCCGTCCCCGCCGGACGAGATGTTCGGCCATCCGGGTGACGGGGGCGGAGCGCCCGGCAGGTCAGAGCAGTGCGGGCACCTCGACGGTGAGGGTGGCCGGGCCGCCGTCCGCCGGGGCGTCGAGCACCGCGGGCACCCCGAGCGGGATCGTCAGCCCGGTGGGCCCGTGCCCGAAGCCCAGCTCCTCCACGACCGGGACGCCCAGCCCGCCCAGCCGGTCCGCGAGCACCGCCCGCACCTGTTCGTACGGCCCGCACCCCGCCCAGGATCCGCAGGCCACTCCGGCGACCCCGTCGAGCGCCCCGGCCCGCAGCAGCTGCGTGAGGATGCGGTCCAGGCTGTACGGGTCCTCCGTGGTGTCCTCGATGACGAGCAGCCCGCCCCGGGCCGAGCGGCGGGCGTGCGGGGTGCCGAGGTCGGCGGCGAGCAGGCTGACGCAGCCGCCGTAGGTGATGCCGCGCGCCCGGCCCGGGACCAGGGCCCGCGCCTCCTCAAGCCCCAGGGTCAGATGCGTCCCCGGGTCGAAGAGCGTGGCCCGCAGGGACTCCTGGGTGCGGGGGTCCTTGAGGAACGTCTCGGTCCCCACCATGGGCCCGTGCAGGGTGGCGAAGCCGGTCCGCAGCGCGAACGCCTCGTGGAGCACGGTGACATCGCTGTAGCCGACGAACACCTTGGGCCCGGCCGCGCGCACCGCCGCCCAGTCCACCAGGTCCACCATGCGGTGCGCCCCGTATCCGCCGCGCGCGCAGATCACCGCGTCCACGGAAGGGTCGCACCACGCGTCCCGGAGGTCGCGGGCCCGGGCCTCGTCCGTACCGGCGAGGTAGTCCAGGTCCCGGTGCACGTCCAGCACATGGGGCATGGGCACGGGGTCGAGGCCCCAGCCGCGCAGGATGTCCAGGCCGGGTTCCAGCCGGTCGGCGGGGACCGGCCCGCACGGGGAGACGACGGCGACCTTCGCCCCGGGGCGGAGCCGGGCGGGGCGGGTGAGCGGGGTGAGGGTCACCGCTTCAGCTCCAGGGTGGCCACATCGGACCTCTCGAAGCGGAACACCTGGGCGTACAGGGAGAGTTCGGACTCCAGCGCGTCGATCATCGTGCCGGCGCGGCGGAAGCCGTGGCCCTCCCCCGGGTAGGTGCGGTACGCGTGCGGGATGCCGCGTCCCTCGACGGCGGCGAGGAAGCGCTCGCACTGCACGGGCGGGCAGATGGGGTCGTCCTCGCCCTGGAGGAGCAGGAACGGCACGGTGAGCCGGTCGGTGCGGCCGACCGGTGATCGTTCCCGGTAGCGCTCGGGGACCTCGGCGAGGGGGCCGACCAGCGATTCCAGGTACTGGGACTCGAAGTCGTGGGTCTCGTCGGTGCCCCACCCCGCGAGGTCGAGGATCGGGTAGATGATGGTGCCGCAGGCGTAGACGCCGGTGCCGGTCAGCGAGGCGGCGGTGGTCCAGCCTCCGGCGCTGCCGCCCCGGATGGCGAGCCGGTCCGGGTCGGCGGTGCCCTCGGCGGCGAGCGTCCCGGCGACGGCGGCGCAGTCCTCCACGTCCACGACGCCCCACTGCTCGCGCAGCCGGTTGCGGTAGGCGCGGCCGTATCCGGCGGACCCCCCGTAGTTGACCTCGGCGACGCCGATGCCGCGCGAGGTGAAGTAGGCGATCTCCAGGTCCAGGACGAGGGCGGCGTGGCCGGTGGGACCGCCGTGGGCCCACACCACGTACGGCGGCAGCTCGCCCTCGGGGCCGGTGTGTCCGGGGTTGCGCGGCGGGTAGATCTGGGCGTGGATCTCGCGTCCGCCGGGTCCGGTGAAGGTGCGCAGGACGGGTTCCGGGTAGTACGCGGGGTCGACGGCGTCCTCGTGCGGGGTGCCGGTGATCCGGGTGTGCCCGGTCGCGGTGTCCAGCTCCACGATCTCGTAGCCGCTGTGCGGGCTCGCGGCGACGCCGGTGACCCGGGAGCCGCGCACGGTGAGTGTCGCCACCCACTCGGTCCAGGGTCCCGCGATGTCGACGAGGTCGCCGGTCTCCGGGTCGAGTATGCCGAGGGTGGTGGTGCCCTTGCCGTGCAGGACGGCGATCAGCCCGTTGTCGAGGGGGCGGAACCAGACGAGCCCGATCTTCCACAGCGGCCCGGCGAACTCCTCCTCGCGCGGGCACAGTTCCCGGGTCGCGCCGGTGTCCGGGTCGAGCCGGTACAGGTTCCACCAGCCGCTGCGGTCGCTCGCCAGGAGCAGCTGCCCGTCGGCGGTCCACTGGACCTGGGGCACGGATTCCTCGGGTCCGCCGGCGACGGCCCGGGCGTTCCGGAAGGTGCCGTCGTCGCCGATGTCCGCGACCAGCACCTCGGTGCCGTCCCAGGGCATGCGCGGGTGGTCCCAGCCGATCCAGGCGGCGCGCCGCCCGTCCGGCGAGACCTCGGGGCCGGTGACGAACCGGTGCCGCTCGTGCTCGAGTTCGCGCACGGCGGACCGGTCACCGGCCGCCGATCCGTCCAGCGGCACTGCGGCGAGGACCCGGCGCAGCGCGGTGGGCGCCTCGCCGGTGAACTCCTCCAGGACGCACCACACCTCGCCCGCCGGGCCCCGGTCCGGGTGGAGGCGCGGGTCGGCCCAGCGCAGTCCGCCGCCGACGGCGGAGACCGGGGTGAGCGGCCACGGTTCGCGGTCGCCGTCGGGCTCGTAGGCGTACAGCCGCTGGTCGGCGAAGTGGACGAAGACGACCAGCGGGCCGCCCTCCGTCCGCTCGGCGCCGGCCCAGGGCTGGCCGCCGTACTCGATGACCCGGCTGCGGACGTCCCAGGGGGCGGGCAGTTCGGTGGTGGTGCCGTCGGCGGTGCGGCGGACCAGGGCGCGCCGGCCGGCTTCGGCGGGGCGCGGTTCGGTCCACCACAGCTCGTCGCCGACCGCGCCGGTGTACTCGGGCCGTCCGTCGTGGGAGGCGGCCAGTGCGGCGTCGATCGGTGAGGGCCAGCTGCCGTGGGACTGTGCGGTGGGCATGGGTGTCGGTCTCCCCCGAATGGTTCAGGCGGTGCGCAGGTAGTGGTCCAGGACCCGGACGCCGAAGTGCAGCGCGTCGACGGGGACGCGTTCGTCCACGCCGTGGAAGAGGGCCTGGTAGTCGAAGCCGACGGGCAGCTTCAGCGGCGAGAAGCCGTAGCCGGTGATGCCGAGCCGGGAGAACTGCTTGGCGTCGGTGCCACCGGACATGCAGTACGGCACGACGTGCCCGTCGGGGTCGAACCGCTCGATGGCGGCGCGGAGCCTGCCGTACGTGGGTGAGTCGACCGGGGCCTGGAGGGCGACCTCGCGGTGGGCGAACTCCCAGTCGACCGAGGAACCGGTGAGCCGGTCCATCGTCGTGTGGAACTCCTCGTCGCCGCCGGGGACGGTCCGGCCGTCGATGTAGGCGGTGGCGTGGCCGGGGATGACGTTGACCTTGTAACCGGCGTCCAACATCGTCGGGTTGGAGCTGTTGCGGACGGTCGGGGCGACGAGGGCCGCGGCCGGTCCGATCTTGCCGAGGAGTTCGTCCACGTCGAAGCCGGGGGCGTCGAGGTCCGGGTGGATGCCGTGGAGCGCGGCGAGCTCGGTGAGCGCGGCGCGGACCGTCGGGGTGAGCCGGACCGGCCACTCGTGTTCGCCGATGCGGGTGACGGCGGCGGCGAGCGCGGTGACGGCGTTGGCCCGGTTGACCTTGGAGCCGTGGCCGGCCTTGCCGTGGGCGGTGAGCTTCAGCCAGCCGGTGCCGCGTTCGCCCGCCCCGATGGGGTAGAGCGGCATGTTCGGCCCGGCGTGGAAGGTGAAGGCGCCGGACTCGCTGATGCCCTCCGTGCAGCCGTCGAAGAGGGCGGCGTGCCGGTCGGCGAGGAAGCCGGAGCCGTCCTCGGCGCTGGCTTCCTCGTCGGCGGTGTACGCGATGACGATGTCGCGGCGGGGGCGGATTCCGGCCCGGGCCCAGAACCGGACGACGGCCAGGACCATCGCGTCCATGTTCTTCATGTCGATGGCGCCGCGCCCCCACACGGTCCCGTCGCGGACCTCGCCCGAGAAGGGGTGCACGGTCCAGTCGGAGGCCTCGGCCGGGACCACGTCGAGGTGGCCGTGGACGAGGAGGGCGGGGGCGGACGGGTCGGTGCCGGGAATCCGGGCGACCACGTTGGTGCGGCCGGGGGTGCGTTCCAGGAGCGCGGGCTCCAGGCCGGTGGCGGCCAGGCGCTCGGCGACGTACTCGGCTGCGGGGCGTTCGCGGCAGTCGCCGTCGCCCCGGTTGGTGGTGTCGATGCGGATCAGTTCGGAGGTGAACGTCACCGATTCGTCGAGCGCCAGGGCGTCGACGGAGTCCTGGGGGGCGGTCGCCTCAGCCATACTGCTCCTCCACGGCGGACGAGACGATCGTCGTCACCGCCTTGAACGTGCGGATACCTTCGTACATCGTCGCGCTGGTGTAGGAGACCCGCCTCTCGCCGCTCGGCGCCACACCGGGTACCACGGTGGCCGCCGCGGCCAGGTGCTCGGCGTCGAATTCCAGCTCCACGGTGAACGGGCCGCCCTCGACCGGGGTGTACCGCCCGGCCAGGGGGACGGCCCGGGCGGCGGCCGCCCGGATGTCGGCGGCGGTACGGGCCGGGGTGCGGCAGACGGCGGCGTACCGCGACACGTAGTCCTTGACGGCCACCTTCTCCGCGCCGGGGGCGTATCCCCCGGCGTCCACGCAGGTCAGGTCGTCGCCGGTGACGAGGACGACGGGGACTCCGTACTCGGCGGCGACGTGCGCGTTGAGCAGGCCCTCGCTGGCCCGGACGCCGTTCAGCCAGACGCCGGTGATGGAGTTGGCGAGGTAGGTGTGGGCGAGGACGCCCTCCGTACCGGCGCCCGTGTGGTAGCCGACGAAGGCGACCGCGTCGACGTCGCCGTGCTGGATGCCCTCGACCATGCTGAGCGATTTGTGCTTGCCGGTGAGCATCTGGACGCGGTCGTCCAGTCTCTCCAGGAGCAGGTTGCGCATGGTCCAGTGGGCCTCGTTGATCAGCACCTCGTCCGCTCCCCCGTCGTAGAAGCCGAGGGCGGCGGCGTTGACGTCGGAGGTGAACAGGGAGCGGCACCGCTCCCACTGCGGCGTGCCGGGCAGCACGTCGGCCGGCCAGGTCACGCCGGTGGCGCCTTCCATGTCGGCGCTGACGAGGATCTTCATGCGGCCACACGGTACGCGCCGATGAACGCCCAGGCCAGGGCCGCCGAGCACGCCACAGGTCCAATCCAATGACACCCCGGCGGCCGGTGCGGGCCGCCGGGGGCCGGGGGCCGTCAGCCGCGCTTGGCGCCCTTCAGCAGCTTCTCGATCCGGGCGAGTTCCTTGTCGGTGAAGTCCAGGTTCCGCACCGTCTCGACGTTGTTCTCCAGCTGCGCGACGCTGCTCGCGCCGACCACGGCGGAGGTGACGCGCCCGCCGCGCAGCACCCAGGCCAGGGCCAGCTGGGCGAGCGACTGGCCGCGCGCGGCGGCGAGTTCGTTCAGCTCGCGGAGCCGGGACACCAGGTCCGGGGTGACCGCCTCGGCCGACAGGAAGGGGCTGCTGCCCGCGGCGCGGGAGCCCTCCGGGATGCCGTTGAGGTAGCGGTCGGAGAGGATGCCCTGTTCCAGCGGCGAGTAGGCGATGGAGCCGACGCCCAGCTCGTCCAGGGCGGTGAGCAGTCCGTCCTCGGGGCGGCGGTCGAGCATGGAGTAGCGCGGCTGGTGGATCAGGAGCGGGGTGCCGAGCCCCTTCAGAATGCGGGCGGCCTCGCGGGTCTGCTCGGGTGAGTAGTTGGAGACGCCGACGTAGAGCGCCTTGCCCTGGCGCACCGCCGCGTCGAGCGCGCCCATGGTCTCTTCGAGCGGGGTGTCGGGGTCGGGCCGGTGCGAGTAGAAGATGTCGACGTAGTCCAGGCCGAGCCGGGTGAGGCTCTGGTCCAGCGAGGCGAGCAGGTTCTTGCGCGAACCCCACTCGCCGTACGGACCGTCCCACATCAGGTAGCCGGCCTTGGTGGAGACGATGATCTCGTCCCGGTGGGCGGCGAAGTCCGTGGCCAGCGCCTTGCCCATCGCGGTCTCGGCGGAGCCGGGCGGCGGGCCGTAGTTGTTGGCCAGGTCGAAGTGGGTGATGCCGAGATCGAAGGCGCGGCGCAGGATCTCGCCCTGGGTCTGCGGTGTCCGGTCCCCGCCGAAGTTGTGCCACAGGCCGAGCGAGAGGGCGGGCAGCTTCAGGCCGCTGCGCCCGGTGCGCCGGTAGGGCATGTGCGCGTAGCGGTCGGCGGACGGGATGTACATGCGGGGCTCCTGGGAGAGGTGTTCCGGCCATGACCGGCAGGACTCCCCCAGGCTGTCCCACTTCGATCCAGTAGTCCAACAGGAGATTCCGCTTGGATTCAGGGCCTAGAGTTCTCAATCATGGAGTTGCGCCAGCTGGAACATTTTGTGGCCGTCGCCGAGGAACGGCATTTCACCCGCGCGGCGGAGCGGGTCGCCGTCTCGCAGTCCGGGCTCTCCGCCTCCGTACGGGCGCTGGAGCAGGAGCTGCGGACGCCACTGTTCAGCCGGACCACGCGCAGCGTACGGCTGACCGAGGCGGGGCGCGCCCTGCTGGTCGAGGCGGAACGCACCCTGGCCGGGGTGCGGGCCGCGAAGGAGGCCGTCGACGCGGTACGGGGGCTGCTGCGCGGGACCCTGTCGGTGGGGGTGGAGCAGTGCGTGGCCGGGCTGCGGCTGCCCCGGCTGCTCGCCGCCTTCCACCACGCCCACCCGCACATGGAGATCCGGCTGCGCCAGGAGGGTACGGCGAGGCTGGTCGACGGGGTGGCGGGCGGCCGGCTCGACATCGCGTTCGCCGCGACGGTGGACCCGGCGGGCTGGCGCGGGGAGCTGGTCCCGCTGGCCCGGGAACCCATGGTGCTGCTGTGCGCGCCGGGCCACCGACTGGCGGCGGCGGAGCGGGCGCCCTGGGCGGAGCTGTCCGGCGAGCCGTTCATCGACTTCCACCCGGACTTCGGGCCGCGCCGCGCGGCCGACGCCGCGTTCACGGCGGCCGGGGTGCGGCGCACGGTGGCCCTGGAGGTCACCGACGTGCACAGCCTGCTGGAGCTGGTGCACGAGCAGCTGGGCATCGCGCTCGTGCCGCACCACTTCTCCCGCAAGCCCGAGGCGCGCGGACTCGTCGCGGTGCGGCCCGAGGGCGCCGCGGAGGCGTTCTACGAGAGCGCCGTCGTGCTCCCCGAGGCGCGGGCGCTGAGCCCGGGGGCGCGGGCCCTGATGGCGCTGCTGCGGGACGGCTCCGGGAGCTGAGGCCGGGGGCCGGGCCCCCGGCGTCCCCGGCCTCAGCCCGTGGCCAGTACGGAGTTTCAGCCCGTGGCCAGTACGAACCACCTCGCCGGCAGGTCGATCCGGGTGCCGTCGGGCAGGTTCTCGGTCTGCGGCAGGACCGTGTCGCCGCTGTCCAGGACGGTCAGCCCGGCCTCCGCGAGCAGTCGAGGGACCTCCTCGTCGGTGGCGCTCGCCGGTTTCAGCCCGTGTTCGAAGACCCGGCGCAGCTTCGGGCCGGGTCCGCCCGGGCCCTGCGAGGCGCGTTGCAGGACGTCCTTGGAGGCGGGGGTCAGCTCGGCGACGAAGGCCCGGCCGCGTGCGCCGAGGAGGGTGGCGACGGCGGCGGCGACGCCCGGGCGGGCCTCGGGGTCGCTCTGGTGGATCACCGCCCGCATGTAGACGTTCACCTCGCCGATGCGCTCGTGCAGGGCGCGAACGGCGTCGGCGTCGGTGAGGTCGAGCGTTTCGTACGCGGCGATCTCCTCCGGGTCCGCCTTCCGGGCGTGCTCGATCGCCGCTTCCGAGAGGTCGACGCCGAGGGCGTGGGGGAAGAGGGTCGCCAGATGCCGGGTCTGGGTGCCGTTGCCGCAGCCGAGGTCCACGACGGGCAGGGTGGCGTCGGCGTACGGGAGGAGCAGCCGGCCGTGCGGCACGGCGCTCAGATCCGGGCCGGAGTCCCAGATGGCGTCGCCGGGTTCGTCCGACGTGGCCGCCCAGTAGCCTTCCCACGCCTCGCGGTATTCCTGTGACACACCCATGCGTACTCCCAAGTCCCGTCGTGCAGGCTCACATTGCTCAGCCAGGGACTACTGCCCAGAGGTGCCCGGGGGCAAGGGTTCGGACGCAACCTCCTTGTCAGTGAGGTCGGTTGGACCGGGGGCGCGGGACGCGGGACAGGGCGAGCTCGAACCAGACGGTCTTGCCGCGCGCGGTGCCGCTGGTGCCCCATTCCTTCGCGAGGCTGCTCACCACCACGAGCCCCCGGCCGCATTCGTCGCTGTCGGTGACACCGAGGAGCGAGGCGGGGGCCGGTTCGTCGTCACTGACCTCGCACAGCAGCGCGTCGGTGCGGACCAGCCGGAGTCCGATGTGATGGGTGCGGCCGTGCTTGTAGGCGTTGGTGACCAGCTCGCTGACCATCAGCTCGGCCGCCTCCACGGCGTCGGGCAGCTCCCAGTCGAGGAGCCGGCCGCGCACCAGGCGACGGGCCCGGGACACCTCGCGGGGGTCCAGGGCGAGCTGCCACTCGGCGACATCCTCGTCCGCGATCCCGTTGAGCCGGGCCATCAGCAGGGCGACGTCGTCCTTGCGGCTGTCCCCGGTGTTCAGGGCGCGGATGATGGTGTCGCAGGCGTCGTCCATCGAAGCGGCGGGGTGGGCGGCGGAGGCGCAGAGCGCGGCGAGCCCGGCCCCGATGTCCTGGCCGCGCACCTCGACCAGCCCGTCCGTGCACAGGACGAGACGGTCCCCGGGGCGCACCCGCACGGTGGCGGTCTCGAAGGCGACGCCGCCCACGCCGATGGGCGCCCCGGTCGGCAGGTCCAGCAGCTCGGCCCGGCCGTCCTCGGCGCGGACCAGGACGGGCGGGATGTGACCGGCGTTGGCGATCTGGAGCTCGCCGGCGATCGGGTCGTAGACCGCGTACAGGCAGGTCGCGAGGTACTGCTCGCCGAGGCGCTGGGCGAGGTCGTCCAGATTGCGCAGCAGCTGGGCGGGCGGCATCTCCATGGTGGCCATGGTCAGCACCGCGGTCCGCAACTGGCCCATCATGGCCGCCGAGTTGAGACCGTGGCCCATCACGTCGCCGACGACCAGCGCGGTGCGCGAGCCCGGGAGCTTGACCGAGTCGAACCAGTCGCCGCCGATCCGGCCGAGCCGGGTGCCCGGGAGGTAGCGGGTCGCGATGTCGCACCCGGCCATGCGGGGTCGGACATGGGGCAGCATGCTGTCCTGGAGCGTCTCCGCGACGTTCTCCTGGTAGGTGTACATGCGGGCGTTGTCCAGGACGAGCCCGGCCCGCGCGGCGAGTTCGGCGCCGGTGGTGCGGTCCATGTCGTCGAAGGGCTCACGTCCGGGGCGGCGCATCAGGACCATGAAGCCGAGGACCACGTCGCGGGCCTTCAGCGGCACGATGAGCAGCGAGCGGTCCGTGATCAGGGGGCGCAGGTCGCGCTTCTCGAACTCGCCGGAGATCCGGTTGCTCAGCTCCTCGCTCACATGGGGCACGATGACGGGCTCGCCGGTGACCATGCACTGGAAGAACGGGGTGTGTTCGGGGAAGGCGATGGCCTCGCCGACGGGCACGGTGTCGTCCCAGCGGCCCGGTTCGTCGTTGTGCTCGACCCAGACGCGGTGCCAGATGGTGGTGACGTCGGGCGGCCCGTCGGGGAAGCCCTCACCGGCGAGGACGGCGGCGCGCAGATGCGTACCGGCGAAGTCGGAGAAGCGGGGGACGGCGGCGCTGGTGACCTCGCGGATGGTGCGTTCCAGGTCGAGGGAGCTGCCGATGCGGCCGCTCACCTCGTTGAGGAATTCCAGCCGCTCGCGGACCGCCGCGTATTCGAGGTCCAGCTCGGGGCGGGGCGCGGTGCGCGGCGGGACCGCCCGCTCCTCACCGCCGTACCGCTCCTCCCGCACCGGCAGCGCTCCGGCGCGCCTGGGCACGCCCCAGTCCGGGGTGACGGGGATGCGTTCGTGGTGGCTGAACTCCAGGACCGGATAGCCCAGTTCGAGCACCTGGGCGACGATGCCGGTCGCCTCCTGGACACTCATGTTCGGCAGGATCTCGGACAGCCGCGCGGACAGCCCGGGGTGGCCGGGGAAGTCGGTGTGCAGGGCGAAGCCGGGGGCGACCGTACGGGCCGGGCCGTCCTCGCCCGTCTCCACCCCGCGCAACTGCGCGCAGTCGGCGGCGAGCACGAGGAGGCGGGCCGGTCCGGGCCCGGCCAGCGGGTAGGCCCACCAGAGCACGTCGATCCGGCCGTGTGCGGGCTCGTCCAGACGGGCCCGGCCCGACGCCGGGTAGGGGAAGTCCCCGCTGAGCGAGCTGTCGAGCGCGGGGCCCTCGTCGTACGGAGCGGGTGCGCCGTTCACTCCCAGCACGCCGGAGACGGGCAGGAGTTCACCGGCCGGGCAGCCGACCGCGTCCTCGCGGGCGACGCCGAAGAGCTTTCTCGCCCCGGACGACCAGTGCGAGACGAGCCCCTCCGCGTCGACCACGGCGACGGCGAGCGGCAGGCGGCCCGCCGTGCCGTCACCCGGCAGTGGTGTCCTCTGCGGCGGCACACCGAGGTCCATGAGGGGAAGGCTCCTTCCTCACCGCGGCATTCCGCGGCGCGTGACTCCACGGTACGGGGATGCGACCGGCGTCCGCGGGTCATCGGCGGAATCCCCGGCGGGGGTGGTGCGCCCCGCGTGCCGCGGGGCGCAACGGCTGTCCCCGTCCCGGGCGTTCAGTCCTCGTGCCCCAGCTGGAGGTCGCGCTCGGTGCGCCCGCCGCCGGCGACCTGGAGGACCGTGGCGACGGGCGGGTAGCCGGCCGCGATCACGGTGTACTCGCCGGTGGACAGGTCCACGAAGCGGAACGCCCCGTCCGGGCCGGTGGTCACGGTGTCCACGACGTTCCCCGCCGCGTCCAGGAGCGTGACCCGGGCGTCCTCGACGGGCCGCCCGGCGGTGGCCCGGACGATCCCGCGCAGCACGGCGCCGCCGGCCAGTTCGATGTCCTGCCGGGTCTCCCGGGCCGCCTGCACGCTCACCGGGAGCGCGGCGGGCCGGAAGGCCGGGGCGGAGGCGGCCAGGGTGTACTCGCCGGCGACGAGCTCGGTGATCACGTAGCCGCCCTCGCGCCCGCTGCGCGTGGAGGCGACGACCTCGCCGCGTACGTCGGTCAGCGTGACGGCCGCGTCGCGCACGGGCACCCCGTCGGCCGTGACGACGGTGCCGGCGAGCCGGCCGGCACCGCCGAGCACCACGTCCAGCTCGACCGGGCGTTCGCCGACGGTGACGCTGACGGCCTGCGGCTGGTGGCCCCCGGCGGCGGCGATCAGGACGTACGAACCGGCGCCCGGCACGCTGAGCGCGTACCGCCCCTCGTCGCCGCTGGCGCCCCGGCCTACCTGCTGGCCCTGGACGTCGATGAGGGTGAGGGCGGCGCGCGGCACCTTCGTACCGTCGGAGTGCTGGACGCTGCCGGAGACCGGGACGCCGGAGAGGTAGCCGGCGGACGGTACGGCGGCATCGGTGCGGGCGGAGGGGATCGGTGTGTACTCGGTGGCGGCTTCGGGGCCTGCGGTGGTTTCGGGGCTGTGGGACACCAGCGGTTTCTCCTTGAGGAAGAAGGCGAAGAACAGGCCGAGCACGAGGACCGGCACGAGGTAGAGGAAGATCCGGGGCATCGCGTCGGCGTACGCCTGGATGTAGGCGTCCCGCAGCGCGGGCTCCATCGTGTGGACCAGCTGCGGGCTGATCGACTCCGGGTCGGGGAGGTCCGCCCCGGCGGGCAGCCGGACGGCGAGCGCGTCGGCCAGCCGTCCGGCGAACAGGGTGCCGAAGACAGCGGCTCCGACGCTGCCGCCGATCTGCCGGAAGTAGTTGTTGGCGCTGGTGGCGGTGCCCAGGTCGGCGGGGCGCACGGAGTTCTGCACGGCGAGGACCAGGACCGGCATGATCAGCCCGATGCCGAGGCCGAGGACCGCCTGCGCGATGCTGTATTCGAGGCGCGGGGTGTCGGTCTCCAGCCGGGACAGCAGCCACATGCCCACCGCCGAGACCGCGCTGCCCGCGATCGGATAGACGCGGTAGCGCCCGGTGCGGGAGATGAGCTGGCCCGAGATCACGGAGGCGCCGACGATGCCGCCCATCATGGGGAGCATGAGCAGCCCGGACTCGGTGGCGGTGGCCCCGTCGACCATCTGGAGGAAGGTCGGCAGATAGCTGGCCGCGCCGAACAGTGCCACGCCGACGACCGCGCCGACCAGGGCGGTCACGTTGAAGATCGAGTCGCGGAACAGCCGGAGCGGGATGACGGGTTCGGCGGCGCGGCGTTCCACGAGGAGGAACAGCAGAGTCGTTCCGGCAGCACCGGTGCCCAGTCCCAGGATGGTGCCCGAGCCCCAGGCGTACTCCGTGCCGCCCCAGCTGGTCAGCAGCACCAGGCAGGTGGAGGCGGCGGCGAGGAGGGCGGCGCCGAGGATGTCGAGCCGGGGGCGGACGGTGGGGCGGGGGAGCTTGAGGACGACGGTGATCACGGCGAGGGTGATCAGGCCGAACGGCACGTTGATGTAGAAGCACCAGCGCCAGGAGGCGTGGTCGGTGAAGAAGCCGCCGAGCAGGGGTCCGGCCACCGAGGCGAGGCCGAAGGCGGCGCCGATGAGGCCCATGAACCGGCCGCGCTCGCGGGGCGGGACGACGTCCGCGATGATCGCCTGCACGCCGATCATCAGCCCGCCGCCGCCGATGCCCTGGAGGGCCCGGAAGGCGATGAGCTGGTCCATGGTGCGGGACCAGCCGGCCAGCGCGGAGCCGACGACGAAGACGATGATGGCGAACTGGAAGACGCCCTTGCGGCCGAAGAGGTCGCCCAGCTTTCCGTAGACCGGCAGTCCGATCGTGGAGGCGAGCAGATAGGCGGTGACCGCCCAGGACATCTTCTCCAGGCCGTGCAGCTCGCCGACGATCTTCGGGAGCGCGGTGGCGACGATCATCTGGTCGAGCGCCGCGAGCAGGAGCGTGAGCATCAGCCCGACGAAGACCAGCCGGATGCGGCGGGGGTCCGTCTCGATGCCGTCGGAGGTGTCACCGGCGGTGGGCACCGCCGGTGCGGGCGGCGCCGGGGGCGGGGCGGGCGCGGGCGCCGTCTCGGCGTCCCCCGGGCCGCCGGGCTCGTCCTCCAACAGTGTGATGCCACCCACCACGTGCCGCTCCCCTCGTCGCGCTGCCGCACATTTCTCGCACCGCGCGACAAGTGAGGGCAAACGCGACGGGGGGCGCCGGCGGCGCACTCAGGGGGCGTATCCCCCGGTGAGAGGCACTACGGCGCACGACCGTCCCGCCGGAAAGACCACCCGAACCGGTGAGGCCGGGCGGTGTCGACGCGGGGTCAGTTCTCGACCTCGGCGGCGAGGTTCGCCAGCAGCTCGTCGTAGATGCGGGCGAGGCCCTTGGGCGCGAAGGTCCTCTCGAAGAAGCCGCCGATGCCGCCGGCTCCGTCCCACACGGTCGTGACGACGGCCTTGGACCTGCCCTCGCCGGCCGGGGTGACGGTCCAGGTGGTGACCATCGAGGAGTTCCGGTCCTTCTCCACGAGCTGCCCATCGGTCGGCTCGGTGACCTCAAGAAGGCAGTCGCGCACCCGCTTGCTGGTGGCCTGGAGCTTCCAGTGGACGAGGGTGCCCTCGCCGTCTCCGCCCTCGCGCACCTCGTACTCGCTGTAGTGGGCGGGGAGCACCTTGCCGCGGACGTCCTTGTAGTCGGCCAGCGCGTCGAACACCGCCTCCGCGTCCGCCGCGATGATCCGCTCCGTCGTGGCTTCGACCTGCGCCATGCCTGCTCCTCCAGCACTCGGTTCTTCGGGGGTGTGCTGAGCCAACCACCTCGCGTGTCGGGCTCAAAATCCGGGCCGGGACGAAGGGGAAAAAACGATCATGGGAACAAGTGTTCTATTCTCGGTCCAGAACTACCGAGGAGGCGTCCATGCGCTGGGACAATCTGGCTGAAGACAACGCCAACCACCCCACGAGCGGTACGGGTGCGCTCTTCGCCGCCGACGCGGTGACCACCCGCACCTTCGACACCCCGGAATTCCGGGGCATCACCTTCCACGAGATCCGGGCCCGCTCGATCGTGAACCGGGTGCCCGGCGCCTCCCGGATGCCGTTCGAATGGACCGTGAACCCGTACCGGGGCTGCACGCACGCCTGTGTCTACTGCTTCGCCCGCAAGACCCACAGCTATCTCGATCTCGACACCGGGCTCGGCTTCGACTCGCAGATCGTCGTCAAGGTCAACGCCCCGGAGCTGGTCCGCCGCGAGATCGCCTCGCCGCGCTGGCACGGCGCGCACATCGCGATGGGCACGAACGTCGACTGCTACCAGCGGGCGGAGGGCCGCTACCGGCTGATGCCCGGCATCCTGACCGCCCTGCGCGACCACGCGAACCCGTTCTCGATCCTGACGAAGGGCACGCTGATCCTGCGCGACCTGGAACTGCTGCGGCAGGCCGCCGAGGTCACCGAAGTCGGCGTCTCGGTCTCGGTGGGCTTCACCGACCCCGAGCTGTGGCGGACCGTGGAGCCGGGCACGCCCTCGCCGGAGCGCCGCCTCGACGTCGTACGGCGGCTGAGCGAGGCGGGCATCGGCTGCGGTGTGCTGATGGCGCCGGTCATCCCGCACCTCGGCGACAGCCCCGAGCAGCTGCGGGCCACCGTCCGGGCGATCGCGGCCGCCGGCGCGACGTCGGTGACCCCGCTCGTCCTGCACCTGCGCCCCGGCGCCCGGGAGTGGTTCATGGAGTGGCTGGGCCACCACCACCCGCATCTCGTACGGCGTTACGAGCGGCTGTACGCGGACGGCGCCTACGCACCGACCTGGTACCAGCGCCGTATCACCCGGTACGTGCACGAGCTGGCGGCCGAGTACGGCATCGGACCCGCCCACCGGGGCACCGCCCGTCGCCTCCCCCGGCGCGAGCCGCGGGCACCGCTCGACGGCTCGGAGCCCACCCAGCTCACCCTGCTCTGAGCGGGCGGGGCCGCACGGGGGCACGCAAACGGGTCATCTCTCACCACAACGGGTCCTTCCCGCTCCGATTGCGGGGAACATGCGGCGGGGGCTGCGTACCGCGCAGCCGCGTTCCCCCACTCCGGGAGGCCATATGACGAACCGTTCAGTACTGCTGTGCGCCCTCGGGGCGACGGTCGCCGGTCTGGTGACCGCCGCGCCGGCCACGGCGGACACCGCGACACCGCGCGCCGCATCGCTCGCCTGGAAGGACTGCGGTACGAAGTCCGCCCCGACGCTCCAGTGCGCGACGGTGCGTTCCCCGCTCGACCACGACGACCCGACGGGCCGCCAGGTCACGCTGGCCCTGACGCGCGTGCCGCACACCGCGAAGACCTTCCAGGGCCCGCTGCTGGTGAACCCGGGCGGGCCCGGCGGCAGCGGCCTGTCGATGGCCCCCTTCGTCGCCGCCTCGCTGCCGGAGAAGGTCGCCTCGCAGTACGACGTGATCGGTTTCGACCCGCGCGGCGTCGGGAAGAGCCGCCCGGCCCTGGACTGCCTGCCCGGGTACTTCGACCCGGTCAGGCCCGACCCCGTACCGCAGTCCCTCGGCGGCGAGCGGGTCAACCGCAACCGCGCCCGTGACTTCGCCGCGGCCTGCGGCGAGAAGTACCCCGACCTGCTGCCGTACATGGACACCGTGAGCGCGGCCAAGGACCTGGACGTGATCCGCCGCGCGACCGGGGCGCGGCAGCTGAACTACTTCGGCTACTCCTACGGCACCTACCTGGGCGCGGTCTACGCGAAGCTCTTCCCGGACCGCGTCCGGCGCCTGGTCCTCGACTCGAACGTGGACCCCGAGGGCGTCTGGTACGAGGACAACCTCACCCAGGACTACGCGTTCGACACCCGGCACAAGGCGTTCGCCGCCTGGGTCGCGAAGTACGACACCGCCTACCACCTGGGCGGCGACCCGGCGAAGGTGGAGGCCGCCTGGTACCGGATGCGGGACGCGGTGAAGAAGCGTCCGGCGGGCAAGAGGGTCGGCGCGGGCGAGCTCGACGACACCTTCCTGCCGGGCGGCTACTACAACGGCTACTGGCCGGTGCTGGCCGAGGCGTTCGCCGCGTACGTCAACGACAAGGACGAGAAGCCGCTCGTCGCGGCGTTCGAACGGTTCGGCGCGGTGGACGCGGAGGGCGACAACGGCTATTCGGTCTACACGGCCGTGCAGTGCCGGGACGCCGACTGGCCGCGCGACTGGAACACCTGGCGCAACGACACCTGGCGGGTGCACGCGAAGGCCCCGTTCATGGCCTGGGGCAACACCTGGTACAACGCACCGTGCGCCGACTGGCCGGTGGAGCCGCTGAACCCGGTGCGGGTGTCCAACCACGCCCTGCCCCCGGTGCTGCTGTTCCAGGCGACGGACGACGCGGCGACCCCGTACGAAGGCGGAGTCACCCTGCACCGCAAGCTGCGCGGCTCGCGCCTCGTGGTCGAGCAGGGCGGCGGCAACCACGGCGTCACCCTGAGCGGCAACGCCTGCCTGGACCGTTACCTGACGGACTACCTGGCGAAGGGCACGGTCCCCCGCGCCGGGCGGGGCGAGGCGGACGCGGTCTGCGCGAAGACGCCCGACCCGGAGCCGGAGACCGCCAAGTCGGCCCGCCCGGCATCCCGTCCGGACCAGGGCGGCACGCTGCACGGCCTGCTGGGGTTCCGGGGCTGAACGAGGGGCCTCGGGACTGAACGGAACACCGAGGGGCGCACGCGGAAGGACCGCGTGCGCCCCTCCGCTCATGGCGCCGGCAGCCGCCCCAGCGCCTCCCGCGCCGCGTCCGCCAGCCGGGGGCTGGGCAGCGCGGCCTCCAGGACCGGGCGGGCGGTGGCGTCCCCGAGGGCGCCCAGGCCCTCGACGCAGGCGAGCGCGACCCGCCAGTGCGGTTCGCCGGGGCCCAGCAGCCGGGACAGCGTGGTCACGAGGGCCGGTACGGACTCCGGGGCCCGGAGCGCGGTGAGCAGGCGGACCGGGTGGAGGGCGTAGGCGGTGCGCAGGGAGTTGGTGGCGAGGGCCGCTGCGGCGCGCGGGGTGCGGGGGTCGCCGAGGCGGGCCAGCGCGTGGGCGGCACTGACGCAGCGGTCGGGGTCGCGGTGGTTGAGGAGGAGCACCAGGGTCTCGAAGGCGCGGCGGTCCCCGGCGCAGCCCAGCCGGAAGGCGGCGATCTCGCGGGCCCAGAGCGGGCGTTCGCGCTCGACCAGCACCCGGGCCAGCTCCTCGTCGTCCTGGGTGGCGAGCAGGGCGCGGCATTCCGCCGACTCCCCCGCCTCGTCGGCCAGCCGGTGCGCCAGTGACCGGAACTCCTCGTCATCCATGACCGTCAGCGTATCGGCGGCAACGGTGCGTATCCGAGGGGGCCTGAAATGTGGCCCGGGCCACAACCGGTCAGGGCTGGCGCGCTCGTTACCCACTGGTTAAGCTCAGTTGAGCGGGACGTGCTCCCGTCGCTCCGATGGCCTGGTGACGCAGCCACCCGGAGTGTTGTCGGTTCGGCAGCTGTACGAGACGTGGCCCCGGGACAGGGCCCGTCGCTCCTTTCCGGTCCCGGGCGTGGATCACGCCCGGTGGTCGAACACCACGACAGGCACCTCCCGCACGCCCCGCGCCGCGCGCGCCCCGTGCGTCCCCTCAGTCGTCACTCATCCCTGGAGTCCCGTGATGGACACCCCTCTCTCCACCATTGCCGTCGTCGGCCTCGGCACGATGGGCACCGGAATCGCCGAGGTCCTGGCCCGCTCCGGCCGCGAGGTCATCGGCATCGACACCGACGAGGCCGCCGCCCGCCGGGCCGTCGCCTCGCTGGAGGCGTCCACCGCCCGCGCCGTGGAGCGCGGGCGGATCACCGAGGAGGAACGGCGCGACGCGCTCGCCCGCTTCCGTACGTTCTCCGAACTCCAGGCTGCCGCCAACGCGGAGCTGGTCATCGAGGTCGTGCCGGAGTCGTACGAGATCAAGCAGCAGGTCTTCCGGGAGCTCGACGCGATCGTCTCCCCCGCAACGATCCTCGCGACCGGCACCAACGCCCTGTCGGTGACCCGTCTCGCGGCCGAGTCGCAGCACCCCGAGCGCGTGCTCGGCCTGCACTTCTTCAACCCGGCACCGGCGATGAAGCTGGTCGAGGTGGTCTCCTCGGTGCTGACGGCCCCGCCCGCCGTCGAGGCGGTCACCGAGCTGGCCCGTCTGCTGGGCAAGGAGCCGGTGGCGATCGGCGACCGGCCCGGGTTCGTCGCGGACGGCCTGCTCTTCGGCTACCTCAACCAGGCCGCCGCCATGTACGAGGCGAACTACGCCACCCGCGAGGACATCGACGCCGCGATGAAGCTGGGCTGCGGCCTGCCCATGGGCCCGCTGGCCCTGCTGGACCTGATCGGCATCGACACGGCCCGGACGGTCCTGGAGGCGATGTACTCCGCCTCGCACGACCGCCTGCACGCCCCCGCGCCCGTTCTCGGCCAGCTCGCCTCCGCCGGTCTCACCGGCCGCAAGGCGGGCCGCGGCTTCTACACCTACGCCGAGCCGGGCAGCCAGACCGTGGTGCCGGACGCGCTGACCCCCGCGCCGCGCGGCGCGGGGGCCGCCGGGCGCCCCGTGCGGTCGGTGGGCGTCGCGGGCTCGGGGACGATGGCCTCGGGGATCGCGGAGGTCTTCGCCAAGGCGGGCTACGAGGTGGTGCTCGCCGCGCGCGGCCAGGAGAAGGCGGACCTCGCCAAGGCCCGGATCGCCAAGTCGCTGGACCGGTCGGTCGCCAAGGGGCGGCTGAGCGAGCAGGTCCGGGACGAGGCGCTGGGCCGCATCACCGCGGCGGCCTCGCTGGACGCGTTCGCCGAGGTGGACCTGGCCGTGGAGGCGGTCGCCGAGGACCTGCTGGTCAAGCAGGAGCTGTTCGCCACGCTGGACAAGGTGTGCCGGCCGGGTGCGGTGCTGGCCACGACGACCTCCTCGCTGCCGGTCGTCGCCATCGCGCGGGCCACCGGGCGGCCCGAGGACGTCGTCGGGATGCACTTCTTCAACCCGGCGCCCGCGATGAAGCTGGTCGAGGTCGTGCGTACGGTCCTCACCGGCGACGAGGTGCACGCCACGGTCCACGAGGTGTGCCACGCGGTCCGCAAGCACCCGGTGGACTGCGGGGACCGGGCGGGCTTCATCGTGAACGCGCTGCTGTTCCCGTACCTCAACAACGCCATCAAGATGGTCGAGGAGCACTACGCGTCCCTCGATGACATCGACGCCGCGATGAAGCTGGGCGGCGGCTACCCGATGGGCCCGTTCGAGCTGCTGGACGTGGTCGGGCTCGATGTGTCGCTGGCCATCGAGAAGGTGCTCCACAAGGAGTTCCGCGACCCCGGCCTGGCGCCCGCCCCGCTCCTGGAGCACCTGGTGGCCGCCGGCTGCCTCGGCCGCAAGACGGGGCGCGGATTCCGCGAATATGCCCGGCGCTGACACGGGAGCGGGCTGGGGCGGGCTGCTCGGACCCCCGGGCGGCCCGCCCCCGCAGGCGCGCTCTCCCGCCCCCATGCAGTACGTTCACACCATGTCCCAGCCCGCCAGGTCCACCCGTGTGTCCGCCGCGCCCGACGTGCCGGAGAGTGCCGCAGGCACCCGAGCCGCGGCCCAGCGGCTCAAAATGCGCCGCGAGCTGGCCGCCGCGGCGATGGAACTCTTCGCGACGAAGGGGTACGAAGCGACCACGGTCGATGAGATCGCCGGCGCGGCGGGCGTGGCCCGGCGGACCTTCTTCCGCCACTTCCGCTCCAAGGAAGAGGCCATCTTCCCGGACCACGACGACACCCTCGTCCGGGCCGAGGCCGTCCTCAACGCGGCCCCGGCGCACGAGCATCCGCTCGACACGGTGTGCCGCGGCATCAAGGAAGTCATGAAGATGTACGCGGCCAAGCCCGCGGTCTCCGTGGCCCGCTACAAGCTGACCCGTGAGGTGCCGACCCTGCGCCAGGCGGAGATCGCCTCGGTGGCCCGCTACGAGCGGCTCTTCACCCGCTATCTGCTGGGCCACTTCGACGAGCGCGACCAGCATCCCGGCAACGACGACCCGTTGCTGGCCGAGGTCGCCGCGTCCGCCGTCGTCACCGCGCACAACCATGTGCTGCGCCGCTGGCTGCGGGCGGACGGGCAGGGCGATGTGGAGGCGCAGCTCGACCAGGCGTTCGCCATCGTGCGCGACACCTTCGGTACGGGCATCGGCGCGGGCCGCACGGCGGGCGCCGAGCCCGCTCAGCCGCCGGCCGCCTCGATGGAGACCCGGGGCGAGGTACTGGTCGCGGTGGCGCGTACGGACGCGCCCCTGGACGAGGTCATGCGGACGATCCAGCAGGCCCTCAAGGAGCGCTGAGCGGGAATCCGTTTGCCGGGTGCGCCCCCCGGTGCTGAGGTGTGCGGATGAACGATCATGTGACATCCGAACCCGCCCGTCTCCTCGCCCTCTACGACCGGGTCATGCGCGCGGGCGCCCGCCCCGAGAGCCCCGGCGCCCGCGTGGAACGCGTGGGGGACGTCGTCCGGCACGAGGGCGCGGCTCACGACTGGCACGGGGTTCTGTGGTCGGCGCCGGACCTGGACGCCGCCCGTGCGGACGCGGCGATCGCGGAGCAGGTGGCGCACTGCGAGCGGGCGGGCTGCGAGGAGTTCGAGTGGAAGCTCTACGGGCACGACCGGCCCGCCGACCTGGGCGCGCGGCTGCTGGCGGCCGGTTTCGAGGCCGAGGAGCCGGAGACGCTGCTGGTGGCGCGGGTGGCGGAGCTCGCCGCGGAGGTGCGGCTGCCGGAGGGCGTCCGGCTGGAGGAGGTGCGGGACGAGGCGGGCGCGGAGCTGATGGCGCGCGCCAATGAGCGGGCCTTCGGCCGGGACGGGTCATGGCTGCGCCGCCTGGTCCTGGAGCGGCTGCGGGAGGACCCGGAGCATTTCGTGGCGCTCGTGGCCATGGCGGGCGACGAACCGGTGAGCTCCGCCCGGATGGACTTGTACCCGGGCACGGGGTTCGCGGGGCTGTGGGGCGGCGGCACGGACCCCGCGTGGCGCGGGCGGGGCGTCTACCGGGCGCTGGTGGCCTTCCGGGCGGGCGTGGCGGCGGAGCGGGGCTACGACTACCTCCAGGTCGACGCCACCGAGGACAGCCGCCCGATCCTGGAGCGCCTCGGCTTCACGGCACTGACCAGCACGACTCCGTACATCTACCGCCGCACGCGTCCCTGACCGGCCATATCGGGGCCAATCAATCCATACCGCCGCCCGTGTTGCTCATGCGTGGCGACCGGCTGACAATTGAGGGAAATTACTGGCACCGAGTGCCTTGTCAGCTGTCACGCAGTGCCATACGTTGAAGGCATCCGGGCGGCCGGCGTGCTGGCATCTCACGTACGCCGGCTGTCCCCGCAAACCACCGCGTTTGCGCGCCCGGGCGCCTGCGTCACCAGGCAACCCTTCTGCTCCACCGAGCAAGCAGCCGAGCTCCACCCCGCCGAACCGACGGCACACCTCCAGACCCATTCCCTGTTCTCAGGGCCCCTCAGCGTTCCCTCAAACGCCGCACCATCGGAGGCACCCGTGAAGGAAATCCTGGACGCGATCCAGTCGCAGACCGAAGCGAAGGGCGGTTCCGACGCGCCCACCGCCGCCGACTTCGCGGCGCTGCCCGTGCCCGATTCGTACCGCGCGGTCACCGTCCACAAGGACGAGGCCGAGATGTTCGCGGGCGTCGACAGTCGCGACAAGGACCCGCGCAAGTCGCTCCACGTGGAGGACGTGCCGGTGCCGGAGCTCGGCCCGGGCGAGGCCCTGGTCGCGGTCATGGCCAGCTCGGTGAACTACAACTCCGTCTGGACCTCGATCTTCGAGCCGGTCTCCACCTTCGGCTTCCTGGAGCGCTACGGCAGGGTCAGCGAGCTCACCAAGCGCCACGACCTGCCGTACCACGTCATCGGTTCCGACCTGGCGGGCGTCGTCCTGCGCACCGGCCCTGGCGTCAACGCCTGGAAGCCGGGCGACGAGGTCGTCGCGCACTGCCTCTCGGTCGAACTGGAGTCCTCGGACGGCCACAACGACACGATGCTCGACCCGGAGCAGCGGATCTGGGGCTTCGAGACCAACTTCGGCGGTCTGGCGGAGATCGCGCTCGTCAAGTCGAACCAGCTCATGCCGAAGCCCGGTCACCTCAGCTGGGAGGAGGCCGCGGCTCCCGGGCTCGTCAACTCCACCGCGTACCGCCAGCTCGTCTCCCGCAACGGCGCCGGCATGAAGCAGGGCGACAACGTGCTGATCTGGGGCGCCAGCGGCGGACTCGGCTCGTACGCCACGCAGTTCGCGCTGGCCGGCGGCGCCAACCCGATCTGTGTCGTCTCCAGCGAGCAGAAGGCGGAGATCTGCCGGAAGATGGGCGCCGAGGCGATCATCGACCGCAACGCCGAGGGCTACAAGTTCTGGCAGGACGAGCAGAATCAGGACCCGCGCGAGTGGAAGCGGTTCGGCAAGCGCATCCGTGAGCTGACCGGGGGCGAGGACGTCGACATCGTCTTCGAGCACCCCGGCCGCGAAACCTTCGGCGCGAGCGTCTACGTGACCCGCAAGGGCGGCACCATCGTCACCTGCGCCTCCACCTCGGGCTACAACCACGAGTACGACAACCGCTACCTCTGGATGTCGCTGAAGCGCATCATCGGCTCCCACTTCGCCAACTACCGCGAGGCGTGGGAGGCCAACCGGCTGATCGCCAAGGGAAAGATCCACCCGACGCTCTCCAAGGTCTACTCGCTGGAGGAGACCGGACAGGCCGCCCACGACGTGCACCGCAACGCCCACCAGGGCAAGGTCGGCGTCCTGGCGCTGGCCCCGCGCGAGGGCATGGGCGTGCGCGACCGGGAGATGCGCGAGAAGCACTTGGACGCCATCAATCGCTTCCGGAACGTGTGACATGAGTGGCCGTCAGAAGGACCGCCCCTGGCTCATGCGGACGTACGCCGGCCACTCCACGGCCGAGGCGTCCAACGAGCTGTACCGCCGCAACCTCGCCAAGGGCCAGACGGGTCTGTCGGTAGCCTTCGACCTGCCGACCCAGACGGGGTACGACCCCGACCACGTACTGGCACGCGGCGAGGTCGGCCGGGTCGGTGTGCCCGTGTCGCACCTCGGTGACATGCGCCGGCTGTTCCAGGACATCCCCCTGGAGCAGATGAACACCTCGATGACGATCAACGCCACCGCCATGTGGCTGCTGGCGCTCTACCAGGTCGTCGCGGAGGAACAGGGCGCCGACCCGGGCAAGCTCCAGGGCACCACGCAGAACGACATCGTCAAGGAGTACCTGTCGCGCGGGACGCACGTCTTCCCGCCCGGGCCCTCGCTGCGGCTGACCACCGACATGATCACGTACACGGTCAACCGCATCCCCAAGTGGAACCCGATCAACATCTGCAGCTACCACCTCCAGGAGGCGGGAGCCACCCCGGTCCAGGAGATCGCCTACGCCATGTCGACGGCCATCGCCGTCCTCGACGCCGTACGCGACTCCGGGCAGGTGCCCGAGGAGAAGTTCGGGGCCGTCGTCGCGCGGATCTCGTTCTTCGTGAACGCGGGCGTCCGCTTCATCGAGGAGATGTGCAAGATGCGCGCCTTCGGCCGCATCTGGGACCGGGTCACGCGCGAGCGCTACGGCATCACGGACGCCAAGCAGCGCCGGTTCCGCTACGGCGTCCAGGTCAACTCCCTCGGCCTGACCGAGGCGCAGCCGGAGAACAACGTCCAGCGCATCGTGCTCGAAATGCTGGCCGTGACCCTCTCGAAGGATGCCCGGGCCCGCGCGGTCCAGCTGCCCGCCTGGAACGAGGCGCTGGGGCTCCCCCGGCCCTGGGACCAGCAGTGGTCGCTGCGCATCCAGCAGGTCCTGGCGCACGAGAGCGACCTGCTGGAGTACGAGGACATCTTCGCCGGCTCGCACGTCGTCGAGGCCAAGGTGGACGAACTGGTCGCCGACTCGCTGGCCGAGATGGACCGGATCGAGCAGATGGGCGGCGCCATGGCGGCCGTCGAGTCCGGCTACCTCAAGTCCGAGCTGGTCTCCTCGCACGCCGAACGCCGCGCCCGGATCGAGCGCGGCGACGAGAAGATCGTCGGCGTCAACGTCTACGAGACGACCGAGCCCAACCCGCTCACCGCCGACCTCGACGGGGCGATCATGACGGTCGACCCGGCGAACGAGGCGAAGGTCGTCGCCGCGCTCCAAGCGTGGCGGGACAACCGCGACGAGCCCCGGGCCACCGAGGCGCTGGCCGCGCTCAAGAAGGCCGCCGCCGGCACCGGGAACCTGATGGAGGCGACCGTCGAGTGCGCCCGAGCCGGGGTGACCACCGGCGAGTGGTCCTGGGCGCTGCGCGATGTGTTCGGCGAGTTCCGGGCGCCGACCGGGGTGTCGTCCGCCCCGGTCGCGGTCACCGCCGAGGAGGGCTCGCCGCTCGCCCTCGTACGCGAGAAGACCGCGCGGACCGCCGAGGAGCTGGGCGCCGGGCGGCTGCGGCTGCTGGTCGGCAAGCCGGGCCTGGACGGGCACTCCAACGGCGCCGAGCAGATCGCGGTGCGGGCCCGGGACGCCGGCTTCGAGGTGGTCTACCAGGGCATCCGCCTGACGCCCGAACAGATCGTGTCGGCGGCCGTCGCCGAGGACGTGCACTGCGTCGGCCTGTCCATCCTGTCCGGCTCGCACGCCGAGCTGGTGCCGGACGTGCTCGCCCGGCTGCGCCGCACCGGGGCCGGCGACATCCCGGTCATCGCCGGCGGCATCATTCCCCCGGCCGACGCCGAGGCCCTGATCAGGGCGGGTGTCGCCGCCGTCTTCACCCCGAAGGACTTCGGCATCACGGAGATCATCGGCCGTATCGTCGACGAGATCCGGAAAGCGAACAAGCTCGACCCTCTGGAGGTCCCCGCATGACCACGCCCGACCCGTCGCCCGCCACCACCCCGAACTCGGGCGGCTCCGCCGCGCAGCCCCTCAACCGCCTGCGCCCGCGCCGCTCGTGTCTCGCGGTACCGGGAAGCAACCCCCGGTTCCTGGAGAAGGCCCAGGGCCTCCCGGCCGACCAGGTGTTCCTGGACCTGGAGGACGCCTGCGCGCCGCTCGCCAAGGAGGGCGCCCGCCACCACATCGTGGACGCCCTGAACAACGGCGACTGGACGGGCAAGACCCGGGTGGTCCGGGTCAACGACTGGACGACGCACTGGACGTACCGCGATGTCATCACGGTGGTCGAGGGCGCGGGGCCGAACCTCGACTGCATCATGCTGCCGAAGGTCCAGGACGCCCAGCAGGTCGTCGCGCTGGACCTGCTGTTGACCCAGATCGAGAAGACGATGGGCTTCGAGGTCGGCCGCATCGGCATCGAGGCGCAGATCGAGAACGCCAAGGGCCTCGTCAACATCGACGAGATCGGTGCCGCCTCACCCCGCCTGGAGACGCTGATCTTCGGCCCGGCCGACTTCATGGCGTCGATCAACATGAAGACCCTGGTCGTCGGCCAGCAGCCGCCCGGCTACCCGGCGGACGCCTACCACTACATCCTGATGCGCATCCTGATGGCCGCCCGTACGCACGACCTCCAGGCGATCGACGGCCCCTTCCTCCAGATCCGCGACGTGGACGCGTACCGCGAGGTCGCGGGCCGCGCCGCGGCGCTCGGCTTCGACGGCAAGTGGGTCCTGCACCCCGGTCAGGTCGACGCGGCCAACGAGGTGTTCTCGCCTTCTCAGGAGGACTACGACCACGCCGAGCTGATCCTGGACGCCTACGACTGGTGCACCTCCGAGGAGGGCGGCAAGAAGGGCTCGGCGATGCTCGGCGACGAGATGATCGACGAGGCCAGCCGCAAGATGGCCCTGGTCATCGCGGGCAAGGGCCGGGCGGCCGGCATGCAGCGCACCTCCAAGTTCGAAGCCCCGGAGGCCTGATATGCAGTTCGGACGCACTTACGAGGAATTCGAGGTCGGTGCGGTCTACAAGCACTGGCCCGGGAAGACGGTCACCGAATACGACGACCACCTCTTCTGCCTGCTGACCATGAATCATCACCCGCTGCACATGGACAGCAACTATGCGGAGAGCACCACGGATTTCGGCAAGAACGTCGTCGTGGGCAACTACATCTACTCGCTGCTGCTCGGCATGTCGGTGCCGGACGTCTCCGGAAAGGCCATCGCCAACCTGGAGATCGAGTCGCTGAAGCACGTGGCGCCGACCTTTCACGGCGACACGATCTACGGCGAGACGACGGTCCTGGACAAGACGCCGTCGAGGTCCAAGAGCGACCGCGGAATCGTCTACGTGGAGACCAAGGGCTACAAGCAGGACGGCACGCTCGTCTGCGTGTTCCGACGCAAGGTCATGGTCCCCACCGAGACCTACATCAAGGAGCGGGGCGGGGAGCAGCCCGGCCGCCCTGAGCTCAGCCAGCCTTCGCAGAAGAACGTGGAGAAGCAGTCATGACGCGACTCGCCCAGACGGCCGAGCTCACCGAGGTCCAGCGGGAGATCCTTTCGACGGTCAGGAACTTTGTCGACAAGGAGATCATCCCCGTCGCGACGCAGCTCGAACACCGCGACGAGTACCCCACCGAGATCGTGGAGGGGCTGAAGGAGCTCGGCCTGTTCGGGCTGATGATCCCCGAGGAGTACGGCGGTCTGGGCGAGTCACTGCTCACGTACGCGCTGTGCGTGGAGGAGATCGCCCGGGGCTGGATGAGCGTGTCGGGCATCATCAACACGCACTTCATCGTGGCGTACATGCTCAAGCAGCACGGCACGCAGGAGCAGAAGGACACCTTCCTGCCGCGCATGGCGCTGGGCGAGGTGCGGGGCGCGTTCTCGATGTCGGAGCCGGCGCTCGGCTCGGACGTCTCGGCGATCAGCTCGAAGGGCGTCAGGGACGGCGAGGAGTACGTCCTGAACGGCCAGAAGATGTGGCTGACGAACGGCGGTACGTCCTCACTCGTCGCCGTGCTGTGCCGGAGTGACGAAGGACACCCCGAGGGCACCGCTCCCCACAAGTCGATGACGACGTTCCTGGTGGAGAAGGAACCGGGCTTCGGAGAGGTCCGGCCCGGGCTCACCATCCCCGGAAAGATCGACAAGATGGGATACAAGGGGGTCGATACCACCGAGCTCATCATGGACGGACTGCGAATTCCGGCCAATCGCGTGCTGGGGGGCGTCACCGGCCGAGGGTTTTACCAAATGATGGACGGAGTCGAGGTCGGCCGGGTCAATGTGGCGGCCCGTGGCTGCGGTGTCGCACAGCGTGCATTCGAACTGGGCGTTTCCTACGCACAGCAGCGCCAGACCTTCGGAAAGCCCATCGCGCAGCACCAGGCGATCCAGTTCAAGCTGGCCGAAATGGCCACCAAGGTCGAGGCCGCCCATGCGATGATGGTAAATGCGGCACGCAAAAAGGACTCCGGGGAGCGAAACGACCTGGAGGCAGGGATGGCGAAGTACCTCGCCTCCGAGTACTGCAAGGAAGTCGTCGAGGACGCCTTCCGTATCCACGGCGGCTACGGCTTCTCCAAGGAGTACGAGATCGAGCGCCTCTACCGCGAGGCACCGATGCTGCTGATCGGTGAAGGTACCGCCGAGATCCAGAAAATGATCATCGGGCGCCGGCTGCTCGAGGAGTACCGTTTCCAGGGTTGATCGTCCCTTTCGTGGTGATTTAACCGCGAAGAAGATCACACCCTGTCATCCTCAACCGGTGCCTTCCAGACGTCCGACTCGGCTGCTGGCTTGCCCAGTTGCGGCCAGCAACCGATAACATCGCCGGAAAAGCCGCCGTCCCCCGTTGCCAGCGCGGCTCAATCCGCTACGAAGGTCATCCATGCCCGACAGCCATACCTCTGCCTCACGCGGCCGGGTCCGCATCGCACGCGGAGCTTCGCCGTGGCTCCTGCCGACCGTCGCCACCGCCGCCCTCAGCCTGACCCGCGCCCGCCGGTCCGGGCGCTGGGCGGCCGTGGCCGTGCCCACCACCGCGCTCGCGGCGGGCATGCTCTGGTTCTTCCGGGACCCGGAGCGCGAGATCAGCCGGGGGCGCGTCATCTCACCGGCCGACGGCGTGGTGCAGAGCATCATGCCGTGGAAGGACGGGCGTACCCGCGTGGCGATCTTCATGAGCCCGCTGAACGTCCACGTGAACCGCGCGCCGCTCGCCGGCACGGTGACGTCGGTGGAGCACGTGCCCGGTGGCTTCGTCCCCGCGTTCAACAAGGAGAGCGAGAACAACGAACGCGTTGTCTGGCACTTCGACACCGAGCTGGGTGACATCGAGATGGTGCAGATCGCCGGCGCGGTGGCCCGCCGCATCGTGCCCTACATCCCGCAGGGCACGAAGGTGGAGCAGGGCGAGCGCATCGGGCTGATCCGCTTCGGCTCCCGCGTCGACATCTACCTCCCGGAAGGTGTGGACGTCGCGGTCGAGGTCGGCCAGGCCACCACCGCGGGGGTGACTCGCATTGACCGTGATTGATCCCGACACACAGGCCGGCTGGGTCCCGGAGGCCGAGGCGGAGGACGACGCCGACGACATGCCGCTCTCGCTGCGGCTGTCGATAGCGGACACCCTCACCCTCGGTAACGCCACATGCGGGTTCATGGCGGTGTACTTCACCACCACGGGCATCCTGATCCCGCACCTCACGGGCAGTGACGAGAGCGGCATGGCGCGGCACTCCGCGGCCACCGCCGTGATCCTCATGCTCATGGCGGCGATCTTCGACCTGTTCGACGGGCTCGTCGCCCGCAAGCTGCGCTCCTCGCCGATGGGTGCCGAGCTGGACAACCTCTCGGACCTCATCAGCTTCGGGCTCGCCCCGGCGTACTTCGTCCTCGTGTACGGCATGGTCGCGGACGACGCACACCAGCGGGTCTCGGCGCTCGCGGCGATCGTGGTGCTGCTGGCGGTGGTGCTCAGACTCGCGCGGTTCTCGTGCGTGACGATGAAGGACGGCATGTTCCAGGGCATGCCGAGCCCCTTCGGAGCGCTCACGGTCATCTCGATCGTGCTGCTTGAGCTGCCCTTCGTCCCGACGCTGCTCGCGATCATCGGGGTGGCGTGGCTGATGGTGAGCCGGGTCGAGTATCCGAAGCCGCGGGGCGTCCTCGCAGTGGCGATGCTCGGCTGGATCGTCTCGGCGATGGGGCTCCTGGCGGCCTGGGCGCTGGACGCCCCCGGCGGTCAGCTGCTCCTCCAGACCGGCTGCGCGCTCCAGGTGGTCCTGGGTGCGGTCATCCCGCTCTTCGCGACCGCCCGCCGGGTGAACACCTTCCGCGACAACCGCCGCGAGGCACGCGCGGCACAGCTGCCGTAGCGGACAGCACGAACGACACGAGGGCCCGGATGCCGCAAGGCATCCGGGCCCTCGTGCGTGCTCCGGCGCTTCCCCCCTCAACCCCCGCACAGTGCACATTCTTCTCATGCCCACGTCGATTATTTGAGCTTGCACGGCGAATTCTTGCGCAGCACCGTGGACTTCCTTGCGACGGTGCTCCTAGCCTGTGGGACGTCCGAAGAGCCCCCACGAGCCGCAAGGACGACTTCGACGTGACTTCCCCACCCCGACGACCGCTGCTCAAGCGCTCGATATCCGCCTCCCTCTCGCTGGCACTCGCCGCCTTCGGCACCGCCGCCGCCGTGGTGCTGACCGGCGCTCCGGCCGCCCGGGCCGCCGGTGTCCCCGCCCCCTCGCCGCTCTCCGTACCCGGCCGCGGCGCGACCGTCCCGTTCAAGGAACAGGAGGCCGAGTACGCGGCCACCAACGGCACCCTGATCGGCCCGAACCGCCTCTACGGCACGCTCCCGTCCGAGGCGTCGGGCCGGCAGGCGGTGACCCTGGACGCCGTCGGCGAGTACGTGGAGTTCACGCTCACCGCCCCCGCCGACGCGATGTCCTTCCGGTACTCGCTGCCGGACAACGCCGCCGGGACGGGCCGGGACGCCTCGATCGACGTACGCGTGAACGGGGCCTCGCCCAAGGCGGTGCCGGTGACCTCCAGGTACGGCTGGTACTACGGGGGCTACCCGTTCAACAACAACCCGGGCGACACCAACCCGCACCACTTCTACGACGAGGCCCGGACCATGTTCGGGTCGACGCTGCCTGCCGGTACGAAGGTCCGGCTCCAGGTGTCCTCGACCGCCGACTCACCGTCGTTCACCATCGACCTGGCGGACTTCGAGCAGGTCGGCGCGCCCATCGCCAAGCCCTCCGGCGCGCTGGACGTGGTCTCCGACTTCGGGGCCGACCCGACCGGGGCCGCCGACTCGACCGCCAAGATCCAGGCGGCCGTGGACGCGGGCAGGGCGCAGGGGAAGGAGGTGTACATCCCACGGGGCACGTTCCAGGTCCGCGACCACATCATCGTGGACAAGGTGACCCTGCGCGGCGCCGGGCCCTGGTACTCCGTGCTGACCGGGCGCGACCCGTCCAACCGGAGCAAGGCCGTCGGTGTCTACGGCAAGTACGCCGGGGAGGGCGGCAGCAGCAATGTCACGCTCAAGGACTTCGCCATCATCGGCGACATCCGCGAGCGGGTCGACAACGACCAGGTGAACGCCATCGGTGGCGCCCTGTCCGACTCGACCGTCGACAACGTCTGGATGCAGCACACCAAGTGCGGCGCCTGGATGGACGGTCCGATGGACAACTTCACCATCAAGAACAGCCGCATCCTGGACCAGACCGCGGACGGGGTGAACTTCCACTACGGCGTCACCAACTCGACGGTCACCAACACCTTCGTCCGCAACACCGGTGACGACGGGCTCGCCATGTGGGCGGAGAACGTTCCGAACGTGAAGAACAAGTTCACGTTCAACACGGTGATCCTGCCGATCCTCGCCAACAACATCGTCACCTACGGCGGCAAGGACATCACCCTGTCCGACAACGTCATGGCGGACACCATCACCAACGGCGGCGGCCTGCACATCGCCAACCGTTACCCGGGAGTCAACTCCGGCCAGGGCACCGCGGTTTCGGGCACCACCACGGCCGCCCGCAACACCCTGATCCGGACCGGGAACAGCGACTACAACTGGAACTTCGGGGTCGGCGCGATCTGGTTCAGCGGGCTCAACGAACCGATCAACGGCAACATCGACATCACCGACAGCGAGGTCCTGGACAGCTCCTACGCCGCGATCCACCTCATCGAGGGCGCGACCAACGGGCTGCACTTCAAGAACATCAGGATCGACGGCGCCGGCACCTACGCGCTCCAGATCCAGGCCCCCGGCACCGCCACCTTCGACAACGTCACGGCGACGCACATCGCGCAGTCGAACCCGATCCACAACTGCGTCGGCAGCGGCTTCCAGATCACCCGGGGCTCCGGGAACTCCGGCTGGTACGCCGACCCTCCGGCCTGCACCGGCGTCTGGCCGGACCCGGTGTGGACCAACGGCGGGGTCCCGGGCGGCGGCACCGGTCCCACCGACCCGCCGACCGACCCCACGGACCCGCCGACGGACCCGACCGACCCGCCCGAGGAGACCGGTAACCTCGCCCAGGGCCGTCAGGTCACCGAGTCCGGGCACGCCGACGTGTACGGCGCCTCCAACGCGGTCGACGGCAACCCGAACACGTACTGGGAGAGCTCCAACAACGCCTTCCCGCAGACGATCACCGTGGACCTCGGCGCCGCGAAGTCCGTCAAGCGGCTCGTCCTGAAGCTGCCCCCGTCGTCCGCCTGGGCGACCCGCACCCAGACCCTGAGCGTGTCGGGCAGCACCGACAACAACACGTACAACTCCCTGAAAAGCTCGGCGGGTTACACCTTCAATCCGTCGAGCGGCAACCAGGCGACGGTCACCCTGCCGGGCACGCCGGCGCGCTATCTGAAGCTGACGTTCACCGCCAACACCGGCTGGCCGGCCGCGCAGCTCTCGGAACTGGAGGCGTACACCAGCTGACCCGGCACCACCGGGACACCGGTGGGCGGCACGCGCGACGCGTGCCGCCCACCGGGCGTTTCCCCTTGCGGGGGACGCTACTTGAGGGTGTAGGACTTGGCTGCCGCCGCGACCTCGGCCGGCCTGACCACCTTCAGGCCGCCGGGGACCTTGTCGTCCGGCTTCATGATCACGCTCTCCCTGGTGGAGGGCGCCGCCGGGTCCGTGAAGTCGTGCGAGACCCCGAAATCGGTGCCGAATCCGGTGATGGTGAGCAGCGCCTTGTCGATGCCCTCGCGGGTGAGGTCCTTGGCCGTGCAGGCCTTCTTCAGGGCCTCGCCGTACAGGTCGGCGGCCGTGTAGCCGGCGATGACGCCGTTGTCGAGAACGTCCTTGGGGTAGGCGGCGGCGTACTCCTTCGCCAGCTTCGCCGGGCCGGTGCCCGGGTCGCCGATGGGCAGGGTGGAGGCGGCGACGTAGTAGTCCCGCATCAGGGCCGGGCCCGCCTGTGTCTTCAGCAGCTGCGGGGCGTACGCGGAGTTGTTGCCGATCACCGGGACCTTGAGGCCGGTGGCGGCGGCGACCCCGACGAGCGAGGCGGCCTGGCGGGGGCCCGCGCTGACGACGACGGCCTTGACTCCCGCTTGCTTCAGGGCGGCGACCTGGCCGGTCATGTCGTCGTCGGACGGCTTGATCATCTGCTCCACCACGGTGAGGCCCGCCTGCTTGGCCGCGTACTTCGATCCGGCGAGCGCGTTCTCGCCGTAGTCGCCCTCGAAGTACACATGGCCGATCTTGTCGCCCTTGGCGATGTGCTTCTCCGCCAGCAGGTAGTCGATGGCGTTGATCGTCTCGACGTCGTACGTGGCGCCGATCATACGTACGTACTTGCTGCCGAGCAGGTTCGCGGACCACGCCTGCGGCAGGACGAGGCCCTTGTCCAGGCCGTCGATGCGCTGCTCCACCGCCCCGACGAACGGGGAGCCGATGAACTGGACGAAACCCAGCACCTTCGGTTCCAGCTCGGTGTATCCCGCGACCGCCTTCTGCGGGTCGTAGCCGTGGTCGCGCACGGTCAGCTCGATCTTGCGGTCGCAGATGCCGCCCTTGGCGTTGGTCTCCTTCACCCAGAGCTGCTGGGCCTGGGTGACGCTCTTGCCGAGCGAGGCGTAGACACCGGTCATGTCGGTGAGCGCGCCGAGTGCGATCACCGAGTCGGTGACGCCCTTGCCCGTCTTCACCCCGCCCTTGGCCTCCTCTCCCCCGTCGGAGGACTTGGCCTTCTCGCTGCATCCCGTGAGGGTGAGGGCGAGGGCCGCGCACACGGCCCCGAGCACACGCAGTTTCATTTCTTCTCCCCTGGGTTCTTCATCGGGCGCGTCAGGCCGCCGGGCAGGAACAGGACCGCCGCTACGATCGCGGCGCCGTACAGATAGCGCGATGCCTCGCCCGGGGTCAGCCCGCCCGTACCGGGGGCGGCGACCAGCGGCAGGGAGTCGCTGTAGTGGGTGAGGAGCTGCGGCAGCAGCGAGACGAAGGCGGCGCCGACGACCGCCCCCGCCACGGTGCCGAGCCCGCCGATCACGATCATGGCGAGGTATTCGAGGGACAGGACCATGCCGAAGTACTCGGGCACCGTCCGCTGGAAGACCAGGGCCAGGAGCACCCCGGCCAGTCCGGCGTACATGGAGGACAGGACGAAGACCCCGGCCCGGTAGCGGGCCACCGGGACGCCCATCACACCGGCCGCGATGCGGTGGTCGCGGATGGCGTTCAGCGCCCGGCCCGGCCGCCCGCGCAGCACTCCGCGCGCGAACAGGGCGCTGAGGAGCAGGGCGAGCAGCGCCACGTACCAGAGTTTCTCGGAGGACTGGAACGGCACCGCGGCCACCAGCGTCTCGCTGTCGTCGAAGGTGAGCCCGAAGAGCGACAGCGGCGGCACCGAGCGGCCGTTGTAACCGCCGGTCAGCGACGAGGCGTTGAACAGCACGTGCTGGCCGATGAAGATCAGCGCCAGGGTGGCGATGCCGAGATAGGCCCCGCGCAGCCGTCCCGCGATCGGGCTGAACAGTCCCCCGGCGGCTCCGGCGAGGAGGACGGCGAGCACGGCCGCGAGCCAGCCGGGCAGGCCGAGCCCGGACAGGGCGTGCCCGTTCTCCGTACCGCCCTCCCCCGCCAGCACGCAGTAGCCGTAAGCGCCCACGGCGAGGAAGAACGCGTGGCCCATGGACAGCTGTCCGGTGGCCCCGGTCAGCAGGTTCAGCCCGATCGCGCCGATCGCGGCGGCCATCGCGAACAGCCCGGCCTGGAGCCAGAAGCGGTCCAGATAGAAGGGGAGGGCGAGCAGCAGCACCGATCCCGCCGCCCAGGCCCAGGTGCGGGGACGGCGCAGCCGCGCGGTCACGGTGTACGCGAACGGGGTGGCGGTCTCAGACACGGGCGGGCTCCTTCGTACCGAGGAGTCCGGCGGGGCGTACGAGCAGCACGATCACCATCACCAGGTAGGGGGCCAGGTCGCCGATGCCCCGGCCGAGGAACGACAGATCGCTCTGGTAGCCGGTGGCGAGGGATTCGGTGACACCGACGATGAGGCCGCCGGCGAGGGCGCCGGTCGTGGAGTCGAGGCCGCCGAGGATGGCGGCGGGGAACGCCTTGAGCGCGGCGAGCGAGGTCGCCCGTTCCAGGCCGGGCGTGGGGAAGACGGTGAGGAACAGCGCGGCGACGGCGGCGAGCGCCCCGGCGACCGCCCAGGCGGCGAGCGAGACCCGGCCGAGCCTGATCCCCATCAGCGCCGCCGTCCGGGGGTTCTCGGCGGCGGCGCGCATCGAGACGCCCCAGGAGGTGAAGCGGAAGGCGAGCAGGAAGACGGTGATGAGGAGGGCGGCGGCGACGAACGCGGCGACGCGGGTCTGGGCGAGCGTGACCCCGCCGATCGTCAGGACCCGGTTGCCCCAGGGGTCGCCGAGCGCGAGCACCTCGGTGCCCATGCGCCGGGTGAGTTCGGTCGTCAGGAGGATGTCGACGCCGATGGTGACGATGGCGAGGACGCTGTGGTCGCCGCCCCGGTAGCGGCGCATCACCAGGAAGTCGACGGCGGCGCCGACGACGGCCGCGCCCGCGATGCCGGTCGCGAGTGCGGGCCAGAAACCGATGTCGTCGTGGAGCACGGCGGTCACGTAACCGCCCGCCAGCAGCAGTGACGCGTGGGCGAAGTTGACGACTTCGGTGGCCTTGAAGATGACGACGAAGCCGAGCGCGATCAGGGCGTAGACCGAGCCGATGGACAGGCCGCCGAGGAGGAGTTCGATGAAGGTGGTCATTGCGGTGCTCCCAGATATGCCTGGACGACGGCGGGATCGTTCTGGACCTCGGCGGGGGTGCCGTCGGCGATCCCGCGTCCGAAATCGAGTACGGTCACGGCGTCCGCGAGCCGCATCACGACCCCCATGTCGTGCTCGACCAGCACGATCGAGATGCCGAGGCCGTCGCGGATCCCGGCCACGACCGCTGCCGTACGCTGCCGCTCGTCGGCGGTCATCCCGGCGACGGGTTCGTCCAGCAGGAGCACCTGAGGCTCCGTGCACAGCGCCCGGCCCAGCTCGACCAGCTTCTGCTGGCCGTACGGCAGTGCGCTCGCGGGCCGGTCCAACGTCGCTTCCAGGCCGATGAACTCCGCGATCTCCCGGACGCGTTCGCGGTGCGCGCGGGCCTCCCGCGATGCGGACGGCAGCCGTAGTCCGGCGGCCAGGAACCCGGCCCGGGTGAGCCGGTGCCGCCCGAGCATGAGGGTGTCGGCGACGGTGGCGTACGGGGGCAGCGCGAGGTTCTGGAAGGTGCGGGCCACCCCGAGCGCGGCGATCCGGTGCGGGGCGAGCCCGGTCAGCTCGGTCTCCCCGAGCCGGACGCTGCCGGAGGCCGCCCGGCAGACCCCGGACAGCACGTTGAACGTGGTCGACTTGCCGGCGCCGTTGGGGCCGATGACGGCGTGCACGCTGCCCGGCTCGACGGTGAACGAGACGCCGTCGAGGGCGGTGAGCCCGGCGAAGCGGACGGTGACGTCCCGGACGGTGAGCTGCGCGGGGGCGGTCACGCGGACCACCTGCTCAGGGTGCGTACGGGGGTGGCCGCCGCCCGGTCCGCGTCGGCGGCGGCCGCCTCGTCCACGACGCCCAGATAGCGGCGGCGCACCTCGTCGGAGGCGGCCAGCTCGTCGGCGGGCCCGTGCAGGGTGACCTCGCCGACCTCCAGGACGTACGCCGTGGTGGCGAGGCCCAGGGCGATCGACGCGTTCTGCTCCACGAGCAGGACGGACGTGCCGGAGGCGTTGATCTCGCGCACCGTGTCGGCGATGCGCTGCGCCATCAGCGGGGCGAGGCCGAGTGAGGGTTCGTCCAGGAGAAGCAACTGGGGGCGGGCCATCAGGGCGCGGCCCATGGCCAGCATCTGCTGCTCGCCGCCGGACAGCAGCCCGGCGCTCTGGTGGGCGCGGCCTGCGAGTACGGGGAACAGCTCGTGTACGCGGTCCAGCGCCCGGGCCGCCGCCTTACGGCCTCCGCGCGCGCCGAGGGCTCCGGCGCGCAGGTTGTCGGCCACCGTCATACGGGCGAACACCTGGCGGCCTTCGGGCACGTGGACGATCCCGGAGGCGACCACCCGGTCGGGCCGCAGCCCGTCCAGGGGGCGCCCGTCGAACCGGACGGTGCCGGTGGCGGTGCCTCCGTGGAAGCGGAGGCACCGCGATATGGCCCGCAGCAGGGTGGTCTTGCCGGCACCGTTGCCGCCGAGTACGGCGGTGATCGTGCCGGCCGGGACGTCGAGGTCGATGCCGCGCAGTGAGCGTACGGGGCCGTAGGTGGCGGTGAGTGCGCGGATCTCCAGCGTGGGCATGGGGTTCGTCCTCCTTCCGCGTTCCTGTGTTGCCACAGGTCAGCAGGGGGAGGAGGGGGGCGTCCATGGGGTGCGGGGGGAAGCGTTGCGGGTGCCCCGGGTGGGCGGGGGTGGGGTTGTGCGGGCGCACAGGGCGGGGGGTGCGCGGCGGGCCTTGTCCCCTGCCCGCCCCTTCCCGGAACTGGGGGCCTCCGCCCCCGGACCCCCGCTCCTCAATCGCCGGAGGGGCTGAACAAGGGCGGAGCCCCAGTCACGGGAAGGGGCGGGTAGAGAAAAGCCTCAGACCAGAAAGTCACGCGCGATCGACTCCGCCGCACGCTCAAGGAGCGCCCCCGCCTCCGCCATGCACACCGCCGGATCCGGCTCCAGGTCCAGCAGCGCGTACGCCCGCCGGATCCCCGCCCCCTCCAGCGCCTCCGGCGTCAGCGCGAGGCGGCCGCACACCGCGACGACCTCCACTCCCGCCGCCCGCGCCGCCGCCGCGACGCCCGCCGGGGCCTTGCCGTGCAGGGTCTGGGCGTCGAGGGAGCCCTCGCCGGTGATGACGAACGTCGCCCGGTCCAGGGCGGGCGCGAAGCCCAGGACGTCGAGCATGACCTCGATCCCTGGGCGGAAGCGCGCGCCGAGGGCGACGAGCGCCCCGTAGCCGATGCCTCCGGCCGCCCCCGCTCCGGGGAGGTCCGCCTGCTCGGCGCCGAGGAGCGACGCGTAGTGCGCGAGGGCGGCGTCGAGCGTCGCGATGTCCGCCTCGGTCGCGCCCTTCTGGCGGCCGTAGACCTCCGGCGCGCCCTTGGGGCCGGTCAACGGGTTGTCGACGTCGCTGGCGAGGACCAGGTCGATGCCCGCGAATCGCGGGTCGAGTCCGGACAGGTCCGCCTCGGCGAGGTCCGCGAGACCGCCGCCGCCCGGCCCGACCGGCTTGCCGTCCGCGTCGAGGAAGCGGGCTCCGAGCGCGGCGAGCATGCCCGCGCCGCCGTCCGTGGTCGCGCTGCCGCCGACGCCGAACACGATGGTCCGGGCCCCCGCGTCGACCGCGGCGAGCAGGAGTTCCCCGGAGCCGTAGGTGGTGGCCGTGAGGGGCGCGAAGACGCCGTCGGGGAGGTGCTGGAGGCCGGATGCCTCGGCCATCTCGACCACCGCGGTGGTCCCCCGCATCGCGTACGCGGCGGTGACGGGATCGCCCAGGGGCCCGGTCACCCGCGCCTCGCGGCGCTCGAATCCGGCGGCCACCGCCGCGGCCACCGTGCCGTCGCCGCCGTCGGCGACCGGCAGGGTCTCCACCCGTACATCCGGGACGACGCGCCGCAGCCCGGCCGTCACCCGCTCCGCGACCTGCACAGCCGTGAGCGAGCCCTTGAACTTGTCCGCCGCGACGAGCACGCGTGCGGTCTCCATCACTGCTCCGTCCGTCACCATGATTCCCTTTGCATTCGAACAGGCAGTCGCGCCGCCCCGACACTATCCGCCTGACCCCCTGCCTGCCCATGGTCTGATCGATCAAAGTGGACCTACGCTGACCGTATGACCACCACTGACTACGCCACGTACATCGCCGGTCTGCCCAAGGTCCTCGTGGGAGCCGCCTGCATCTTCCGGGACGCGAGCGGCCGGGTGCTACTGGTCGAGCCGAGCTACCGGGAGGGGTGGACGCTGCCCGGCGGCACGGTCGAGTCGGCAGACGGGGAGGGGCCGCGCCAGGGTGCGCGCCGCGAGTCGCTGGAGGAGATCGGGCTGGACATCGAGCCGGGCCGGCTCCTCGCCGTGGACTGGACGCGCGGCCGCGAGCGGCCGCCGATCGTGGCGTACGTGTACGACGGCGGGGTCCTGGACGACGAGCAGCTGAAGGCGATCCGGCTCCAGGAGTCGGAGCTGTTGTCGTGGAAGCTGGTCGAGCCGGCGGAGATCGACCGGTATCTGATCGGTGCGCGCGCCGGGCGGATGCACGCGGCGCTGGAGGCCCTGGAGTCGGGCACGGGCGCCGTGGAACTGGAGGACGGCCGCCCCGTGGGCTGAGGCGGGGCGGGCGGTCAGCCCTGGGTGTCCGGCGGCCTGGTCTCGTCCTCGCGCCTGGTCTCGTCGCGCGCCGCCACCCGGGCCTCGGTGCGGTGGCCGCGCGCGATGTAGTCGCGTACGACGAGCTCGACCGCGTCCTGCGGGTTGCCGACGCCCGCGAGCACCATCACTTCGACCACGAGTTCCGCGTCGAGGCTGATCGCTACCTTCGCCATGGCCCGACGGTAGCACCGCGTACGGGTACGGTCCCGGGCATGACTCTCCACGCCACCCGGGCCTCGTACGACACCGTCGCCGCCGACTACGCCGCGCTCCTCGCGGACGAGCTGGCGGCGAAGCACCTGGACCGGGCGATGCTCGGTGCCTTCGCCGCGTACGTGCGCGAGGAGGGCGGCGGGGCGGTCGCCGATCTCGGCTGCGGGCCCGGGCGGATCACCGCGTATCTGCGGGGTCTCGGCCTCGACGCCTCCGGCACGGACCTCTCTCCCGGCATGGTCGCCGAGGCCCGGCGGCGCCATCCGGACCTGCGGTTCGAGGTGGGCACGATGAGCGCGCTGGACCTCCCCGACGGCTCCCTGGGCGGGGCCGTCGCCTGGTACTCGCTCGTCCACACGCCGCCCGGGGAGCTGGGGCCGTACGTGGCCGAGTTCCGCCGGGTCCTGGCGCCCGGCGGCCATCTGCTCCTCGCCTTCAAGGCGGGCGACGACGAGGGCGTACGTCTTGAGCACGCGTACGGGCACGCCGTGGACCTCGACGTGTACCGCTTCGACCCGGACCGGGTGGCCGCGCTGCTCGATGCCGCCGGGTTCGAGGTGCGGGCCCGGCTGGTACGGGCCGCCGACCCGGAGGAGCGGACCCCGCAGGCATTCCTGATCGCACGGCGTCCGGCCGGGTGAGGTAGTGTGGACCGCTGCGAAGGGGAGTAGCCCCGCAAACCGGTCGTCGACACACTGGAGCCTCGCGGTTCCCGGTGGCCGGGCTCGTGGATCATCACGGGTGGGCGAGACCTTCGGTCAGGTATGACACGCCCACGCCCTGTGGGCGGTGCCGTCATGCCGGGCCGAGTGGTCCTCCGAAACGCCGACCGGCACTTCGTGGAGATCCGGGGCCCGGCTCGTACAGAAAGCCACCCGGAATGCATCTCGACCCCCTGGCGATCATCACCGCTTTCGGGCTGATCTTCCTCGCCGAACTCCCGGACAAGACGATGTTCGCGTCGCTCGCCATGGGCACGCGCATGCGCCCGCTCTACGTCTGGTTCGGCACTTCGTCCGCGTTCATCGTGCATGTCGCCATCGCTGTGGGTGCGGGCGGGCTGCTCGGTCTGCTGCCCGACTGGATCGTCAAGCTGGTCTCGGCCCTGCTCTTCGCATTCGGCGCGTTCATGCTGCTGCGCGGGGGCGGGGACGACGAGGACGACGAGGCGGGCCCGAAGACGGTGACCGGGTTCTGGCCGGTGTACTCGACGGCTTTCATGGCGGTGTTCATCAGCGAGTGGGGCGACCTCACGCAGATCACGACCGCCAACCTGGCGGCGAGCAACGGCACCTGGTCGACCGCGATCGGTTCCGCCGCCGCCCTGATGTCCGTGTCGGCGCTGGCGCTGCTGGCGGGCCGGTTCATCGCGAAGCGCGTACCGCTGAAGACCGTGCAGCGGATCGGCGGGCTGTGCATGCTGGGCCTGGCGATCTGGACGGTGACCGAGATCTTCACCGGCTGAGCCGCGGGACGTGCCGGACGGCGAAGGGCCCCGCACGCGGGTGTGCGGGGCCCTTCGCCGTACCCGCTCTCAGAACAGCGCCGGGGTGCTCGCCGCCGTACCGTTCTCGAACGCCAGCAGGCGCTGCTTGCGGTCCAGGCCGCCGCCGTAGCCCGTGAGGCTTCCCGAGGCCCCGATCACCCGGTGGCAGGGGACGATGATGCCGACCGGGTTCTTGCCGTTGGCCAGGCCCACCGCCCGGGAGGCGCCGGGCTTGCCCAGGTTCTCGGCGAGTTCGCCGTACGAGCGGGTCTCGCCGTACGGAATGAGCCGCAGCTGCTCCCAGACGCTGCGCTGGAACGGGGTGCCGTCCAGGTGCAACGGCAGGTCGAAGTCGCGCAGTTCACCGGCGAAGTAGGCGTCGAGCTGGCGGATCGCCTCGGTGAAGGGGCGGGGGTCGGGCTCGCCGAAGGTCTCCTCGGCGGGCCGGTGGCGCTGGGCGGTCATGTAGAGGCCGGCCAGGACACCGTCGGTGGCGACGAGGGTCAGCGGGCCGTAGGGGCTGTCGGTGACGGTGTGCTGCCGGGTCACGGGGCACTTCCTTCCGCGTCCGGGAGGTGGTTGATGGGGTGGTCGTCCACGGTCCAGAGGTACTGGACGGCGTACGCCCGCCAGGGGCGCCAGCCGGCCGCGCGGGCGGTGAGGGCTGCCGGGGTCGAGGGCAGACCGAGCTGCTGGGCGGACCTGCGGATGCCGAGGTCGGTCGGGAGGAAGGCGTCCGGGTCGCCGAGCGCCCGCATCGCGATGACCTCGACGGTCCAGGGGCCGAAGCCGGGCAGCGCGGCCAGTTCGGTGCGGGCCCGCTCCCAGTCGGAGTCGGGGCCGAGAAGCAGCGAGCCGTCCGCGAGGGCCCGGACGAGGGTGGTGAGCGTGCGGCGGCGGGTGCGCGGGAGTGCCAGTCGCTCGGGGTCGAGTCCGGCCAGCGCCTCCGGGTCCGGGAAGAGGTGGGTGAGTCCGCCCTCGGGGTCGTCCACCGGGGTGCCGTGGGCGGTGACCAGGCGGGCGGCGTGGGTGCGGGCGGCGGCGGTGGACACCTGCTGTCCGAGCACGGCGCGGACGGCGAACTCGGCGCCGTCGACGGTCCTCGGCACCCGGCGGCCCGGGCCCGCGTCGACCAGCGGGGCGAGCAGCGGGTCGGCGCGCAGCTGTTCGTCCACGGCGACGGGGTCGGCGTCCAGGTCGAGGAGCCAGCGGCAGCGGCTGATGGCGAGGGTCAGGTCGCGCGGGTCGGTGAGGGAGAGCCGGCAGGCGATGTGGTCGGGGCACGGGGTGAGCGCGACGATGCCGTGGCCGTGCGGCAGGGCGAGGGTGCGGCGGTACGCGCCGTCGCGCCACTCCTCGACGCCGGGGACGGCGGTCGCGGCTAGGTGGCCGAAGAGGTTGCTGGGGTTGAGCGGGGCCCGGTACGGCAGGCGCAGCGTGATGACGCCGGGGGTGGCGGGCGCGGGTGCGGTGCGGGCGGACCGGGTGCGCAGCTCACCGGGGGCCAGGGCGAAGACCTCGCGGACGGTGTCGTTGAAGGTGCGCACGGAGGAGAAACCGGCGGCGAAGGCGATCTCGGCCATGGGGAGCGCGGTGGTCTCGATGAGCACGCGTGCGGTCTGGGCGCGCTGGGCGCGGGCCAGGGCGAGCGGACCGGCGCCCAGCTCGGCGAGCAGCTGGCGTTCGATCTGGCGGGGCGAGTAGCCGAGGCGGGCGGCGAGGCCGGGGACTCCTTCGCGGTCCACGACCCCGTCCCGGATGAGCCGTATCGCGCGGGCCACGGAGTCGGCGCGGGCGTTCCACTCCGGGGATCCGGGGCTGGTGTCGGGGCGGCACCGCTTGCAGGCCCGGAACCCGGCCTGCTGGCAGGCGGCCGCGCTGGGGTAGAACGTCATGTTCTCGGCCTTGGGCGGCACGACGGGGCAGCTCGGGCGGCAGTAGATCCGGGTGGTCAGGACGGCCGTGAAGAACCAGCCGTCGAAGCGGGCGTCCTTGGACCGGACCGCCCGGACGCAGCGCTCGGTGTCGGTGTGCATGGTTCAAGGATGGGCCACCGGTGGGGCGTGAGGCTGGCGGAAATCCGACATGGGCGTCGGGCTGCCTGGGGCTGCCCGACGCCCGGTGCGGCTCAGCCGAGGAGGGCGGAGGCGAAGATGCCGGGGAGCCTCGTCGCCTTCGGGTCGGCGGTGTACGCGGTGAGCCGTTCCATGGTCGTCCGGCCGGTGCGGTTGGTGACGTAGTACGGCGGGCGCGGGGACAGGGACGGGGAGCCCGTGAACAGGCCGCGCGGGGCGGGCGCGAAGGGGGCGCGTACGACGGTCTTCTCGACGTGCTCCAGCATGAACGCGTTGTGCACGAAGCCGACACCGCTGCCGATGTCCTGGCGGCTGTGTCCGGGGAAGGCTCCCCAGGGGGTGTAGCCGAGCAGGAAGCCGAAGGCCGACCAGCAGTTGACGCCGAGGGTGCCGTAGCGAAGCCCGGCGACCGCCTCGTCCACCGCTCGGCGGTGGGCGCGTTCGGTGCGGGGGTGGACCAGCAGGGTCGCCCCGAGGGTGCCGGGGAGCCGGTCGTTGGCGAACTCCGTCGCCGCGCGCAGGAACGCGGGGGCGTCGGCGCCCGGCAGGCGTACGACTCCGAGGGCGCTGGCGAACACCTCGATGTCCAGCATCGGGTCGCCCTCGTCCGTGATGTCCGGGACCAGGAGGCGGCAGGCGCCCTCGCCGTGGGTCTCGGCGTCCGGGTGGGCGCGGACGACCGCCCCGAGGCGGTCGGCGGCACCGGGGTAGTAGTCGGCGCGGGGCGGCAGTTCGCGCAGGACCCGGCGGATCTCGGCGAGCAGCCGTTCGGTGCCGTCCCAGTCCCGGGGGACGACGAGGATCTGGCTGGCGACGCAGTTGTGGCCGGAGTTGTTCATCTTGCTGGTGACGATGTGCTCGGCCTGGAAGCGGAAGTCCGCCGCGCTCCACGGGCCGGGGGTGACGATGCAGGGGCTGATGCCGCCGAGCTCGCTCGTGAACGGCTTGTCGTTGAGCGGGGTGTCCTCCCTCCGGCGCCGCTCGGCCTGCTCGTCGGTGCCCCAGACGATCGCGTCGTGGGTGCGCTCGCTGCCGGTGACGTGGATGGTGTCGACGCCGTCGTGGGTGGTGAGGTAGGCACCGGTGTCCGCGCCGCCGTCCACGAAGCGCACCCAGCCCTTCTCTATGAACTCGGCGAACACCTTCTCGAAGTGCGGGCGCAGATAGGCGTTGACGGGGTTCATCTTGGCGAGGACGACCTCGCCCTCCGCGTACAGCTTGTGCAGGATGTCCAGCGGGGTGATCGCGGGGACGTTGCCCGCGCCCAGGACCAGGGCGACGGCCGGGCCGCCACCGCGGCCCCGGTACTCCCCCGCGGCGTCGGCCAGCGCCTGCGCCCGGGTGGTCCCGGGGAGGGTCCAGACCTCGGCGGTGAACCCGCTCAGCAGGAGGCGGTCGGAGCCGGTGGCGGGGAAGACGTCGACGAGGACGCGTCCCTCGCGTTCGCGGACGGCCTTGGGCTCGACCGGGTCCTGTCCGGCGGCGAGCCTGCGCAGCACGTGGAGGTGGGCGCTCACCGTCTGGGCCAGCGCCCAGGGGGCGGTGACCCAGTCCTCGGCGGCCCAGGCCGAGTCCTCGGCGTACCCCTTGGCCGCTGCGGCGTCGGCGACCATGGCGGGCGCGGCCTCGGCGATGCGCGGGAGCATGCGCTCCAGGAGGCGGACGCGTTCGGGGAGCGGGGTGGCGGTCCAGGTGGCGGCCCGGTCGCGCAGGCCGGCGACGGCGAGGTCGAGCGAGCTGGTGTCGAGTGCGGGGGCGGCGCTCACGGGCGGGCTCCTTGGGTGGGTCCGGTGGGGGGAAGGGTCAGGGGGTCGGGCGGGCGGCGTCGCGGGCCGGGTCGATGAGCCAGAAGGATGCCGCAGCCCCCAGCACGAGGAGAAGACCGGAGAGCACGACGGCGTTCTGGTAGCCGCCGGTCCCCTGGGCGTCCACGAGGGCGCCCACGACGGCCGGGGCGGCCAGTCCGGCCATGGTGACCAGCGCGTTCATGACGCCCAGCGCGCCGCCCGCCCTGTTCGGCGGGGCCAGTTCGCTGACGGTGGTCGCCGCGACGGCCGCGTACGAACCGCCGAACCCGAAGCCGAGGGCGATCAGCACCGTCTTGGCCGTGGCGCCGTCCGCGAGCGGAACGGCCAGGCAGCACAGGGCGCCGAGCGCGAGCAGCGTGCCGCCGACCCAGCCCCGGGCGCGGCGGCTGCCGACGCCGCGCCGCATCAGCCGTCCGGTGACACCGGCCTGGGCGAGCAGGACGACGGCGCCGATGGTCCAGGGCGCGACGACGACGGTGCCCGCCTCGCCGGCCGTGTAGCCGAGGGCGTTGCGGAGGTAGGACGGCAGCCAGACCAGCATGAGGGCGACGGTCCAGTAGCTGGTGAAGTAGGCGAGGGTGGCGCCGATCCAGGTGCGGCTGGTGAGGATCGCGCGGTACGGGACCGGAGCGGCCGGTGCCTCCTCGCGAACGGCCGTGGGGGCGGCGTCGACGCGGTGCCCGCCGTCGGCTCCGAGCGCCTTCCAGAGCGCGGCCCAGACCAGGCCCACGCCCGCCAGCACCCACAGGGCGGTCCGCCAGCCGTGGTGCTGGATGACCCAGGACAGGCCGGGCGCGGAGGTGATCACGCCGAGGGTGACGCCGAGGGTGATCAGGGCGCCCGGCAGGTTGCGCCGGTCGTTGGGGAACCAGGCGAGGGTGGCCTGCTGGGCCACCGGGAAGGCCGGGCCCTCCGCCGCGCCGAGGAAGACCCGGGAGGCGACGAGGACGGCGAGGCCGCCGCCGACCGCCGCGGGCACCTGGGCCACGGACCAGAGCAGGGCCATGATCAGCAGCAGGACCTTCGGCGACACCCGGTCGGCGGCGAGGCCCACCAGGACGGCGGCGACCGAGAACAGCAGGAAGAACGCGCCGTTGACCAGGCCGAACTGAGTGGCGGTCAGGTGCAGGTCCGCACGGATCTCGTCGGCGGCGAGACCGAGTACGGACTTGTCGGCGAAGTTGACCATCATGAAGACCACGAGGAGCACGGTCACCGTCCAGGCCCGGTTACGGGTGCCGGCGGGTGCCACCGCTTCGGTGGGGTGCTGGGGCCGTTCGATCGGTGCCGCGGTCATGGGATCTCCTGGGAAGGGGGTGCGGAGGGGGTCAGGAGAGCGGCACGCCGGCGATGGCGATGCGCTCCATGATCCGGCGCTGCGGGAAGTAGTCGTTGATCGCGTAGTGCTGGGTGGCGATGTTGTCCCAGATGGCGATCGAGTCGGCCTCCCAGTGGAAGCGGACCTGGTACTCGGGGATGCGGGCCTGGAGGACCAGGATGTCGAGCAGTTCGCGGCTCTCGGCGTCGGACAGGCCGTTGATGCGGGTGGTGAAGGGCTCGTTGACGTAGAGGGTCTTGCGGCCGCTGCGCGGGTGGCGGACGACGACGGGGTGCTCGACCTGCGGCCAGGACTTGCGGAACTCGGCCTTCTGCTCGTCGTTCATGAGGGCGCCCCAGCTGGGTGCCCAGTCGTGCACGGCGGTGAGCTCGGCGATGCGGGCCTTGAGGTCGTCGGGCAGGTTGTCGTAGGCGGCGGCCATGTCCGCCCACATCGTGTCGCCGCCCGCGCCGGGCACCTCCACGGCGCGCAGCACGGAGCCGAGCGCCGGGTTGACCATGAACGAGTGGTCGCTGTGCCAGATGTTCTTGTTGCCGGCGGCCTTGGCGTCCTTGGCGAGGCGCGAGACACCGGCCGTGGCGGTCTTCGGGAAGAACGGGTTGGGCTCGGGCGGGCCCCAGATGCCGGACAGGGCGAGCTGGTGCTCGGCGGTGAAGCCGGTCTGCTTGCGGAAGAAGATCACCTTCCACTCCAGCAGTGCCTGGCGCAGTTCCCCGGCGAGTTCCTCGGTGATCGGGCGGGTCAGGTCGGCTCCGCCGAGCACCGCGCCGAAGTGCGGGGTGAGCGGGCTGACCTCGACCTGCCGGTAGGTGGCGGGCTCGGCACCGGGAGCGAGGCGTTCGAGGGTCCGGCTCCCGTAGTGCATGAGCGGCTTGTCCAGGACCGGCCTCGGGTTCGTCACAGCGGTCTGCATGGGTGTTCCTCCCGACGGCGGAGCTAATTACGTAACCAGCAGTATCGATATGAGGATGCGGCGGGGCAAGGGGTGCGGCGCATTGATTTCCGGGGGATCCCCCCGGGCCGCCGGGTGACCGTTGTGACTGGTTCCGGGCATGCCTGAGCGCCCGGCGGCGGGGCCGGGCGGAGGGTGCGGGAGGCGCGCGGTTACGCGGGGGCGGCGACCGCCCGGCCGATCAGGTCCACCAAGGAATCCACCAACCCCTGGTCCGGCAGGCGCTGTTCACCAACCATGCGGAAGACCAGGGACGCGGCGACGAGCGTCGCGGCGGCGGCGATGTCCACATCGGCCCGGACATCGCCGCGCGCCACCCCGCGCTCCAGGAGGTGCCGGGTCTCGCTCATCACGCGGGCCGTGTAGTCGCGGTACGCGCCCGGCTCGGCGCCCGCTTCCGACGCGGAGCCGATCACCCCGGCGAGCAGCCGCGAGACGCCCGGCCGCCGGTACGCCTCCATGCGCGCCGTCAGCACGGCGCGCAGCTCGGCCCGGAAGTCGCCCATGTCGGGGACGGCGAGCGGCCCGATCCGGGACTCGGCGGCGGCGAGGACGAGGTCCTGCTTGGTGGCCCAACGCCGGTACATGGCCGGTTTGCTGACGCCGGCCCGGGCCGCCACGGCGTCCATCGTCAGGGCGCCCATGCCGTTCTCCGTCACCAGGTCCACGACGGCGTCCAACACGGCCCGGGTGACGCGCTCCTCGCGGGGTCTGCCGGGGCCCCGCTTCGCCCCGGTCAGCTGTTCGTCGGCCATGCGCCGACCCTACGCGGACCGGCCCCACCGCCTCCCGCAGGGGTGCGGGCCCGGGCTCACCGCGTCAGTTCGTCGCGCAGGACGTGCTTCGTGATCTTCCCGGACGGCGTACGGGGCAGGGCGGGGCGCAGGATCAGTTCGCGGGGCACCTTGTAGCGGGCGATCCGGGTCTCCAGCCAGGCGCGAACGCCCTCCAGATCGAGCGCGGCACCCTCGCGCGGGACGACCACGGCGACCACGGTCTCGCCCCACTGGGGGTGGGGACGGCCGACCACGGCGACGTCCAGGACGTCCGGGTGGCCGCGCAGGGCGCCCTCCACCTCCTGCGAGGCGACGTTCTCGCCGCCGGTGATGATCACGTCCTTCATCCGGTCCACGACCGTGACGAACCCGTCCTCGTCCACCCGGCCCAGGTCACCGCTGCGGTACCAGTCGCCCGCGAACGCCTCGGCGGTGGCCTTCTCGTCGTCCAGGTAGCCCACCATGCGGGTGTCGGAGCGCAGCCAGATCTCACCGGTCTCCCCCGCCCCCGCGTCCGCGCCGTCCTGGCGCACGACCCTCAGCTCGACCCCGGGCATGCCGCCCCTGCCGATCGCACCGGCCTTGGCGACCTGGTCGGCGGGCGGGAGCGAGGCACCGACGGGGCCCGTCTCGCTCATCCCGTACACCTGGTGGAAGTCCTCGGAGCCGTACGCCTTCATGAGGCGGCGGGCAGTGTCCGCGTCGAGCGGTCCCGCGCCGTAGATCCAGGCCCGCACGGACGAGAGGTCGTACGAGGCGAAGTCGGGGACCGCCTGGGTCGGTGCGATCAGCGCGATCGGGGCGGCGAACATCGCGGTGACGCGTTCGCGCTGGATGACCTCCAGCATGCCCCGGGGCTCGTACTCGCGCTGGAGCACCAGCGTGCCGCGGGTCAGCAGCGTGCCCATCACCCAGTTGTTGAGCGGGGACGCATGCCAGACGGGCATGCAGATCAGGAAGCGCTCGTCGCGGCGCAGCGGGATGGCGGCGGCGGTGTACGCGGCCGTGAGGGCCACCGTCCGGTGGGTGTGGACGCAGCCCTTGGGGGTGCCGGAGGTGCCCGAGGTGTACAGGATCTGCGCGACCTCGTCGTCCGGCCCCGGCTCCCCGGCGTACGGTTCGGCGGCCGCAATCCGTGCCTCGAACGCGTCGGCGGGCAGCGCGCCCGGCCCCGCGTCGGGGTGGCTGACCAGCCAGGTCACCTCGGCGTCGGCGGCGGTGGCGCGCTCGCCGATCTCCGCGTCGACCACGGCGATCCGGGCCCCGCAGTGAGCCAGCTGGCGGGCCACCTCGGCGGTCTGGAGCTTGTGGTTGACGGGGACCAGGGTGGCACCCGCGTACCAGGCGCCGAACGCGGCGAACAGGAAGGCCGGGGTGTTGTACGTCATCACGGCCAGCCGGTCGCCGGGGCGCAGCCCGGCCACCCGCAGCACGGTCGCGGCACGGCGGGCCGCGTCGGCGAATTCCCGGTAGGACCACCGCTGCTCACCGTGGACGACCGCTTCGTGGTCGCCGGCCGAGCGGACTGCGCTGTCCAGCAGGGTACTGAGGTGCATCACGTTCTCCTGACGAGCCGGACCGTGCGAACGGACCATGGCGGGAAACTCTGAATGATGGTTCACTTCTTTCATGGCCTACCGCAAGACCCCAGCCGAAATCAGTCGGCTCGAAGCAGCCAGGGAGCATCTGATCGCCGCGGCCACCTCGGTGGTCACGGAGGTCGGCTGGTCGCAGGCGTCGGTCACCGCCGTCGCCGACTCGGCCGGCATCGCGGCCGGCTCCGTCTACCAGCACTTCTCGTCCAAGGCGGCCCTGGCCGTGGAGGTGTTCCGGCGGGCCGCCGGGCGCGAGGTCGAGGTGCTGGGCACGGTGCTGCGGGAGCCGGGGACACCGGTCGAGCGGCTGGCCCGGGGCGTCGAGGTCTTCGCCCGCCGCGCCCTGGAGAACCGGGGCCTGGCCTACGCGCTGCTCGCCGCCCCGGCCGATCCGGCGGTCGGCGCCGAACGCCTGGAGTACCGCCGCCGCTACCGCGCCCTGTTCGCCGAGGTGGTCCACGCGGGCATCGAGGAGGGCCTGCTGCCCGCGCAGAACGGCGAGATCACCGCCGCCGCGCTCACCGGCGCGGTCGGCGAGGTCCTGGTCGACCCGCTCGGCGCCGGTGACGGGGAGACCACCGAGGCCCTGCTCACCGAGCTCGTCGCCATGGCCCTGCGCTGCGCGGGCGCCCCGCCCGCCCCGCGCCCCTGACCGATCCGCGTACCCCTTCCCGCAGGAGGCTCCCGTGTCCACGACCGTCCCGCCCCGCAGCAACCCCACCGCCGCGACCCACGAAGTGACCAATCAGGCACCGCCGTTGACCGGGCACGACGTGGCCGACGACGCGGTGCTCCTGGAGGGCCTGCGCCGCGAGGGCGCCGAATGGCACACCGAGGAGCTGCACCGCCTCGGCCGTCTCGCCGGCAGCGCGCAGGCGCAGGAGTGGGCCGAGCAGGCCAACGCCAACGAGCCCGTGCTGCGCACCCACGACCGCTACGGCCACCGCGTGGACGAGGTCGACTTCCACCCCGCCTACCACCACCTGATGAACGCCTCGGTGGGCGCGGGCCTGGCCGGCGCCGCCTGGGCGGACGAGCGCCCCGGCGCCCACGTGGCGCGCGCGGCCGGTTTCATGGTGATGTCGACGCTGGAGGCGGGCCACCTCTGCCCGGTCTCCATGACGTACGCCGTCGTCCCGGCCCTGCGCCACGCCCCCGACCTGGCGAAGACGTACGAACCGCTGCTGACCGGCCGGGTGTACGAGGCCGGGCTGCGCACCCCGGCCGAGAAGCCGGGGCTGCTCGCCGGGATGGGCATGACGGAGAAGCAGGGCGGCACCGATGTGCGCGCCAACTCCACCACGGCCACCGAGGCGGGCGACGGGACCTGGCGGCTGCGCGGGCACAAGTGGTTCACCAGCGCCCCGATGAACGACCTCTTCCTGGTCCTCGCCCAGGCGCCGGGTGGTCTCTCCTGCTTCCTGGTGCCGCGTGTCCTGCCGGACGGCAGCCGCAACACCTTCCGCATCCAGCGGCTCAAGGACAAGCTCGGCAACCGCTCCAACGCCAGCAGCGAGCCCGAGTTCGACGACACGGTCGCCTGGCTCGTCGGCGCGGAGGGCAAGGGTGTCCGCACCATCATCGACATGGTGACGATGACCCGTCTGGACTGCGTCATCGGCTCGGCCGCCGGCATCCGGGCCGCGCTCGCCCAGGCCGCCCACCATGTGCGGTACCGCTCGGTGTTCGGCACCAAGCTGATCGACCAGCCGCTGATGCGCAATGTGATCGGTGACCTCGCGGTCGAGTCCGAGGCGGCGACCACGCTCGGGCTGCGGCTGGCGGGCGCCGCCGACCGGGCCCGGCGCGGCGACTCCGGGGAGCGGGCATTCCTGCGGCTGGCCACGGCGGTGTCCAAGTACTGGGTGTGCAAGCGCCAGCCGGTCGCGGTCGCGGAGGCGCTGGAATGCCTCGGCGGCAACGGCTACGTCGAGGAGTCGGGCATGCCGCGCATGTACCGGGAGGCCCCGCTCAACGGCATCTGGGAGGGCTCGGGCAATGTGAACGCGCTGGACCTGCTGCGCGCGCTGGCCCGGGAGCCGGAGTCGCTGGAAGCCTTCCGCACCGAGGTCGAGGCCGCCTCGGGGGCGGACCGCCGGCTGGACGCGGCCTGGCAGGAGCTGCGCGGCGAGCTGGTCCTCACCGAGGACGCCCCGCTGCGGGCCCGGCGCCTCATCGAGCGCGCGGCGCTGGTGCTCCAGGGCTCGCTGCTCGTCCGGCACGCGCCGACGGCGGTCGCGGATGCGTTCTGCGCCTCGCGGCTGGCCGGGGACCGGGGGCTCGCCTTCGGCACCCTGGCACCGGACACCGACTTCGCGGGGCTGCTGGAGCGGCTGCCCGCGTAAGTACCCCTGAACGGAGCCGGACCGCCCGCTACCGGGCGTCCGGCTCCGTTTCCATGAGCGCCCGCGCCTCGGCCGCATGGGCCGCGCCCGCCGGGTAGGGCAGGGCCCGGACCAGGTCGTCGGCACGTGTCAGCGCCTCCCGGGCGGCCTCACCGTCGCCGAGCCGGTGCAGGGCCAGGGCGAGGACCGTCCGGGCGTCCGCCTCGGCGAGCCGTTCGCCTGTGCGGGCGGCGCGGGCGACCTCGTCGGCGGCCAGCCGCCGCGCCGGTTCCGGGCGGCCGCTGCGCAGCTCCGCCCAGGCCGCGAGCACCGGCACGTCCCGCTCGTGGCCCTCCAGGACGCGCCGGGCCTGCCCGGGCAGCCCGTCGCGCAGGGCGAGTTCGGCACGGGCCGCCCGCACCTCGTGGCCCGCCTGCCGGTCCACCAGACCCGGCGACGACTGCGCACGGTCCAGCAGCGCGGCGGCGCCGGGGGCGTCCCCGGTGCGCATCCGGACGAGGGCGAGGGCCGCCAGGGTGTACGGAAGGCACCAGGCGTCGTCCTGCTCGGCGCCCGCGACCGCCGCCTCCGCGAGGGTGCGCGCCGTGTCGAACTCCCGCAGGAGCAGCCACAGTTCGGCGAGGTTGGCGCGCTCGAAGGCGGCCCCGGCCAGGTCGCCCGACTGCTCGACGAGGTCGAGGGCCCGCTGTCCGGTGGCCACCGCCCGCCGCAATTGGCCGCTGCGCCGCTCGTTCTCCCGCAGCGTCGAGAGGACCTGGCCCAGGAGGGTCGGGTCGCCGTACGCCTCGGCCGGGGGCAGGGCGAGGTCGGCCGCCTCACGGGCCTCGTCCAGCCGGCCGCTGAGGCCCAGGATGCTGGCGCGCAGCGAGTGGGCCCGGGCCATCAGCCCTTCTCCGGCCCGTCCGGCCACCCGCTGCCCAGCGGCCACCGCCTGCTGGGCGGCCGGGTAGGCGTCCCCGTACCGTCCCTGGATGCGGCACAACACGGCCTGGGCCAGGTAGTGCCCGGCGGCGGGCTCCGGGGCGGTGTCGGGGGTGACCGGGTGCGCGGCGAGCACTTGGCGGCCCGCGTCGGGCAGGCCCGTGCGTCCGAGGGTGTCGGCCAGCCAGGCCGCGGCGAGCACGATGTCCTCGTGGTCGCCGCGCCGGACGAACTCGTCGAGCGCGAGGCGCAGCACCTCGGCCGCCTGGGCGAAGTTGCCCATGCGGCGCAGCACCTGGCTGTGGGCGAGGCGGGCACGGGCGGCGTCCACGTCGAGCCGGGCGACCAGGTCGCGGTAGTAGCGGTCGGCGGTGTCGTTGGCGAAGAGGGCGGCTGCCCGGGCGGCTGCCCGGCGCAGGTACTCGGCGGCGCGCGGGTCGTCGGCGCGGGTGAAGTGCGAGGCCAGGGTGTCCACGGCGTCGGGGCGGCGGCGGAGCACCGCCTGCGCGAAGGCACCGTGGAGCTGCCTGCGGCGGATGGCGGAGAGCTTCTCGTAGCAGGTGAGCCGGACCAGGGGGTGGCGGAAGGTGAGGCCCGCCTCGTGCCTGCCCCCGACCAGGATGTCCCGCTCCTCGATCAGCGAGGCGTCCATGGCCCGTTCCAGCGCGTCGGTGGCGGCGCCCCCGGTGACGACGGGGTGGAGTCCGTGCGCGGCGACGTCGAGCAGTTCCGACAACGATGTCTCCGGTCCGGCCACGGAGAGCGCCTCGACAATTCTCCGGGCGTCGGGGTCGAGCCGCGCGAGCCGGTCCGCGACGAGCTGCCGGACGCCGTCCGGGGCGGCGGTCCCGGCGCCGTCCGCCATGCCGTGGGCGAGTTCGACGGCGAACAGCGGGTTGCCGAGGGAGAGTTCCCAGATCCGGTCCGTGGCGCCGGAGGCGGGGGCGGCCGTCTGCCCGACCGTGTCGCGTACGACGGCGAGGCACGCCGCCTGGTCCAGGCGCGGCACGTCCTCGCGGACGGCGAGGCCCTGGCGGACCAGGGACGACAGTCCGGCACCGCGCGGATCGCCGTCGGGTATCTCCTCCTCCCGGTACGTCACGAGGAACCGCCAGCCGTCCGTCCGCTCGGCCCGCCGGGCCAGGTGGCTGAGCAGCTGGAAGGAGCCCAGGTCCGCGGCGTGCAGGTCGTCCAGCACGACCAGTACCGGCTGTACGGTGGCCAGCTCGCCGAGCAGAGCGGCCGCGGCGCGGAAGAGGCGGTCGCGCTCCTCCTCGGGGCTGCGTTCGGAGTCGGCGCGGACCCTGCCGAGGGCGGGCAGGAACGCCGCCAGTTCGGGGTACTCGCCGCCGACGCGGGCGCGTTCCGCCTCGTCGCGTTCGGCGAGCCAGCCGTCCAGGGCCTCGGCGAAGGCGCCGTACGGGGTGTGCCCCTCCGCGTCGTGTCCGCCGCCCCACAGGACGGCGGTGCCGGAGGCGGCGGCCTGCCGGGCCACCTCGCCGACCAGCCGGGTCTTGCCGACGCCCGCCTCCCCGGTGAGCACGGTGACGACGGCGGGCCCGTCCGCCGCGAGCAGCCGCCCGAGCACGTCCTCGCGGCCGCGCAGCGGGGTGGCGGCGGGGACGCGGAGCGAGGCTGGCAGGGACGGCGCGGACGGCGGACCGGCGGGCTCGGCCGCGAGCGCGGCGCGGTGCAGGCGCTCGGTCTCCGGGCCGGGCCGTACGCCGAGTTCGGCATCGAGGGCCGCCCGGCAGACGTGGTACTGGCGCACCGCGCGGCGGCGCAGCCCGAGCCGGGTGTAGGCGTCGATGAGCAGGCGGTGGGCCAGCTCCTCGGCCGGACTGTCGGCCAGCACCTGTTCCGCGAGGGCGACGGCCTCCTGAGCCTCGTCCACCCGGAGGTGGGCGCCGGCCAGGGCGAGGAGCAGGCGTTCCTTGAGGTCGGCGAGCTGGGAGCGGCGGCCCTCGGCCCAGTCGGCGTAGCGGTCCTCGGGGAGGAGTTCGCCGGAGAAGCGCTCCAGGGCCCGGCGGAGGTCGTCCACGCCGCCGGTGGCGAGCGCGGTCCGGGCCTTCTCCTCGGCGCGGTCGGCGTCGATGCGGACGCGGGCGGGATCGAGGTAGAGCAGTCCGCCTTCGGAGACGAGGTACGAGGAGGTGGCGCGGGAGGCGAGCTCGGGTTCGAGGGCCCGGCGGGCGGCGTGCAGGGCGACGCGCAGACTGCCCTGGGCGGCCTGGGGGTCCGCGTCGGGCCAGCAGACGTCGATGACCTGTTCACGGTGGAGCCGGTGTCCGGGTACGACGGCGAGCAGCTTCACCAGGGACTGCGCGGTCTGCCTCGGCCAGCGCTCGGCCAGGGCCGGACCGCCGTCGCGAGTCACCCGGAATCCACCGAAAAGGCGTATGTGCACCAGGGGTGGCGCCTGGTTCGTGCTGTGTGTGTGCCGCTCGTTCATGAGGGCGCCCACTGTAACCGGACAGGCCGTGAACCCCTCCGGCGGCTGCCGGAGGGGTTCACGAAACGGGGTGACCGCCTGGGCTCAGGAGAACTTGAGGGCGATCGTGTAGTGCGTGTACAGGTTCGGCACCGAGTAGCCGCCTCCGATGAGCTCGGCCGCCTGGTTGTAGCCGCGCTCGTCGAAATTGAGCATGACGGCCTCTTCGGCCCCGTCGCCGTCGAAGTCACCGGTGGTGTAATTGCGGGCGCCACCGGCGCTGGGGGCCGCGCCGAGAAAGTCCGGGTACTGCTCGTCGCCGGTCACCACGGCCGGGTCCCAGAGGTAGAGCCCACCCGGGCAGGCGGAGAGGATCACCTTGTCGCCGTTCGGGGCGGTGATCCAGGTCGCTCCCTGGGTCGGCGGGATCATGAACACACGGTTGTCCGCGTCCCCGTCGGCACCGAAGGAGTAGAACGCGGCGGTGCTGGACTCCAGCAGGACGCCATCGCCGTCGAAGTAGTTGCCGTGCGTGTACAGACCGCCCGTGATCGCGGTGTGCAGCACCTCTCCGGTGCGGCCGTCGCGGATCTCCACGACGTCGTACGGGCTGAACGCGTCGGTTCCGGAGAGCCCGGAGGGCGCCCAGACAACCCACGTGTAGACGACCGCGTGGCCGTCCGCGTACGGGATGGCGGGCGAGGCGTACACCGCGTGGTCGAGGATGCCGGCGCGCACCTTGCCGTCCTGGGCCTTGGCGGGAGCCTTCGGAGCCGCGGCCCAGCCGAGCGCACCGGTCTTGGCGTCGAGCTGGACGGCCCGCATGGCGGGGGTGTCCAGGGCGAAGGAGTTCTTGCTGGTGTACTGCACGTACACCTTGCCGTCACCCGTCGAGGGGTCGGAGAACTGCACGTCGCCCGCGTCCGCCGGTGCGGCGTAGGTCCACAGCGCGGTGCCGTCGCCCTTGTAGACACGCAGCTGGTCGGTCGGGACGAGAATGTCGGACTTCTTGTCCCCGTCGACGTCCGCGAGCGTCACGGAACGGACGTACTGGCCGCCGCCGTCGATGGTGTGCAGGATCGCGCCGGTGCGCGAGTCGAGCACGACGACCGCGCCGTCCGTGGCGACGACGATCTCCGGGGTCGCGTCCCCGGTGACGTCGGCGGTCTCGATGGCGTGGACCGAGCCCGGCAGCGTGGTCTGCCACAGCGTCTTCGGCTTGCCGTCGAGCAGCGAGGTGCCGGAGTAGGCCCAGATGCCGTGGGAGGTGCCGCCCTCTACGAAGTCGTCCTTCTTGTCCCCGTCGATGTCCAGCGACTTGCCGTACGCCATGTCGCCCTGAAGCGGCGTCAGCTGCTCCTGGCTGCCGTCCTTGAACGCGTAGGTCCGGACGTTCTGGTCGGCGTCGACCACCCGGATGTGCCGGCCGTTCTTGTCCTCGAAGATGTCCTGGAACGTGGGCGACGCGGTGGCGCCCTTCGTCTGCCAGGCGACCTTGCCCTTCCCGGAGAAGACGGTCAGGGACGCGTACCGGTTGATGTTGGCGGCGGTACCGGTCTCCGCGTCGTCCTTACCTGCCGCGACCAGCTTCTTGCCGACCACGTCGAGCCGCCAGGTGCTGGGGCCGTCGTGTCCGTTGGAGGCGTCGCGCTTGGTGGTGTGCTGCCACAGCGGGGTCTCGGGGTCGTCCCCGTCCAGGACGCGGATCGTGCTCGCGTTCACGAACATCGAGTCCGTCAGCGAGGACTCGGAGACGGCGTACTCGGCGTCCCCGCTGCCGCTCAGATTCCCGACCGCCAGGGCGGTGGGCACCACGTTGAAGCGGGTGTCGAGCGTGGTCCGGCGGCCGTCGGCGAGGTCGTACGCGGCAAGCTCGTAGCGCATCTCGTCGGTGAAGTCGGCCTGTTCCACGGCGACGAGCTGCCCGCGGCCCTCGTCCACGCGCAGCTGGCGGACGTACAGCGAGCTGTCCGTCTGCCACTGGACCGCGCCGTCGTTCATGTCGAGGACGAGTGCCCTGCCCCGGGAAGCGTGGGTGGACGTCTTGCGCAGGTTCCACGCGACGGCGACCTTGCCGGCACCGAGGTCCTGGAGGGCGCCCCAGCTGGCCGGGGCCGTCTCACCGGAGTCGTACGTCCAGGTGCTGGACTCCGTGAGCTTGCCGTCCGCGTACGAGAAGCGGGTGCTGGTGAGCTTCGCCGTGCTGTCCGCGGGGGCCTTCCCGTTGTACTTGGGCGAGTCGGCGACGAGCAGCGCACCGTCGACGATCTTGACCTGGCTCGCGTACAGGTAGTACTTCGACCAGACCGTCTTGCCGGTCGTGCCGTCGAGGACCGTCACCATGGTGCCGGAGGTCATCGTGGTGCCCGGGATGGTCACACCGGAGGGCGGGACCATGCCGACGTTGGCCGAGAAGACCACGTCGGGCACGCCGTCACCGGTGAGGTCGCCGGTGTCGTAGCCCTGGTCCGAGTCGGGCGTGAAGGGGCTGACCGCGTTGTAGCCCATCTGCACGTGCGGCGGGTAGAGCTCCTTCTCCCACACGCGCAGGGGCTTGATCCCCCAGTCCGCGTACAGGTCGTCCGTGGCGCGGGTCCACTGCTCGGTGCCGTCGGCGGCGGTGCGTGTCACGTGGGCCAGGCTGTGCAGGGTGAAGTAGTCACCCTGCTGGTTGCCCACCGGCATAGTGGTGGCGTAGCCGTGCACGTTCTCGATGGTCGACGTGGCCTTGACGGAGATGTTCGCGGACGCCTCGGTGGAGGCGCCGGAGTCCGCACCCGCCGTGTCGGTGTCGGTCGCGGCGGCATCGGCGGTGGCCCCGGCGTCCCCGTACAGGTCCGGCTGCATGCGCTCGGCCAGCTTGGCGGCCTGGGCGTTCGTCAGGCGCATGCCCGAGCCCGAACCGGAACCGGAGTCGGCGGCGAGTGCGTGCGGGGCGGCGGTCAGCGCGAGACCCGCGGCGACCAGTCCGGAGGCGAGCCGCAGGGCCCGTCGCGAGTTGTGGGCTCTCATCACTTGTCTTCCTGCGCGAAGTGAACGGCCGAGCCGGCGGTGATGACCGGCTGGTCGAAGGAGTACTGGAGGGCATCCGTACCGGTCTGGTTCTCGATGCCGACGGTCGCCCCGGCGCCGTGGTCCGGGACGGTGTTGTACTGCACGGTCACCGAGCCGGTGGCCTCGTCGAAGACGGCCTCGAAGGTGGCGCGGCCGGCGGTGCCGTCGGCGTAGGCGGCGTTGTTCCACACGATGGCGAAGGAGCGGTTGCCCTTCGAGCCGGTGACCGCGGTCTGCACGGACGACTTCTTGTCCAGGACCAGGTCGTCCCAGAGGACCGCGACGGTGCCGTTCGGGCGGGCTGCCGAGGGCAGCGCGGTGTTGGCGTAGTCGCCGATCCGCGGTGCCAGGAAGTTGACCAGGCCGTTCGTGGTGACGGACGCGGTGGTGTACGAGACGCCGTAGTGCTTGACCGGGAAGGGCAGCGCGATCGTCTTGGCGTCCTCGTCACCCGTGAGCGCCACCTTGGTGGTGCCCTTGATCCAGGAGTACGTGGCCGGGGCGCAGGTGTTGCCGTAGGCGTCGGACAGCGCCGGAAGGTTCACCTTGGCGGTCTCGTCGCCGTCGACGGTGAGGGCGCCGCGGTAGACGCCGTTGCACAGGATCGGGGCGCTGGGCGTCACACTCAGGGTGTAGCTGCCCTCGGCGACCGCCGGCAGGCTGAACGCACCGCTGGTGTCGGTCTTCACAGCCGCGAGCGGGGAGCCGTCGACGGTGACCGTGGCCTTGGAGAGCGGCCGGCCCTGGACGTCGTAGACGGTGCCGGAGACCTTGTGCGAGGCGACCGCGTCGAGCGTGAAGTTCTGGGTCAGGGCCTGGCCCTTGGTGACCTGGACGCCGGTGACGGTCTTCGGCGCGTAGCCGTAGCCGCTCAGGGTGAAGGAGTACGTGCCCTCGGCCAGCGTGAGCCGGTAGGCGCCGCCCGCGACGGTGTTGACGATGCGCGAGGTGCCGGAGGCGTCGGTGGCCTTGACGCTCAGGCCGGTCAGTGCCTTGCCGGTGACCGCGTCGGTGACCGTGCCGGTGACGGTGGCCGCGGTGTGCGGGGCCTTGTCGACGGAGGCGAAGATGTCGAGCTTGCCCTCGCCCCAGACGTTGTTGGCGTCGGCGGTGCCGCCGCAGTGCGTGTCGTCCACGTCGATCGCGCCGTCGTTGAGCAGCGCGCGCGTGGCGTCGATGTCACCGATCAGCGAGGGGGCGGCGGACCACAGCAGGGCCACCGCGCCGGCGACGTGCGGGGTCGCCATCGACGTACCGGAGATGGTGTTGTACGAGCTGCCCGGCCAGGTGGAGCGGATGTCGACGCCGGGCGCCGAGATGTTCGGCTTCTGCGAGCCGTCGACGAGCGAGGGACCGAAGCCGGAGAACGACGCGATCTTGCCCGTGGAGGCGTAGGCCCCGACACCGTAGGTCGCGGCCTGCGCGCCCGGCGGGTGGGTCGTGGAGCAGGTGACGCCGTCACCGTCGTTGCCGGCGGCGAACGCCTCGAAGATGCCGGCGGAGTTCCACGCCTCGACGATGTCCTTGTAGAACGTCGACGTCGTGTCGTCGGTGCCCCACGAGTTGTTGACGATGTTCGGCGCGAGGTCCGGGCGGGGGTTCTGCCCGTTGTGGTCGGTCGGCGCGAGGATCCACTGGCCGGCCATGAGCAGCGAGGTGTCGTTGCACTGGTCCGTCTCGCAGCCCTTGGCCGCGATCCAGGTCGCGTTCGGGGCGACACCGACCCCGCCCTTGCCGACCATGGTGCCCATCGTGTGGGTGCCGTGGCCGTTGTTGTCGCAGGGGGCGCTCGTCGGGCACTCACCACTGGCGTCGTACCAGTTGTAGTCGTGCGTGAAGGAGCCGTCGCCGTTGTTGCCCCGGTAGTTGTCGACCAGGTCCGGGTGGTCGTACTGGACGCCGGAGTCGACGTTGGCGATGACGATGCCCTCGCCGCGGTCCTGGTAGTCGTCCCAGACCCGGTCGGCCTTGATGTCCTTGACGCCCCACTCGGGGGTGGCTTCCTCGGCCGCCGCGGCCTCGGTGGCGGCCTTCAGCGCGGTCTTCGTCTCGGCCGCGGTGGGCTTCGACTCGATGTCGTCCAGCTTGTAGTGCTGCTCCTTGACGATGCTCGCGACGTCCGAGCGCTTCGCGAGCTGCTCCACGAGGTCCTGGTCCCCCGTGACCTTGACCGCGTTGGCGATCCAGAAGTCCTGGTGGCCGACCTTCTCCTTGTCGAGGAAGGTGTTCAGCGGCTGCTGGCTCTTGTGGGCCTTCGTCTTCAGCTCGTCGAACGCCGACTTCGCCCGCGCGGCGTGGCCGTGCTTGCGCTTGGCGGTCGTGAGGTCGGCCTTGTCCTTGAGGACGACGAAGAACGACGTCTCGCCGCCCTTGGCCACGGCCTTCAGCAGGGCGGAGTCGACCTGGGCGGTCGGGCCGTCGGCGGCGGCCGCGGACGGGGGGCCGATCAGCAGGCCCGTGACGGTGAGCGCTGCTGCCGCCCATGCGGCGGTTCTCCGCCGGGGCGATCGGGACAGGTGCATCGGGATGCTCCTCCAGGAACGGTACGGGGAGCCCGCACGCTAGGAGGACGGCGTTACTCGGGCATTACAAGTCAGCCCCGACCCACGTTTACGCAGGTCAAACCGGTTCCCAGCAACTTCTCGGCCACCCTCGCGAGCGGGCCGTGCCACGCGCCGGCGTGTCCGTTCGGCGCAACCCCGCTCGCGCGCGCCCGCCGGTCGCCGTTGCCTGGACAGTCAGGGCATCCGGACCCGGCGGGAGGCGCGGTGGACGACGGCGGCGCGACGGCGAGTGACGGCTCCTCAGCCACGGAGGTCGAGGCCCTGCGGCAACGGGTGGCCGCGCTGGAGGAGGCGCGCGCCCGGCCTCCCCGGCACCGGGGCCGGTCCTTCCTCGCCGCCCTCCTCATCGTCGTCGGCTGTCTGCTCGCCCCGCTGTCCGTCGTCGCCGCGTGGGCGTCGGACCAGGTCGGGGACACCGACCGTTACGTGGCCACGGTCGCCCCGCTCGCCTCCGACCCGGCCGTCCAGGACGCCGTGGCCGACCGGGTGACCGACGCGCTCATGACCCGGATCGACCTGTCCGCGCTGCTGTCCGGGGTCTCACCGGACGACCGGCCCCGCCTGGAGAAGGCCCTCGGGCGCCTCGGCGGTTCGCTGGAGGACGCGGTCCGGAGTCTGGTCCACGACCGGGCGCGCGCGGTCGCCGCGTCGGACGCCTTCGAGAAGGTGTGGACCGAGGGCAACCGGCGGGTGCACCGGGCCGTCGACAAGGCGCTGACCGGAAAGGGCGGCGGTGCGGTGGAACTGACCGACGACGCCGTCACGCTGGACCTCGCCCCCGTCATCGACCAGGTGAAGCAGCAGTTGGTGGACCGGGGCATGGCGGTGGCCGGGCACATCCCGGAGGTCCACACCGACATCACGCTGGTCAGGTCCGAGGACATCGGCAAGGTCAGGACGTACGTACGGGTCCTGCAGTTCCTGGGCGACTGGCTCGCCGTGATCGCCGTCCTGCTGATCGCCGGGGGCGTGCTGCTCTCGGTGCGGCGGCGGCGCTCGCTGGTGGCGGGGGCCCTCGGCGCCGCGCTCGCCGTGGGCCTGCTCGGTATCGGGCTACGGATCTTCAGGGCGGTCTATCTGGACGCGCTGCCCGCCGGGGTGTCGCAGGGGGCGGCGGGCGCGGTCTACGACGCGATGACCCGGTTCCTGGGCACGACGGTACGGATGGTGGTGGCCCTGGGCGTCGTGGTCGCGGCGGCGGCCTGGCTCACCGGTCCGGGGCGGCGTGCGACGACCGTCCGGGGGCTGTGGACGTCCGGGATCGGCGCGGTGCGGGCCACGGCCGACGGGGCGGGGCTGCGGACCGGTCCGGTCGGCCCGTTCGTACGCCGCTTCCGCGCCTGGTTCACCTGGCTGCTGGTGGCGGGAGCGCTGGTGGTCTACCTGCTGTGGGCGCACCCGACGGGCTGGGTCGTCGTCGGGATCGCGCTCTGTCTGCTGTTCCTGCTGGCGGTGGTGGAGTTCCTGGCGGCCGGGGAGCGGGAGCCGGCCGTCGGACCCGTCCTGGAGAGGAGCTGAGGAGATGGCGGGAGTCGACGCCGCCGCGGTCCGGAGGATGACCGGCGCGCTGTTCATCGAGCGCGGGCTGCGCAGTCCGGGCTCGACGCGGTTCTGGGGGCTGCTCGTGCTGGCCGCGGTCATCGCGAGCGCGGGGGTGGTCGGGGACTCGACGGCCACGGTGATCGGGGCGATGATCGTCGCCCCGCTGATGACGCCGATCCTGGGCTGCGCGCTGGCGCTGGTGCTGGCCCGCCGCCGTCAGGTGGTGCGCTGTCTGCTGCTGGTGACCGGGGGCGCGCTGGCGGTGGTGGCCATCGGCATGCTGCTCGGGTGGATCGCCGCCCCGCCGGACGCCTTCGCCTCGAACAGCCAGGTGTCCTCGCGGATCAGCCCGCGCCTGATCGACCTGCTCGCCGCGCTGGCCACCGGCACGGTCGGCGCGTTCGCCCTGGTGCGCGCCGACATCTCGGACACCCTGCCGGGCGTGGCCATCGCCATCTCCCTGGTGCCGCCGCTGGCCGTGACGGGGCTGCTGCTGACGGTGCGCCGGTACCACGACGCCGGGGAGTCCGCGCTCCTGTTCGCGACCAACGTGGCCGCGATCGTCGCCACCGGCACCGTGGTCTTCCTCTTGTACGGCGTCCGGGCGGGCGCCGAACGGGCGGACATGCGGGTCGGGCAGTTCCGGGGCTGGACGCTCGTGGCGGTGGCCTGTGTCGTCGTCCTGGTCGCCGTACCGCTCACCACCGGCACGATCCGGGTCGCCCACGACCGCCTGCTGGCCGCCGACGCCCGGCCGGTCGCCGAGCGGTGGGCGGCGACCGGGAAGTGGCAGATCGCGTCCGTGGAGGCGCGCAACGGTGTCGTCGTCATCGGCGTGCTGGGCCTGCCGCCGCAGCCCGCGCCGACCGCGCTGCGCGAGGCGCTGGACGACCACGGCATGCGGGACGCCGACCTCGAACTCCACCTGGTCGGCGGGCGTACGCACTGGTGCCCGGCGGACACCGACACCTGCACGGTGCGGCAGGGCGGGCGCGGCTGATCCGCGTCAGCGGCGGCGGCCCGGCTCCCCCGACTGCCGCAGTCGCCGCCAGACCGCCTTGGCCGCGTGGTGTCCGGACATGCCGTGCACCCCGGGGCCGGGCGGGGTCGCGGAGGAGCAGAGGAAGACCGCCGGGTGCGCGGTGGCGTAGGGGACGCGGGCCAGTTTGGGGCGGATGACGGTCTGGAGGCCGGCGAAGGCGCCGCAGGCGATGTCCCCGTCGACGTAGTTCGCGTTGCGCTCGGCGATGCCGGGCGGACCGGCGACCGCGCGGGCGAGGACCAGGTCGCGGAAGCCGGGGGCGAACCGCTCCAGCTGGCGTTCGATGACCTCGGTCGCGTCGCCCTGCCAGCCCGCCGGGACGTGCCCGTACACCCAGAAGACGTGCTTGCCCTCCGGGGCGCGGGAGGGGTCGACCAGGCTGGACTGCGCGGTGATCAGGAAGGGGACGCGGGGGTCGCGGCCGTCGACCGCCCGGTGCAGGGCGTCGTCGATCTCCCCGGCGGTGGGGCCGATGTGCACGGTGCCGGCCCGGCGGGGCTCCTCGGCGGTCCAGGGCACCGGGCCCGACAGCGCGTAGTCGATCTTGAAGCAGGATGCGCCGTAGCGGTACCCCTGGTAGGCGCGGCCGAGTCCGGCGATCCGGGCGAGGGCGGCCGGGGAGGTGTCGAAGACGTAGGCGCGGGCGGGCGGCAGTTCGTCCAGGCGCTTGACCTCCGTACCGGTCGTGATGGTGCCGCCCAGTTCCCGCAGGTACGAGGCGAGGGCGTCGGAGATGGCCTGGGAGCCGCCACGCGGAATGGGCCAGCCCCGCTCGTGCGCGGCGAGCGCGAAGAGCAGGGCGATGCCGCCGGTGGCGAGGCCGTTCGTGGGCGCGATGGCGTGCGCGGCGAGACCGGCGAGCAGGCCGCGCGCCTTCTCGCCCCGGAAGCGACGGGAGAGCAGGGAGGCGGGCTGGATGGCGTCGAGCCCGAACCGCGCCCAGCGGTACGGGTCGCGCGGCAGCCCGTCCCACGGGGTGCGCAGGAAGTCCTGGGCGAGGGCGTCCCAGTGGCCGAGGTAGGGGGCGAGGAGGCGTCGGTAGGCGCCCGCGTCCCCGGGGCCGAGCGACATCGCCGTCTCCCCCACCGAAGCGGCGAGCACGGCGGCGGTGCCGTCGGGGAAGGGGTGCGCGAGGGCCAGGTCGGGCTGGATCCATTCCAGTCCGTGCCGGTCGAGGGGCATCGTGTCGAAGGCCGGGGAGCCTATGGCCAGGGGGTGCACCGCCGAGCAGGGGTCGTGCCGGAAGCCGGGGAGCGTCAGCTCCTCCGTACGCGCCCCGCCGCCGACCGCGGGTCCGGCCTCGAAGACCTGGACGGCGAAGCCCCGGCGGGCCAGTTCGACTGCGGCGGTCAGTCCGTTGGGGCCCGCGCCCACCACGACCGCATCGAGCATCGACGGCACCTTCGGACTCCTTTGTCAGCCGACGGTCGGAGCCCCCAGGATATTCGCAGGCGCCGACAGCCGGGGGGCGGGTAGTGTCCTCGCCCGATGACATCGGAGAACCTCGCCGGCCCGGCCGGCTCCGCAATGGCCGCCCGGCTCACCCAGGTGCCCGGTATCCGGGCCGTCCTGCTCGGGGGCAGCCGGGCCCGGGGCACCCACCGCCCGGACTCCGACTGGGACCTGGGCGTGTACTACCGCGGTACGCCGGACACCGCCGCCCTGTCCGCGCTGGCCGCCGTATTCCAGGGCTCCCCGGTCGAGGTGACCGGTCCCGGCGGCTGGGGGCCGTGGGTGAACGCGGGGGGCTGGCTGCGGGTGGACGGCGTCCAGGTCGACTGGATCCTGCGGGACGCGGACCGGGTCGAGGCGGTCTGGGCCGACTGCCGTGAGGGCCGCTACGAGGTGGGCATCCAGCCCGGCCATCCGCTGGGCTTCTGGTCGCCCGTGTACCCGGGCGAGGTCGCGCTCGGGCGCGTGCTGTCCGACCCGGGCGGCGAGTTGACGGCCCTTCAGGAGGAGACCTCGGTCTACCCGGAGCCGCTGCGCAAGGCGTTGGCCGATGCGTCCTGGGAGGCGGACTTCTCGGTGGCGGCGGCCCGCAAGTCCGCCCGGGCGGGCGACCGGCTGCATGTCTCGCTCTGCCTGTCCCGGGCCTTCGGCGTCCTCGCCCAGTCGCTCCACGCCCACCACCGCACCTGGTGCCTCAACGAGAAGGGCGCGCTCGCGGCGACCGCCGCCCTGCCCGGGACCCCGCCCGGCTTCGCGGACCGGGTGGACGCGGCACTGCGGGGTCTGGACCCGGCGGCGGTGGAGACGGCCGCGGAGCTCGTACGCGAGGTGCGCGAGGTGCTGGCCGCCTCCTGAGCGGGATCGATCCTCGCGGATCGCGCTGCCCCGGGAGCCGCTGGACCTCTGACCTGCCCGGCGCCCGCCCGTCGTCAGGCGCCCGCGCGCAGCGCGGCCAGGACGCGGTCGGCGGTCGCCCGGTCGCGGGCGGCGGTGAAGGGCAGGGCGTTGCCCCCGGCGATGCGGAACGGGTCGCCGGACAGCGTGGCCTGCGCGCCGCCCGCCTCGGCGACCAGCAGGAGCCCCGCCGCGTGGTCCCAGGCGTACTCCCAGTCGTAGACCAGGGCGTCGACCTCACCACGGGCGACGGCCAGGTATTCGAGGCCGGCCGAGCCGCAGGGCCGCAGGGCGGCGAACCCTTCGGTGTACAGGCCCCGGAGGGCGCGCTTCTGCTCGTCGGTGGTGTAGTCGGGGTGCGACATCGCCACGTTCAGTACGGCACCGGGGGCGGGCGAGCCCGACCGGATCTCGGCGCCGTCGAGGGTCGCCCCCCGGCCCCGGACCGCGACGGCCATCTCGTCGGGAACCGGCGCGTACGTCCAGGAGGCCAGCAGCTCGCCGCGGTGGGCGAGGGCGACCAGGGTGCAGAAGCCGGGCTCGCCGCGCACGAACTGGCGGGTGCCGTCGACCGGGTCCACTATCCATACGGGCGCCTCGCCGCCCAGCGCCTCGTACACCTTCGGGTCGGCGTGGACGGCCTCCTCGCCGACGACGACCGAGCCGGGCAGGAGCCGCACGAGGGAGGCGGTGAGGTGTTCCTCGGCACGCCGGTCCGCGACGGTGACGAGGTCGTGCGGGCCGTTCTTCTCGACCACCTCGTGGGCGGCGAGCTGCCGGTAGCGGGGCATGATCTCGGCGGCGGCCGCTGCGCGGACCGCCGCCTCGATGTCGGTCAGGTCACCGGCGAGGAAGGCATCGATCATGCCCCCAGCCAATCATGGGCGCCCGGGGCGCCGGAGGGCCGGGCCGGTCAGCCGTTGACCGTCCACTTCTGGTTGGCCGTTCCCGCGCAGGTCCAGATCTGCAGCCGGGTGCCGTTGGCGGAGTTGTTGCCCGTGACGTCCAGGCACTTGTTCGCCTGGGGGTTCACGATGTCGCGGGCCCCGCTGACGGCCCACTTCTGCGCGGCCGAACCGTTGCAGTCCCAGAGCTGGACCGGGGTGCCGTCCGCCGTGCCGCCGGAGGCCACGTCGAGGCACTTGCCGAGCGCCCGGATCGTGCCGTCCGAGCCCACGGTCCACTGCTGGGCGGCGGTGCCGTTGCAGTCGTAGAGCTGGACCGGGGTGCCGTTCGCGGTGTTGGCGGCGGCGACGTCCACACACTTCCCGGCGAGCCCGGTGATCCGGCCGCCCGTGGCGGGGGGCTGGCTGTCGCTGGTGGTGACGCGGACGTGGTCGACGACGAGCTGGTTGGGGAAGGCGGTGCTGCCGTCGGGGTCGCCGGGCCAGTAGCCGCCGACCG
>NZ_JBVJAM010000012.1:139385-263496 GCF_055590565.1 Streptomyces sp. NPDC041814 | reverse complement strand
GCCGGACGGGACGTCGGTGCGCCTGGGCGTATTTCTCAGCAACCACAAGTGCCGGCGCGACCGACTGAGCGACGACCAACTCACCACCCTCGCCAGCTTGGGGCTGGAGTGGGCGGCGTAGGGGTGGAGACGGACTGTACTGCTGGTTCTCAAGCGGTGAGGTGCAGGTCTGGGCAGCCCCGCTGTTCTACGAGAACGAGAGGCTTCGGAACCTCGCTGGCACAGCCGAGTACCGCGCTATCATTTCGGTCAATCGTGCAACGCCCGGCACGTTAGCTGTAGGAGGCGCCTTGTTGCATGAGCCGGTCCGCTCCTCCAACCTCCGATCGGTGGGCTACGACCAGGCGGAGCGTGTGCTTGAGGTCGCCTTTCACAGTGGAGGGTTGTATCGCTACGAGAACGTGCCCGCAGAGGTGCACGTGGCGTTGATGATGTCCTCCAGTAAGGGCGGTTACCTAGCCCAGTTCGTGAAGGGCCGATATCGGTACCGTTTGATTTCGGGCTGACAGCCCGGTAGTTGTTCCAAAACCGCTCCATCGTTGTCGAGTCGAGGCATGCGTGCAGATCTGCTCCGTTTCTGTTGAGGGCTTCCGCTGCCTGGCGAACATCACCAATGTTCCTGTCCTGCCGCAGACGGTTCTGACCGGTCAGAACGAGGGTGGGAAGAGCGCTCTGCTGGACGCGCTGAACTTCCTGCTTCATGGGACTGCGCTGAGCGAGCGCGATCTCACCTATGTCAGCGATGGGGTCGTGCAAGAACCGGTGCACAGCGAGGACGCGGTCGCGCCGCACGCGCGGGTGCCTCAGACCACCGTGATGGGCGATTTCACCCTCAGCGCCAACGAGCAGCAACATTTCGCCCTGCCTGAGCGGGTACAGATTCGCCGTCGCTTCCGCCCGGAAGCGGGTGCGTTCCTGGAGATCCGCCGCCGCGTCTGCCGGATCCCTGAGCTACGCGACTTGGAAGCGGTGAAGCTGGCGGGCCTTAAGGAACTCGCAGCCACCCACGGGGTCGAGCCCGTCGGGCAGTTGAATGCGCGGAACAGTTGGGAGCAGCCCCTCCGGGAGTTGGCCCAGCGGATGGAGCAGGTCGATGCGTGGGTGGCGGCGGACTCCGAGGTAGCTGCTGCGATGCCGTCCATGGTGTATTTCAAGGGCGACTCGGTCCAGGCGCCTGAGGCTGTGGTCCAGAGTCTGCTCAACTCCCGGCTGCGCGAGTACACGCGCGCCGATGAGGTGGCTAAGCGAGTGGCGGATCTTGAGGGCTATCTTGCCGAGTCGCTGACACCCGACATCGACAGCATCCGCGGGCACATCGCGCAGCGGTGTGCCCTGCCTTCGGTGGAACTGGACCCTCAGGTGCAGGTGCGTCCTGCGCTAGTCGGGGTGGAACTGAACATTGTGGACTCGCAGGGGAGGCGGTTTCCGCTCTCGTCGGCCGGGACTGGTCGCTCGCGCCGTATCTCGCTGGCCTTGTGGGAAAGCAGCAACGACCTGGGACAGGACCAGGCGCAGGAAGGACCTGCCTCGGATGTCGTGTTCGTTTACGACGAGCCTGACACCCACCTGGACTACTCCCACCAGCGGCGGATCATGGCATTGATCCAGTTGCAGTCGTCACGGCCGAACGCGCGCGTCATTGTGGCGACGCACTCACTCAACCTGATCGACGGAGTCGACATCTCGTCCGTGGTGCACCTACGCACCCACGAGGGGCAGGTTCGGGCGGAAGTCCTGAGCGAGGACAGCGCAGACATTGATGTGCGCCGCCACCTGTCGACGATCGCGACCACGCTGGGGTTCCGCAACAGTGTTCTGCTACACGAGCGATTCTTCGTCGCGGTGGAGGGGGTGTCCGAAACATCCGCGTTCCCGATCTTGTTCCGCAAGCACGCCGGGTACCCCATTCAGTCCGCTGGTATCTGCCTGTGGGCTGGGGGAAGCAATGAGGGTGCCTTGCGATTTGCCAAGTTCCTCAAGGAACACGGCCGCGACGTTGCGTTCGTCGTCGACAAGGACAGCCGTGCGAACCAGAAGCACGTCTTCCGGGACGCCAAGCTCAAAGAGCATGGCTTCGACCCCACCAAGGAGTGCTTCTACCTCGGTTCCCCCAACGAGCTCGAAGACCTGTTCACCGACGGCGACTGGGCCGATACGGCCAACGCGCTGTGGAAGCCGAACACCGAGCGCGGGGCTTGGCAGCCTGCGGAAATCGAGGCACTGCGGTCCGGAAAGTTCAGCTCTCAGCTGCTGGGCTTGTTCAAGGCCGGCTCGGACGATGGACCTCAGAACAAGGAAGACCTCATGGTAGGCATCGCCGCGCACCTTGGTAAGGACCGCATCCCCGCTGCGCTCTCAGCAATCTTCAACTCCCTGATCGATCGCGCGCAGAACGCGGGGCCGCATCTGTGGTAGACGTCGCGCTGCCAGCCTGACGTGCCGCGCGCCGTACCTTCATACGCTTGAGTCGTTGTTCACGCGTCGGCGCCTCCCACGTGTGCAGGCCGACCGAAGCTACCCACTGTGAGCCGTGATGGCCCTGGTCATCGCCACACCAGCGGCATCCGTCAGGGGAAGGCAGGTCCTTGCGATGTACGCGTATCGTCCGCCCATCACCCATGGAACACCGCCCATATGCGTCGGAATGCCTTCGATATGAATACTTCCCCCGGAAGGTCATGCTCAAAGATTCCCACATGCCACTGACAGTCCTACGGCCCAATCCGGGCTGCCACAAGCACTGTGCCGCTGGCGGGCCAAGGTACTGGTAATTACCGCCAGCACCCTGCTGCTCGCCGGACACGATGCTGCAGACGAACGCGTTCTCCACGCGCTCCCACTAGGGCCTTCATCCTGCTCTGACCAGCGGAGATGCGAACCCGAGCAGCAACGGCGTGCCGAGCCATGATGCCGTGGCATTCCAGTGCCTCGGTCGGTCTGTCGAATGCGGAGCGATCTGCCAGACGGCTCCAGCGGTCGGACGCGGCTTCGCAACGGCGCGGCCGTAACGGATGGCAACGGTCGCTGTCAGCCGTTTGCCGATTCCGGTCAGCCCGGTGCCGAGGAGCTGGGATACCTGGGTCCAGGACGGCTGGGTGCCGTCTCGGACTCGGCAGAGAGGGGAGGGGCCGTACATGCGGGGAAGCCATGGTGAGATTCCCGCGGACGCCTCGATGGCTGTGTTCCCGTCGGCGTCGGGGCGTGCTGCGGCCATGCCCCGGCTGCTGGATCTCGACGGGCGTGGAGAGCTGACGGCCGCGCATGTGCGCCTGGTGGCACAGGCGTTGGGGAAGTCGGAGCGGACGGTGTGGCGGTGGCTGGCCGCTGCCCGGAAGGATCGCCGTCTCGCTCGGGTGGAGTCGTCCCGTTTCACGGTCACCACGGAGGTGAGACGGCTGCTGGCGCTGTGGGGCGGGAACGCCTCCCGGGTCCATGCCGAGCTGGCGCAGCGGGCGGCCGAGGATCCGGACGCGCCCCCAGTGCCGTCGCTGTCCACGTTGCACCGGGCGATCCGGCGGGACCTGACCCGCGGGGAGCGGGCCGGGCTCAGGAGCGGGGAAGCCGCCCGGCGCGCGCATGACGTGTTCGGACAGCGGCCGGCCACACACCGCAACGCGGTATGGGAGGGCGACCACAAGCACGTACCCGTCGAGGTGGACGTCGAGGGTGAGCTGGCCACTCCGTGGGTGACCTGGTTCATCGACTGCGCCACCAGGGCCATCACCGGGGTGGCCGTCACCGCACATCCTCCGAGCCGGGACGCGGTGCTGGCCTCTCTGCGCATCGCGATCACCCGCAGCGCACCGTTCGGCCCCCTCGGCGGACTGCCGGGACAGATCCGGGTCGACCGCGGCAAGGAGTTCCTGTGCCGGGCGGTCACCGCGGCGATGGGCGCGCTCGCCGTCCCCGTCACCGACCTCCCCGCCTACACCCCACACCTGAAAGGGACGATCGAGGCGCTGAACGACGCGGTGGAGGAGATGTTCCTCATCTCCTCCCCCGCTACACCGGCCGGCAGAAACTCACCGGTGGCCGCACCGCCGACCCCGAAGCCCCGCCCCTGACGTACGAGGCGTTCGTGGGACTGCTGCTGGACTGGGTGACCTGGTGGAACACCCGCCACCAGCCGTCCGCGCTGCACGGGCAGACCCCTCTCCAGGCGTGGCAGGCCGACGCGACTCCGCTCACGGATGTGTCCGCGGGGCAGCTGGCGACGTTCGCGCTGGAGGACAACGGGCGCACGTACACGATCAGTACCAGCGGGGTGCGATGGCGCCGGCGCGACTACCTCGCCCCGTGGATGAACGGCCGCACAGGCACCAAAGTCTCGGTACGGCACCTGCCCCATCACGACGACACCATCGAAGTCTTCGACGCCGATACCGGCCGCCATCTCGGTTCGGCGTTCCTGGCCGCCGCGGCGAGCCGTGAGCAGATCCGCTCCGTCCAGGCCGCACAGCAGCCCGGCGGCTCAAGGCTGATCTGAAAGCCGCGGAGAAGCTGCGCCGCCGGCGCTTCGAAGCCTCCACCACCGCAGCCCCACCCAGGGCGCTCACCTCTTCGACCGCCGCGCAGGCCGAAGAAGAGCTCGGTGCGGCGGCGCAGACGGACCGCCGTGCGCTGGCTCGTCCCGATCTCGTACCGCACGGCCCAGCGCCCGACACCTGGGCCCGTCCGAGGCCGCCACGCCCGCCCACTCCTGATGAGGACCGAGCCGATGATCACTGAGCTGGACTACGGGCTGCTGCCCGACGAGAGCGAAGACCACTTCCTGGGCCTGGAGCAGGCGCAACTGGTGGGCACCGAAACGCTCCTGACCACCCGGGACAACATCGAAGCCGTCATCGAGGCCAAGGCCATGATGTGCGTTTACGGGCCGGCCGGATCCGGCAAAACGATGTCGGTGAACTCCGCGCTGCGCCACCTCGCCCCGGACATCACCCACCGCCTGGAACTGCGGGCCGGACCGACACCGCGAGACATCCGGCACGGTCTCTTCCAGGCACTGGGACTGCCCGGTGAGCCGCCGGCCCGCCCGATCGAGTTCGACACCCTCCTCAAAGAGGCACTCGCCGAGGAATTCAGGGTCCTGGTCTGTGACGAGGCGCAGTGGATGAAGAAGACCGGGTTCGAGTTCTGGCGCCACCTGTGGGACGACAAGCGCACCAACATCGCGGTGATCTTCGCCGGGGGCGACGGCTGCTACAAGGTCCTGCGCCGCGAGCCGATGCTGGCCTCCCGGATCTTCATCTGGCAGGAGTTCACCCGCATGTCCAAAGATGAAGTGAGGGAGACGATTCCCGCCTTCCATCCCGTCTGGGCCGATGTGGACACCGCGCTGATCGACGCGATCGACAAGCAGGCCGCCCACGGCAGCTTCCGCAACTGGGCCAACATCACCACCCACATCCTGGCCGGCATGAAGAAACTGCACCTCAATAAGGTCGACGAAGACCTCGTGCGCTGGGTCTACAGCAAAATCGGCGGCATGTAATGACAGCCGGCAGTCTCCCAGCCGTCACCGTCATCATCGACAAGCACGACCACCCCGACTGGACGACCGCCGCTCACCACGCGCATCACCCGGGCCTCGGACGCCTGACCGTCGACCCCAGCCCCGCCAACGGCGCACCCGCCGCCCTTGCCCACGACCTTCTCTATGCCCTGGGCAAACGACTCCCCCAAGGCGGAGAAACGTACGGGACGTGGGCCGACTCCCAGCGCCCGGCCTGGGACGCCGTCGCCACCTGGATCCTCACCCACCACATCGGACACCTCATCGTCTGCCGCACCGACCGCCTCACACACGCCCGCCAGCAACAACTCCTCGCCCTGCGGGAACGGTGCGGCATCCGCCTCACCCTCCTGTGGCACCGCCCCGTCACCCCCGCCCTGACAACACTCCTCGAAGCCACCCCGTACCGCCTCATCGACGCCCTCCCCCGAGCCCGGAACGCGCTGACCCAGACCGGGCATTCAGCGTCCAGCACCAGAAACACGGGACACTGGCACCACCGGCACATCAAGGACGACGGACAGTGGATCGCCCCACCCGCACCGTCCAACGGCACGGTGACAGGCCGCCCAAAGCGCGCGCAGTGCCAGGGCGCCCCCGTACTCGCCCCGACAACGAACAACGCACCACCCGCGCGAGAGCGTCACCACTTACCAACGGACGCCCTCGCCGCACGGCTGGCCACGGTGGCACACCCCCTGCATGCAACAGCGCTGACCATCCACGCGGTCACCGGGGCAGACGTCACCCGGCTCGCGCTCGTCCGCGGCATCGACATCAACGAAGCAGCAACCGCTGTCAAAGTCCACGACAGCACCGCCCACCGCAGATGCCAGGTCCACCCACTCCCCACCTGGACACACCAGCTCATACGCGCCGCCGGCATTCACGGACAGCTCAAGGGCCGTACCGCCGACAGTCCGCTCTTCCCACTCATCACAGTCCAGGACGGCGAACAACTCCGCCTCACCGCAACAGGAATCCGCTACCACCTGAAACCCATGCCGTAGAAGGCCATGCCCCGCCTCCGACAAGCAACGCCCCGGCACCCGCCGCACGGCCGTGAACAGCAACAACGCCCACCCCTCTGTACCGACCGGCAACAAACTGACCCGCACCATCACCAAAAACGCCAGCACCAGATCGGCATTCCTGACAGCAACCGAGCCACCCACAACAACCCACAGAGCAGCAGAGAGCCCGCTACTCACCCACTGACATCAAAACGCCGAACCACCACCGACAAAAACTGGCAGACCATCAGAGCATGACCGAATAGACCCGACCGACAGCACACTCACCACGATGCCTCATCGAATCGTCACCCCGGCCCCATTCAACGCCGAACACCCAACAACCACCGACTCCAACCGCACCCGCATAAACCGGATGCTCCCAACCAACACACCGAAAGCAGTACCCATCAATATGCGGAACGACCGAAACCACAAGACCCATGAAGACAACCACACCACGCATTGAGCTCCGCTGCGCGTGTGGCCGCCTCGGCCACGGGAGGTCCAGCCAACCGCGCGCACCGAACTGCGCATGTGCCTCGTCCTCGTACCGGCCCCAAAAGGAGACATCGGCGAGCCCGTCGGCCGGCTCGCCGTCCGCTCTTCGTCGAACGGAGACACAGAGGTGCTCGCCCACACGATCAACGGGCGGTCACAACCACTCACGAAGATGGCCTCCCCCAGACTCCGCCACGTCCTAGCGCGCTCGGACAAGGACCGACCGAGCTCACGCCACTCGATCCACCCGGCCATGCCGAGCACCAGCACACCAGAGGACGCATCAACATTTCCCAGGTCGACGAAGATCTCAGACATTCGCCGATTGTGCCTTCCCCGTACGACAACAATCCGCTCAGGGAGAAAGTACGCAGCGCGCACAGGGCAAACACGCTACATACCGAGGACCAGCGCAACCCCAAGTCAAAAGCACGACGGATACGCAGTCCTACTCACCAGCGACACCACGGCTGTGATGTCGCCTCGTGCGCATAGGGCTTCGTCGTAGCGCTCTCTTGAACCCAACTCAGCGCACCACCAACCCTCCGGTCCTCCGAGCGCAATCCAGACAGGCGCGGCCTCAGGCCGCACTCCTTCTCAGGAAGGGGTGCGGCCTCGAACCATGCTTCGCAACGGCCTGAAGACGGCGTCCGCGGTCAGCTTCGGGCGCAGGCGTGGAGCCAGCCGTTCGGGTCGTCGGCCAGGCCGTGGTGCAGGTCGGTCAGGCCCTTGCGCAGCGCCATGGTGACCTGTCCGGGCTTGCCGTCGCCGATCGTCCAGTCGCCGTCGCGGTCGTGGACCCTGCCGACCGGCGTGACCACGGCGGCGGTGCCGCAGGCGAACACCTCGGTGATCGTGCCCGAGGCGCACTCCGCGCGCCACTGCTCCAGCGAGATCCGCTCCTCGCCGGCCCGGTAGCCGAGCCGGCGGGCCAGTGTGAGCATGGTGTCGCGGGTGATGCCGGGGAGCAAGGTGCCGGTCAGGCGCGGCGTCACCACCTCGGCGTCCGCGCCCCGGCCGCGGACCAGGAACATGTTCATTCCTCCCATCTCCTCCAGGTAGCGGCCCTCCAGCGCGTCCAGCCAGACCACCTGCTGGCAGCCCGCAGCCTCGGCCTCGCGCTGGGCGAGGAAGGACGGCGCGTAGTTGCCGGCAACCTTGACGTTGCCGGTGCCTCCGGGGAAGGCGCGACTGTACTCGTGGCTGACGAGGACCGAGACCGACTCGACGTCGTCGCCGAAGAAGCCGCCTGCGACGAAGGCCATCAGCAGGAAACGGTACGAGCGGGACGGCCGCAGCATCAGCGAGGTGTCGGTGCCGAACATCATCGGCCGGATGTAGATGCTGTGCGACGGGTCGGTGGAGAGGCTGCCCTCGTCCGCGTCGATGAGCTGGTCGATCGCCGCGACGAATGCTTCGACCGGCAGCTCCGGCATGGCCATCCGACGGCAGGAGCGCTGGAACCGCAGTGCGTGGTCACCGGGCCGCCAGACGCCCATCGCGCCGTCGGCGCGGCGGTGTGCCTTCAGGCCCTCGAAGGCGACCTGGCCGTAGTGGAGGCCGATCATGCCGGGGTGGATGGAGAGGTTCCGCAGCGGGGTGATCTCCGGTGCGGACCAGCCTTCACCCTCGGTCCAGTCCATGCTGATCATGTGCTCGGTGAACGCCTCGCCGTGGCCCGGGTCGAGCACAACCCGCGACTCGGGGGCGGCGGCGGTCTCGGAGGGGGCGTCGATGCTTATCGTCATGGTGGGCTCCTTGGGACGGGGTTTCGGTGGGCGGGTGGGCCGGATCAGACGAGGGGCGCGAAGAAGTAGGTGTCACGGTCGGCGAACAGGTCGTCCGGGCGGACGGTGAAACTGTCGGCGAACCGGAGGTCCACCGGGTCGCCGCTGTGCAGCACTCCGTGGAACTCGCCGAAGACGCCGACGAAGTCGCCGTCCACCAGGACGTTGGTCAGCGTGTGGTTGCCGGCCCGGATGGTGCGGTCGCGGCCGTAGAAGCCGAGCAGTCCGGCCGGGCCGACCATCGGCGGATAGCCGGGGCGGCGGTAGAGCGCGTCGGGGGCGAAGAGCGCGGCCACGCCGTCGGCGTCGCCGCTGTCCACCAGGTCGTAGAAGCGGCGCACCAGGCGGACTGCTGATCCTGCGTCGACCGGGAGGAGTTCGGGGTTCGTCGTCATGGGGACCTCCTGGGGGTGTGGTGTGGGGTGAGCGCGTCGCCGAGCACCCGCGCGATCCGAGCCAGCGGCTCGGGCCGGGTCATCGCGGCATGGGCACAGTCGATCTCGTGCAGGTCGAGCCGGCCGCCGAGGTGCGGCAGCCATGCCTGTGGGGCGGGGGTGTCCGGCGTCCGGTCGCGGGTGGCCCGGAAGAACAGCAGGTCACCGTCGAAGCGGCCCGGTTCGAAGCCGGCCAGCAGGTTGAGGTTGGCGGCGAAGACCCGGGGCAGGGCGGTGAGCAGTTCGGGGTCCAGGCCGGCGAGTGGGCCGTCGGCGGCGGCGGCCGCCGCGCGGTACTGCGCCGGGGTCGCCGGGCCCGCCCGGTGGCCGGGCAGGCCGTAGCCGAGGGTGTCGAGCAGTGCGGCCAGGGTTTCACCGTCCTCCGCATCCCAGTGCCGGGCGCGCCCGGCGACCGGCGGGTAGCCGTCCAGTACTGCCAGTAGCGACACCTGTTCGCCGGCGGCCTGCAACTGTGCGGCCATGGTGTGCGCCACGGCTCCGCCGTAGGACCAGCCGAGCAACCGGTACGGACCGTGCGTCTGCACACGGCGGATCTCGGCCAGGTAGTCCTTCGCCATTTCCTCGACGCTCGCCGGTCCGGATCCCGGTTCGGTGAAGCCGCGGGACTGCAGGCCGTACAGCGGCTGCTCCGGGCCGAGGTGGGCCAGCAGGCCCGTATACACCCAGCTGATCCCGGCCGCCGGGTGCACGCAGAACAGAGGGGGCCGGCTGCGGTTCTTGGCGGCGCGCAGCGGCAGCAGCACGGCGAGCGCGTCGGATTCCTCGGGCGTGTCCAGGCGTCGGGCGAGCTCGGCGACCGTGGGTGTCTCGAACAGGGTCCGCAGACCCAGCCGCACGCCGAGCGCGGAGCGGACCCGGCTGACCAGTCTGGTGGCCAGCAGTGAGTGGCCGCCCAGTGCGAAGAAGTCGTGGTCGATGCCGACCGAAGGCACCGCCAGCACCTGGGCGAAGATCTCGCAGAGGATCCGTTCGCGGTGGGTGCGCGGTTCCCGGGCCGCCGTCTCGGCGCCGGTCCGCTCGGGCGCGGGCAGCGCCGGGCGGTCGAGCTTGCCGTTGGGCGTCAGCGGCAGCGCGTCCAGGGGGACGAAGGCTGCCGGGACCATGTAGTCGGGGAGCCACTCGGCCGCGTGGCGGCGCAGGTCCGCCGGATCGACGGGGCCCGCCGAGGGGACGACGTAGCCGATCAGGTCCGTGCGTTCGCCCGGTCCCTGGTGCACCCGCACGGCGGCCTGGCCCACGCCGGGGTGGCGGGTGAGCACCGCTTCGATCTCGCCCAGCTCGATCCGCAGGCCGCGGATCTTGACCTGGTGGTCGGCCCGGCCGCCGTAGACCAGTGCGCCGTCGGGCCGCCGTCGTACCAGGTCGCCGGTGCGGTACATGCGTTCGCCGGGTTCGCCGAAGGGGCAGGCGACGAAGCGTTCGGCGGTCAGGTCCGGCCGGTGCAGGTAGCCGCGGGCCAGGCCGGGGCCTGCCAGGTAGAGCTCGCCGGTGGCGCCGACGGGCACCGGTGTCAGGTGCTCGTCCAGTACATAGGCCCGGTTGTTGTCGGTGGGCCGGCCGATCTCCGGCAGCGGCGCGCCGGGGGCCGGATCCGGCGCCACGTCGGCGGATGTCGCGGTGACGGTGAATTCAGTGGGCCCGTACTGGTTGGACATCCGGAACGGGGTGTCACGGCGCGGCCGGCGGCGCAGTGTGTCGCCGCCGCATTGCACCAGCCGCAGTGTGCCGGGGTCGGCCATCAGGTCGTCGAGTACGGCCTCCAGCCGTGGCGTCGGCATGTAGCAGACGCTGATCCGGGCCTCGGCGATCCAGGCGGCCAGGGCCTCGGCGTCGTCCAGTAGTCCCGGGTCGGGCAGGCAGATGGTGCCACCGGTCGAGAGCACGGACCAGAGTTCCTGCACCGAGCCGTCGAAGCCCGCCGTGGCGAGCTGGCTGGCGCGGTCGGCCGGGGAGAGCCGGTAGTCGCGGCGCAGCCAGCCGGTGAGGTTGCGCAGGCCGCCGTGCTCGCAGACCACGCCCTTCGGCCGGCCGGTGGAGCCGGAGGTGTAGATCACGTAGGCCGCGTCGCGCTCGGTCAGGGTGACCGCGGGCGCTGTGGCCGGCCGGGCCGCGACGGCGGCGCGGGCGGTGTCCAGCCGCAGTACGGTGGCGTTGGTCTTCGGTAGCCGGACTGCCAGCCGGCTGTCCGTCACCAGGACGGCGAGCCCGGCGTCCTCGGTCATGAAGGCGATCCGCTCGGTCGGATGCGTGGCGTCGAGCGGCAGATAGGCGGCGCCGGTCTTGAGCACGGCGAGCAGGGTGGTGATCTGGTCGGGACCGCGGTCCAGGCAGACGCCCACCCGTGTGCCCCGGCGTGCGCCGAGGCCGATGAGGTGGTGGGCCAGCCGGTTGGCGCGGGCGTCGAGTTCGGCGTAGCCGAGGATGGTGCCGCCGGACTCCACCGCGGGGGCGTCCGGGGTGGCGCGGGCCTGGGCGGCGACGGCCTGGTGCACCAGCTCTCCGTCGGCGGAGTCGGTGCTGACACCGTGCCAGCGGTTGAGCAGGTCCTCGTGTTCGGTGTCGGTGAGCAGCGCCAGTCGGCTGACGGGGTGGCCGGGTTCGGCCAGTGCCGAGTCCAGCAGCCGCAACAGCTGGTCCAGCAGCCGTCGCACCGAGCCGGGGTCCAGCAGGTCGGTGGCGAAGTCGGCGTTCAGCCGGAGCCCGGCCGGTGCGCCGTCGGCCCGGTTCTCGCTGATGGCCAGCGTCAGGTCGAACTTCGCCGCGTCGGTGCCCACCGGCACCGGCACGGCGGCCAGTCCGGGGAACTCCGGGCCGGAGCCTTCGGTGGACTGCTGGGTCAGCAGCATGATTTGGAACAGTGGGTGACGGGAGAGGCTGCGGCTCGGGTTGAGCTCTTCGACCAGCCGCTCGAACGGCACATCCTGGTTGGCGTAGGCGTCCAGGTCCGCTTCCCTCACCCGGTCGACCAGGGCGCGGAAGGTCGGGTCGCCGGAGACGTCGGTGCGCAGCACGAGGGTGTTGACGAAGAAGCCGACCAGGTCCTCCAGCGCCTCCTCGGTCCGGCCGGCGGTGGCGGTACCGATCGCGATGTCGGTGCCCGCGCCGAGCCTGCTGAGCAGGGCCGCGAAGGCGGCCTGGACCACCATGAAGACGGTGGCTTGCCGCTCGCGGGCGAAGGTGAGCAGCCGGGCGTGCAGCTCGGGGCTGCTGGTTTGGGCGACGGCCGTGCCCTTGTAGGAGGGGGCGGCCGGGCGGGGCCGGTCCAGCGGGAGCGGGATCTCCTCGGGCAGGCCGGCCAAGGTCGTGCGCCAGAACGCGAGTTGCTGGGCGAGTGGGCTCTGCGGATCGTCCGCCTCGCCGAGCAGCTCGTGCTGCCAGAGGGTGTAGTCGGTGTACTGGACCGGCAGCGGTTCCCAGTCGGGGGCCTCGCCGGTGCCGGTGCGGGCGGCGTAGGCGGTGGCCAGGTCGCGGACCAGCAGGCCCAGGGACCAGCCGTCGGTGGCGATGTGGTGCATGACCAGCAGCAGCACCTGATCCTGTGGGCCGACCCGGAAGAGGTGGGGGCGCAACGGCAGTTCGCCGGCCAGGTCGAAGGCGAGGTTGCAGGCGCCGGCGATCTCGGCGGTCAGCTCCGCCTCGGCGCACTCGTACGTGGTCCAGACGGGCTGGGCCTCGCCGACGGCGAGCACGTGTTGCAGTGGCTCGCCGTCCACCTCCTGGTACGTGGTGCGCAGCGCCTCGTGCCGGTCGATCACGTCCGTGAGCGCGTGCCGCAGCGCGGCGGCGTCCAGGTCGCCGCGCAGCCGCAGCGCGTAGGGCAGGTTGTAGGCCGAGCTCCGCCCTTCGACCTGCTCGTGGAACCACAGCCGGGCCTGGGCGTAGGACAACGGGATCACGAGCTCTTCTCCTTCGACCGGGCGCGCAGCGCGGGCCTGGCGCGGCCGGCGGTGCCGAGGCGGGTGACCAGGGTGGCGACGGTGGGAGACTCGAAGACGGTCTTGATGGTCAGTTCGGCGCTCATCACCGAGCGCACTCGGCTGATGAGCCGGGTGACCAGCAGTGAGTGGCCGCCGAGGTCGAAGAAGTCGTCGTCGATGCCGACCGATTCCAGTCCGAGGATTTCGGCGAACAGGCCGCAGAGCTTTTCCTCGCGCTCGTCGCGGGGTGCCCGGCCGGTCTCGCGCGGTGTCGGGCCGGGTGCGGGCAGGGCGCGGCGGTCGAGCTTGCCGGTCGGGGTCATCGGCAGCGCGTCCAGGACCACGACGGCGGAGGGCACCATGTACTCCGGCAGCCGCCCGGCCACGTGGGCACGCACCGCGGACGTATCGATCCGACCTCCGGCCTCGGCCACCACGTAGGCGACCAGTCGTTTGTCACCCGGCCGGTCCTCACGTACCACCACAGCCGACTGCACCACACCGGGGAATCCACCGACGACCGACCGCACCTCGGCGGGCTCGACCCGGAAGCCACGGATCTTCACCTGGTCATCGGCCCGGCCCAGGAACTCCAGCGTGCCATCGGCCCGCCACCGCACCAGATCACCGGTGCGGTACATCCGCTCACCCGGACCACCGAACGGACAGGCCACAAACCGCTCAGCCGTCAGACCCGGCTGCGCAACGTAACCATGTGCCAGACCGACGCCCGACATGTAGAGCTCACCCACCACGCCGGGCGCGACCAGCCCGAGGCCGTCGTCCAGCACCCAGAGCCGCTTGCCGTTCAGCGCGCGGCCGACCGGGATGGAGGGGTGCGAGCCGTCGGCCGGAGTGATCTCGTGCGCGACCGTGAAGATCATCGACTCGGCCGGTGAGTAGCCGTTGACCAGCCGGATCCTGGGGAAGTCCCGGAGCAGTCGCATCACGTGGGCCACCGAGGCGGCCTCGCCGCCGGTCATCACCTGACGCAGACCGGTGAAGACGGCCGGGTACTCGTCCAGCAGGAAGTTCAGCAGGCTGGCCGAGACGTGCATGGTGGTCACCGCGTGTTCGCGGACCAGGGTCGCGATCACTGCCGGTTCGGGGCGCTGGCCGGGTTGCAGCACGCAGGTGCCGCCGGAGAGCAGCGGGCCGAAGAGCTCCAGTGCGAAGGCGTCCCAGGAGACCGGCGCACACTGCAACCACACGTGGCCGGGGCCGAGCTCCGCGAAGTCCTGCCCCAGCAGCGTCCCGACGATCGCCCGGTGCGGGGAGACCACTCCCTTCGGCAGTCCGGTGGAGCCGGAGGTGAACATCACGCACGCCGCGTCGTCCGGACCGGCGACCGGACCGAGACCGTGCGCGGGCCGCGCCGCGATCGCCTCGGCGTCGCGGTCCAGGACCACCTCGGCGACGCCGGGCAGGCGGCCGGACAGGCCGTCGCGGGTGATCACCAGGCGTGTTCCGGTGTGTGCCAGTACGCTCGTGATCCGCTCGGCCGGAAAGTCCGGATCGAGCATGGTGTAGGCGCCGCCCGCCTTGAGCACGGCGAGCACGGCGACGACCAGGTCGATACCGCGCTCCAGATAGACCCCGACCACGTCACCACGACCGAGACCCGCCTCCGCGAGATGCCGGGCCAGCCGGTTGGCGCGCTCCTCCAGTTCCGCGTAGTCGACGCGCTGCTCGCCGAAGACGAGGGCGGTCGCGTGGGGCCGTGCCTGCGCCTGCTCCTCGACCAGTTGGTGCACGGGTCGGTCGGCCGGGTGCCGCGCCGGTGCGCCGCTCCACTGTTCCAGCAGGGTGCGGCGCTCGGCTCCGGTCAGCAGGTCGAGTCGGCTCATCGGCGTCCCGGGTGCCGCTGTCGCGCGGTCCAGGAGGCGGATCAGACGGTTGGTCAGGTCGAGGACGGTGGACTGCTCGAAGAGGTCGGCGGCGTAGTCGACGGTGAACTGGAGCGCGCCGGTGGCGGGCTGTTCGGTGGCGGCGATGGTCAGGTCGAACTTGACGCTGTCGACGGCCGCGCCGAGCAGTTCGGCCTCCAGGCCGGCCATTCCGAGCCGGGCGGCGCTGTTGTTCTGCACCACCAGCATGATCTGGAACAGCGGGTGGCGGGAGAGCGTGCGGACCGGGTTGAGCTCCTCCACCAGGCGTTCGAACGGCACGTCCTGGTTGGCGTACGCGTCCAGATCCGCTTCCCGGACCCGGCCGAGGAGTTCGCGGAAGGTCGGGTCGCCGGACACGTCCGAGCGCAGGACCAGGGTGTTGACGAAGAAGCCCACCAGGTCGTCGGTCGCCTCGTCGGTGCGCCCGGCCACCGGAGTGCCGAGCGGGATGTCGGTGCCGCCGCCGAGCCGGGAGAGCAGCGCCGCCAGACCGGCCTGGAGCACCATGAACAGCGTGCTCTGGTTCGACCGGGCGAAGGCCAGCAGCCGGTCGTGCAGCTCGGGGTCGACCGGTACGGCGACGGAGCCGCCGCGCTGGGTCGGCGCGGCCGGGCGCGGCCGGTCCGTGGGGATCGCGAGCTCCTCCGGGAGGCCGGCCAGCGCTTCGCGCCAGTGGGCGAGCTGCTGGGAGAGCAGGCTCTGCGGGTCGTCGGCCGTGCCCAGCAGGTCCTGCTGCCACAGGGTGTAGTCGGCGTACTGCACCGGCAGCGGCTGCCAGTCGGGGGCCTCGCCGGTGCCGGTGCGGGCGGCGTAGGCGGTGGCCAGGTCGCGGACCAGGGGGTCCAGCGACCAGCCGTCGCTCGCGATGTGGTGCATCACCAGGGAGAGCACGTGGTCCTGCTCGCCGAGGCTGAACAGGTGCGCCCGCAGCGGCGGCCGGGCCGAGAGGTCGAAGCTCTGGTTCGCCGCAAGGGCCAGCACGCCGGCCAGTTCCTTCTCGGTGCAGGCGGCTTCCAGCCAGGGCAGGTCGACCTCCGAGGGTGCCAGGATCCGCTGGTACGGTTCGCCGGCCCACTCCTGGAACACCGTGCGCAGGACCTCGTGCCGGGCAGTGACGTCGGTGACCGCCGACCGCAGTGCCGCGGTGTCCAGTGCTCCGCGCAGCCGCATGGTGACGGGCACGTTGTAGGCGGCGGTCTGCTCCTCCATCTGCCCGAGGAACCAGAGGCGCCGCTGGGCGAAGGAGAGCGGCAGGCGTTCCGGCCGTGCGGCCGGGCGCAGTGGCGGGCGGGCGCCGTTGGCGTGCTCGACCAGCGCGCCGAGCCGGGCCACGGTCGGGGCCTGGAACAGGTCGCGGATGCCCATCTCCACGCCGAGCACCGGGCGGATCCGGCTGATGAGCCGGGTGACCAGCAGTGAGTGGCCGCCGAGGTCGAAGAAGTCGTCGTCGATGCCGACCGATTCCAGTCCGAGGATTTCGGCGAACAGGCCGCAGAGCAGTTCCTCCTTGGCGTTGCGCGGCGGTCGGCCGCCTTCGCGCGGTGCGAAGTCCGGTGCGGGCAGGGCGCGGCGGTCGAGCTTGCCGGTCGGTGTGAGCGGGAGTGCGTCCAGGACCACGACGGCGGAGGGCACCATGTACTCCGGCAGCCGCCCGGCCACGTGGGCACGCACCGCGGAGGCGTCGATCGGCGCCCCGGCCTCGGCCACCACGTAGGCGACCAGTCGTTTGTCGCCCGGCCGGTCCTCACGTACCACCACAGCCGACTGCACCACACCGGGGAATCCACCGACGACCGACCGCACCTCGGCGGGCTCGACCCGGAAGCCACGGATCTTCACCTGGTCATCGGCCCGGCCGAGAAACTCCAGCGTGCCATCGGCCCGCCAGCGCACCAGATCGCCGGTGCGGTACATCCGCTCACCCGGACCACCGAACGGGCAGGCGACAAACCGCTCAGCGGTCAGGCCGGGCTGCGAGACGTAACCGTGCGCCAGGCCGACACCTGACATGTAGAGCTCACCGGCGACTCCGGGGGCGACCAGCCCGAGGCCGTCGTCCAGTACCCAGAGGCGCTTGTTGCCGAGCGGGCGGCCGACCGGGATGGAGGGGTGCGAGCCGTCGGCCGGAGTGATCTCGTGCGAGACGGTGAAGATCATCGACTCGGCGGGGGAATAGCCGTTGATCAGTTTCAGTCCGGGGAACCGCTCGACCAGTCGCATCACGTGGGCCACCGAGGCGGCCTCGCCGCCGGTCATCACCTGACGCAGACCGGTGAAGACGGCCGGATATTCGTCCAGCAGGAAGTTCAGGAGGCTGGCCGAGACGTGAAGCGAGGTAACGTCCCGTTCGGCGACCAGGGCGGCGATGGCCGCCGGTTCGGGGCGCTGGCCGGGTTGCAGCACGCAGGTGCCGCCGGAGAGCAGCGGGCCGAAGAGCTCCAGTGCGAAGGCGTCCCAGGAGACGGGGGCGCACTGCAACCACACCTGCGCCTCGTCGAAGTCGGCGAAGTCCTGCCCCAGCAGTGTCCCGACGATCGCCCGGTGCGGGGACAGCACCCCCTTCGGCAGTCCGGTGGAGCCGGAGGTGAACATGACGCACGCCGCGTCGTGCGGACCGGCGACCGGGTCGAGGTCGGCTGCGGAGCGCGCCTCGATCAGTGCCGCGTCCGCCGCGATGTCCACTTCCCGGTGGCCGCCCGGCAACCGCCCGGCGTGTTCCCCGGCGGTGACCACCAGCCGGGCGGAGGTGTGTGCCAGTACGCTCGTGATCCGCTCGGCCGGGAAGTCCGGATCGAGCATGGTGTAGGCGCCGCCCGCCTTGAGCACGGCGAGCACGGCGACGACCAGGTCGATACCGCGCTCCAGATAGACCCCGACCACGTCACCACGACCGAGACCCGCCTCCGCGAGATGCCGGGCCAGCCGGTTGGACCGTGCGTTGGCCTCGGCGTAGGTCAGTTCGGTGTCCTGGAACGCCAGCGCCGTGGCCTCCGGTGTACGGGCCGCCTGCTGCTCGAACAGCTGGTGGATGCAGAGGTCGGCGGGGAAGTCGACGGCGGTGTCGTTCCAGTCCACGAGCAGGGCCTGGCGTTCGGCCGCGGAGAGCACCTCCAGCCGGCTCACCGGGACGTCCGGCTCGTCGAGCTGCCCCTCCAGCAGGCGGACCAGGCGGTCCAGGATGACCTCGACCGAGCTGCGGTCGAACAGGTCGGTGGCGAACTCGACCATGGCGGTCAGGCCCGCCGGGGCGCCGTCGGAGCCGAAGGTCTCGGTGAAGCCGAGGGTCAGGTCGAACTTCGCGGTGCCGGTGGTGACCGGGCTGATCTCCGCGTCCAGGCCGGGCAGGTGCAGCTTCGCCTCGGCGTTGTTCTGCACCACCAGCATGATCTGGAACAGGGGATGGCGGGAGAGCGTGCGGACCGGGTTGAGCTCTTCGACCAGGCGCTCGAACGGCACCTCCTGGTGTGCGTAGGCGTCGAGGTCGGTGTTCCTGACCCGGGCCACCAGTTCGCGGAAGGTCGGGTCGCCGGACACGTCCGAGCGCAGCACCAGGGTGTTGACGAAGAACCCGACCAGGTCCTCCAGCGCGTCGTCGGTGCGACCGGCGGTCGGCGTGCCGACGGGGATGTCGGTGCCGGCGCCGAGCCGGTGCAGCAGGCCGGCGAGCGCCGCCTGCATGACCATGAACAGGGTGGCCTGGTTGTCACGGGCGAAGGCCAGCAGCCGCCGGTGCAGGTTCTGGCCGAGCCCGACGGTGGTGACCTGGCCGCGGTAGGACGGGACGGCGGGACGGCTGCGGTCCGACGGCAGCCGCAGCTCCTCCGGGAGGTCGGCCAGCGCTTCGCGCCAGTAGGAGAGCTGCTGGTAGAGCAGGCTCTGCGGATCGTCCGCCGAGCCCAACAGGTCCTGCTGCCACAGGGTGTAGTCCACGTACTGGACCGGCAGCGGCTCCCACTGCGGTTCGGCGCCGTCGCAGCGCGCGGTGTAGGCGGTCGCCAGGTCGCGCATCACCGGGCCCAGTGACCAGCCGTCGCTCGCGATGTGGTGCATCACCAGGAGCAGTACGTGCTCCTCGGCGCCGATCGAGAAGATGTGCGCCCGGACCGGCAGTTCCACCTTCAGGTCGAAGGCGTGCCGGGACGCGGTGTCCAGCTCCAGCGGCAGTTCGGCGACGTCGGTCTCCAGCGTGGTGACCATCGGCCTCGCCACCCCGGGCGGCAGTACCCGCTGGTACGGCTCGCCGTCGATCTCCAGGATCACCGTGCGCAGCGCCTCGTGCCGCCCGACGACGTCGGAGACGGCGCTGTGCAGCGCGCCCACGTCGAGCCGGCCGTGCAGCCGGATCGTGTGCGCCACGTTGTAGGTGCTGTTCGGGCCCTCCATCTTGTTGAGGAACCACAGTCGCCGCTGGGCGTACGACAGCGGGATCTCCTCCGGCCGCTCCATCACGGACGATGCCTTCCTGGCTCGTTGGGCGTTGCGGATGCGGGGAGCGAGGCCTCCCGCGGTGGGTGCTTCGAACAGGTCGCGTACGGAGAGCTCGACGCCGGCGGCGGAGCGGGTGCGGGCGCTCAGGCGGGCGGCCAGCAGTGAGTGCCCGCCGAGGTCGAAGAAGCTGTCGTCCACGCCGACCCGGTCCAGGCCGAGGATCTCGGCGAACAGGCCGCAGAGCAGTTCCTCCTCCGGGTCGCCGGGCGCGCGGTAGGCCGCGCCGGAATCGAGCTCGGGCGCGGGCAGGGCACGGCGGTCGAGCTTGCCGGTCGGGGTCATCGGCAGCGCGTCCAGAACCACCACGGCGGCGGGCACCAGGTGGTCGGGCAGCCGTTCGGCCAGGAAGGCGCGTACGGCCCTGGGGTCGGTTCCCGTACCGCCGACGGCGTAGGCGACCAGTCGTTTGTCGCCGGGCCGGTCCTCGCGCACCACCACCGCCGAGCGGACCAGGCCCGGGTAGGCGTCCAGCGCGGCCCGCACCTCGCCGGGCTCGATGCGGAAGCCGCGGATCTTCACCTGGTCGTCGGCCCGGCCCAGGTACTCCAGGGTGCCGTCTGCGCGCCGCCGGGCCAGGTCGCCGGTGCGGTACATGCGGGTGCCCGGTCCGCCGAATGGGCAGGCGAGGAACCGCTCGGCGGTCAGCCCGGGCTGACCGGTGTAGCCGTGTGCCAGCCCGGTACCGGACAGGTACAGCTCGCCGGCCACTCCGGGGGGCACCAGCCGCAGCGCCTCGTCCAGCACCCAGGACTGTTCGTTGTTCAGCGGCCGGCCGATCGGGATGGCGGGGCGGCCCCGGTCCGCTGCGGTGATCGGGTGCGTGACGGCGAAGATCATCGCTTCCGCCGGGCCGTAGCCGTTCACCACCCGCAGCCTCGGGAACTCCCGTACGAGCCGCAGCACGTGGGCCGGGGAGGCCGCCTCGCCGCCGGTGGTGACCTGGGTGAGCGTGCTGAAGACCGCCGGGTACTCGTCGAGCATGAAGTTGAGCAGGCTGGCCGAGAAGAAGACGGAGGTGACGCCCTGCGCGGCGATCAGGGCGGCGATGGTGGCGGGTTCGGGGCGCTGGCCGGGTTGCAGCACGCAGGTGCCGCCGGAGAGCAGCGGGCCGTAGAGCTCCATCGCGAAGGCGTCCCAGGAGACGGGGGCGCACTGCAACCACACGTGGTCGGGGCCGAACTCGGCGAAGTCCTGCCCCAGCAGCGTCCCGACGATCGCCCGGTGCGGGGCGACGACGCCCTTCGGAAGTCCGGTGGAGCCGGAGGTGAACATCACGCACGCCGCGTCGTCGGGACCGGCGACGGGACCGAGACCGTGCGCGGGCCGCGCCGCGATCGTCTCGGCGTCGGCGTCCACGCAGACCACCGTGCGGCCGGGCCAGGCAGGCCGTCCGTCCGCCGTCGCGCGGCTCAGCACCAGTTTCGCGCCGACCCGGTCGACCAGTTGCGCGACGCGCTCCGCCGGGAAGTCCGGGTCGAGTACGGTGTAGGCGCCGCCGGCCTTGAGCACGGCGAGCAGGGCCACCACCATGTCGATGCCGCGCTCCAGGTGGACGCCGACCACGTCGCCGCGGCGCACGCCGGACCGCACCAGGTGGTGGCCGAGCCGGTTCGCGCGGTCCTCCAACTCCGCGTATTCGACGCGTTGTTCGCCGAAGACGAGCGCGGTCGACGCCGGGGTCCGCCGCGCCTGACGCTCGAACAACTCGTGCAGCGCCGAGTCGGCCGGGTACTCCGCGGGCCGGCCGTTCCAGCTGCCGAGCAGGGCCCGGCGCTCGTCCGCCGAAAGGACCTCCAGGCGCCCCAGCGGTACCTCGGGCCGGTCCAGAGCAGCGGACATGAAGGCGAACAGGCGTTCTGTCAGTGCCGCCACGGTCTCCCGGTCCAGCACGTCGGTGGCGTACTTCATGGTGACGCCGATGCCGTCCGGCGCGCCGTCCGCTCCGTGGCGCTCGGCAAGCTCCACGATCAGGTCGAACTTGGCGACGTCCAGGTCGATCACCTCGACCTCGGCGCGCAGACCGGGGAAGTCCGGACGGCTCGCCGCGTTGTTCTGCAGCAGCAGGAGGACCTGGAAGAGCGGGTGGCGGGAGAGTGAGCGGTCCGGGTTGAGCTCCTCCACCAAGCGCTCGAACGGCAGGTCCTGGTGTGCGTAGGCGTCCAGGTCGAAGGCCCGGACCCGGTCGACGAGTTCGCGGAAGCCCGGGTCGCCGGAGACGTCGGTGCGCAGCACCAGGGTGTTGACGAAGAAGCCGACCAGGTCCTCCAGCGCCTCGTCGGTACGGCCGGCCACCGGAGTGCCGAGCGGGATGTCGGTGCCGGCGCCGAGGCGGCTGAGCAGCCCGGCCAGTGCGGCCTGCACGACCATGAAGAGGGTCGCATCGTGGTTCCGGGCGAACTCGGCGAGCCGGCGGTGCAGCTCCGGCTCGATCCGGTGGGTCAGCACCTCACCGCGGTAGGACGGCGCGGCCGGGCGCGGCCGGTCCAGCGGCAGTTCGAGTTCCTCCGGCAGGCCGGCCAGTGCCTCGCGCCAGAAGTCCAGTTGCCGGGACAGCAGGCTCTGCGGCTGGTCCGCCGAGCCGAGCAGTTCCTGCTGCCAGGCGGCGTAGTCGGCGTACTGCACCGGCAGCGGCTGCCACGCCGGTTCCGCTCCCCCGCACCGTGCCGTGTAGGCGGCGGCCAGGTCGTGCAGCAGCGGGCGCAGCGACCAGCCGTCGGCGGCGATGTGGTGCAGCACCAGCAGCAGCGCGTGGTGCTCCGGACCGACCCGGAACAGCTCGGCCCGCAGGGGCAGTTCGGTCGCCAGGTCGAAGCCGTGGGTCGCGGCGGCGGCCAGTGCGCCCGGCAGCCGCGGCTCGGTGACCTCGGTGACCGCCCAGGGCACCACGGCGTCGGAAGGGTCCAGCACCTGCTGCCGGGGGCTGTCGTCCAGCTCCGGGTAGACGGTGCGCAGGGCCTCATGCCGGGCCAGTACGTCTCCGAGCGCGGCGCGCAGGGCGTCGGGGTCGAGCGGGCCGCGCAGTCGGACGGTCAGCGGAACGTTGTATGTCGGGCTCGGGCCCTCGACCTGGTTGAGGAACCAGAGCCGGGCCTGTGCGAAGGACAGGGGAATCATCGGGCCTCCCGGAGCAAGGGCGTTCGACCGTGCCCGGTCGCCCCCATCGGATGGACAGTCGGTGGTGCCGGGTCAGTGCTGGGCGGTCTGGGAGATCAGGCCGGCCGGGCGCAGATCGGTCCAGTGCCGCTCGATGTAGGAGAGGCAGGCCGGCCGGGTGTCGCTCTCCTTCACCACGTTCCAGCCGGCCGGCACGTCGATCGCGGCGGGCCAGAGCGAGTGCTGGTTCTCGTGGTTGGTGAGCACCAGGAAGGTGCCGTCCTCGTTGTCGAAGGGGTTGCTCATGGTGACCTCCGTGGGGTGGGTTTCCTTGTGGACGGGCGTCAGTCCGCCCATGCCTGCTCGATCCGCAGCGCCACCGGCAGCAGCCGGGATGTCTCGGGTGGGCCGAACACCGACACGCCGACCGGCAGTCCGCCGCGGCGGTCGAGCGGCAGCGTGAGGTTGGGGTAGCCGGCCAGGGCCGCCGGGGTGGAGCTGCCGGGGGCGCCCGGGTCGCCGAGCTCGTAGTCGATCCGGGGAGCGGGCTCGTTGGTGGCCGCGAGCAGGGCGTCGATGCGGTGCTCGCGCAGGGTGCCGTCGATCAGCGCCCTGGCCTGCTGCTTCGAGCGGTCACGGGCGTGTACCGCGCGTTCGCGCTCCTCCTCGCCGAGCAGCTGGGCCTGCTCGAACAGGTCCTGGCCGAACAGCGAGAGCTCCACCGGATCGGCCCGGTTTCCCTCGATCAGCGCCGCCAGGGTCTGGGGGGCTCCTTCCCGGTCGCGCAGGTACGCCTCCAGACTGGGACGGAACTCGGCGTACATCGCGAGCAGTCCGTCCTCCAGGGTCCGCCGCTCCACGGCGAAGTCGACGGGCAGTACCGCCACTCCGGCGGCACGCAGTTCGTCGGTCGCCGACTTGAGCACGGTCTCGGTCTCGCCCGGCATCCGGGGCACTCGCCACAGGCCGAGCCTCAGTCCCTCCGGCACGTCGTCCTCCGGCGGGGGCCGGCCGGTGAGGACGGCGAGGGTCAGAGCGGCGTCGGCCAGCCGGGCGGCGAGCAGTCCGACGGTGTCCTGCACCTGCGAGATCGGCACGATGCCGTCCAGCGGCAGCAGACCGGTCTCGGTCTTCACGCCGACCACTCCGCAGAGACCGGCTGGTGCGACGACCGAGCCGTCGGTCTCGGTGCCGAGGGCGAGCGGCGCCATCCCGGTGGCGACCGCCACCGCGGATCCCGAGGAGGAGCCGCCGGGGCTGCGGTTGGCGCCGTACGGGTTGCAGGTCTGGCCGCCGACTCCCGACCAGCCCTCGGTGGCCCGGGTGGAGCGGAAGTTGGCCCACTCGGAGAGGTTGGTCTTGCCGAGGATGACGGCACCCGCCGCCCGGAGTCTGCTCACCACCTCTGCGTCGCGCCGCGGCGGGCGTCCGGCCAGCAGCCGGGAACCGGCGGTGCTGGCCAGCCCGGCGGTGTCGATGTTGTCCTTGACCAGGACCGGGATGCCGTCCAGCGGGCCGAGTCCGGCTCCGGCCGCGTGCCGGCGGTCCGAGGCGGCGGCTTGGTCCAGTGCGGTGTCGTCCACCGCGAGGACGGCCCGCACCAGCGGGTTGACCTCGGTGATCCGGTCGAGGCAGCGCCGGGTCAGCGCCACGCTGGTGAGCCGCCCGGCCCTGAGTCCGGCGTGCAGTTCGGGGATGGCGGGGAAGGCCCTGGGGTGGGTGGCGGGGGAGGTCCTGTGGTGTGTGGTGTCAGTCAAGGCGGGCGCTCCTGAGCGATGTGGTGGAGGCGACGACAGCGGTCGCCGCGAGCGCCACGGCCGCGAAGACGTACATCGCGGCGGCGAAGCCGAGCATCTGGATCAGCAGGCCGACCACCAGGTTCGACAGCGGCACGGCGGCGAAGATCATCAGCGACATCACCGACATCACCCGCCCGCGCATCTCCGGGTCGGTCCAGCGCTGGATCATCGAGATCAGCACCACGCTGAACTGACCGGTCACCGCGCCGAGTACGGCGTAGAGCAGCAGGGCGCCCGACAACGAGCCGATGAGGCCGAAGCAGGCCAGACAGATCCCGGCGGCCAGGGTGCCGAGGATCAGCGAGAGTCCGGCGCGCCGTTTGGGCGGCCAGGCCATGTTGATCAGCGAGCTGGCCACCGCTCCGACCGTGTACGCGGTGAGCAGCAGGCCCGCGCCGTCGGCTCCGGCGCCGAGCTGCTTGGCGAGCAGCACCAGTCCGATGTTGACGGGCGGTGCGCAGGCCAGCTCGGTCAGCCCGATCACCAGGATGAGCGTCCGGATCCGGGACTCGCGGAGCACGTAGCCGAATCCCTCGAACAACTGCCGCCGGAAGTTCGGACGTTCGGCCGTGTCACCGGCTGTGGACGGCTTGTCCGCCGTGCCGGGCCCGGCCGTCGGCTCGCGCAGGTACCGGACCCGCCAGGAGGCCGCCGCCGAGACCACGTAGCTGACCGCGTTGGCCAGCGCCACCAGGGGCACTCCGCCGGCCGCGATCAGCCAGGCGCCGAGCGGTCCGCCGGCCGCCTGGCCGCCGCGCAGCCCGAGCACGTACAGCGCGTTGCCGCGGACCAGGTGCTCGTCCTCCAGCAGCAGCGGGCGGACCACGCCGGACGCCGGTACGAAGAAGGCGCCGAGGAAGGACAGCAGGGTGGCGGCGACGAGCAGGATCGGCACCGGAGCGTCGACCAGCAGGGTGAGCAGGGCGGCGACCAGCATCACGGCGCAGCGCAGCAGGTCGGTCAGCACCATGACGCGGCGCGGCCCGTTCCGGTCGGCGATCACGCCGCCGCCGAGCAGCCCCACCAGCCGGGACAGGCTGGCCAGGGCCAGGACCGCGCCCGAGGTGGCCGGACCGGCCTCCCGCACCAGGGTCCAGGTGAGCGCCACGAACCAGGCGGCGTCGCCGAGCTGGGAGAAGCCCATGGCCCCGGTGAAGGACAGGTAGCGCACGCTCAGGGGGCCCCGGTCGCGCCGGGCTTCGGTCTTCTCGGGAATCAGGGCGTCAACCACGGGCGAGCACCTGCTCGCGGTCGTCGGCGGACGGGGCTTCGGCCGTCCGGGCGGGGGCTCCGGGCGTCGGCCAGAGGTCCTCGGTGCCGAGTGCCGCGGGCGCGTACTTGCCGAGCGCGCTGGTGAGCAGCCGCAGTTCCAGTGCGAGGCATTCCACGAGCCGGATCAGGCCGGCTTCCGGGTCCTCGTCCACGGCGACCAGGGCCGCCCGGCCCAGTCCGACGGCGGTGGCGCCGAGCGCCAGGCTCTTGACCGCCCGGGTGCCCTCCCACATCCGTCCGGAGGCGAGCAGGCACTGTCCTCGGTTGCCGATCCTGGCCAGGCACTCGCCCAGCGGCAGGCCGAGCTGGGCGATCGCGGCGGTCGGCGCCCAGCCGGTGCCGCCCTCCGCGCCGTCCACCGTGACCGCGTCGGCTCCGGCCGCCCAGGCGGTGGCCGCCGCGTGGGCGACGTCCCGGCCGGGGTGCAGCTTGACCCATACCCTGACCCGGGGGAAGTTGTTGCGCATCAGCCGGATCTGCTGGCGCAGGATCTCCTGGGTGAAGGTGCCGGGACTGCCGCTGCGCAGCACCAGGTCGGCGTCGGCGCCGAAGACCGGGTCCAGGGCAAACTGTTCGTCGACCCGGGCGGCGGCGGCGCGGTCCAGCACCGTCATGCCGCCCAGTCCCGGCTTGGCTCCCTGGCCCACTTTGAGTTCGAAGGCGAGCCGGCCGCTCTCCAGCAGCGGCTGCGAGGACGGGTCGCTGTAGACCAGGTTCCAGACTTCGGCGTCGGCGTCCTCGGTGCTCTGCTGCACGGCCACGCCGCCGACGTCGTCCGGCAGTTCGTCCAGGTAGGCGGTGATCCGGCCGAGCACCGAGCGCTGGGTGGTCGCACCGGAGCGGTAGCCGGTCATCGGGACGATGTTCTCGCCGATCACCAGGGGGATGCCCAGCCGTCCGGCCTGCCGGGCGGCCGCGAGCACCTGCTCGGTCCCGGCGGCGCGGGTGGAGCCGAAGGCGGAGAGGTAGACCGGGAGGGTGGAGCGGAGGCCGCCGATCACGGTGTCGAGGGCGACGTCGGTGTGGAGCGGCTCGCGGCCCAGCTCGATCAGCTTCTCCAGCCGTTGCGGCATGAAGACCGGCGGGGTCAGCCGCAGTTCGTCCAGCGGGTCGCGGCGGACGGTGCCGGTCTCCGCGCCGAACAGCACGTGGCCGTAGTCCTGTCGGGGTGGGAAGGCGGCCGCCGCACCGAGCCGGGCCCGCTCGCGGACCTGTTCCTCGGGGAAGCCTGTGGTGCTCAGGCCGGTCACGGGGACACCACCCCGGGCAGCTTCGGGAAGGCGTTGGCCTGCCAGGCGCTGTCCAGACCGGCCAGGTAGCGGGTGAAGCGCTCCACACCGATGCCGAAGCCGGCGCTGGCCGGGATTCCCTCGCGCACCAGCTGGAGGTACCAGCCGTACTTCGCCGGGTTCTCTCCGGTCTCCCGCATCCGGGTGACGATCCGTGAGTAGTCGGACTCCCGCTCGCTGCCGCTGCACAGTTCGCCGTAGCCGTCGGGGGCGAGCAGGTCGAAGTTGCGCAGCACGCCGGGGTCGGTGGCGCTCTCCCGGTCGTAGAAGCCCCGGGAGCCCTTGGGGTAGTCGGTGATGAAGAACGGCTGCGGCGAGCGGCCGGACAGCAGCGCTTCGCCGGTCCAGTCGATCTCGGCGTCCTCGCTCTGCGGGTGTCCCAGCTCGCGCAGCTCGGCCACCGCCTGGGCGTGGGTCCGGTGGCCGAATGCCTGGGTGAGCAGCGCGGTGAAGACGCTCGTGTCGCGTCCGAGTCGTTCGAAATCGGCCGCCGACTCGGTCACCACCCGCCGCACGATGTGCCGGACCAGCTCCTCCAGGACCTGGGTGATCTGCTCGCGGGAAGCGCCGGCCATCTCCACGTCGATCTGGTGGAACTCGGCCAGGTGACGGCTGGTGCTGGCGGTCTCCAGCGGCTCCAGGCGGACGTTGGGAGCGATGCAGAAGATCTTGTCGAAGGCCAGCAGCGATGCCTGCTTGTAGAGGATCGCGCTGGTCATCAGCTTGTACTTGTGGCCGTAGTAGTCCACTTCGACCTGCTTGGAGCCGCGGATGCCGGGGTCGGTGACCGGGCCGATGATCGGCGGCAGCATCTCGGCGAACCCGGCCCCCGTGAGGTACTCGCGGGCGGCGGCCAGCATCCGCTGCTGAATCCGCAGGACCGCGGTCGTGGTGGGGGAGGTGAGGTGCAGCCGCGGGTCGGCCGGGGGCAGCAGGCCCTGCGTGCCCGGGTTCGGGGGCATGGTGGTGGTCATCGGGTGTACTCCTCTGACGGGTGGATGGTCTGCCGGTGGGTCAGTGCGTCCGGGCGGTGACGCATGCGCGGTGCGGTCTCCAGGGCCCTGCGGTCGTAGGTGCGCTCGACGTGGGAGAGCGAGGTCAGCAGGTCCGCGGAGGTCATCCGGCGGCCGCCGGCGCTCCGGGCGGCGCCCCGGACCGGCATCGCGCCGGTGTCGGACCAGTGCAGGCGCCCGGCGGAGTCCAGGTAGCTGCGGGTGCGCCCGGCGTTGTCGGGGTGCAGGCAGTACGGGACGTCCAGCAGGCCGAGCGCGAAGGCGCTGATCAGGGCCTGCCCGATGTCCGGGTCCAGGTCGAGCACGGTGTCGATCAGGGCCCGGGCCTCGGCGTGGACGCCCGTGTCCTGGACGGGGGTGCCGATCGGGGCGAGCCGCTCGGCTTCGGCCGCGGCGGAGGCCGACTCCAGCGCGGCGACGTTCTCCGCGATGGTCGGGATCCGGTGCGCCTCGGCGGCGGTCTTGACGATGAGCCGGGCGGCTCCGGTCCGCACCGCCAGCCGGGCGGCCTCGTCCAGCAGCAGTCGTGCGCCGCCGGGCGAGCGCGGGTATACGCCCATGTACGTGTAGATGACGATGTGCCAGTCGAGCCCTGCCAGCAGTTCCCCGGCGATCCGGCCGAGCGCGGTCACCGCCTCCTCGTCCTGCCCGGGATGGGTCTGCTGGGCGTAGCTGAGTGACACGCTGCGCAGTCCGTGCTGCCGGAAGAAGAGTGCCTCCAGCACGCTGATCGCGATCAGCAGCGAGGGCGGGCAGAGCTGTCCCATCATGCAGCCGCCGAAGGTCTCCAGGTGCGGCTCCTCGCCGGCCCCGCGCAGCCCGGCCAGCAGCTCGCAGCAGTGGCGCCAGTTGGCGACCGACTGCGCCAGCGGGGTGCGGCTGTAGGGCAGGCAGTAGGAGACCGGGCCGCCCTCGGTCGCGGTCAGGCCGACCGCGACCAGGGCCTCGAAGATGTCCTGCGGGGCGGCCGAACCGTGCCGGACCTGCACGGGGAAGCCGGCGCCGGCGACCCCTTCGGTGACCGCGCCGGTGGTGGCGGTGTTGTAGGCGACGATCGGGTAGCCGTTCAGCGCGACCCCGTCGGCCAGTGCCCGGCGGGCCGTCTCGTGGGCGCCGACCCGGGTGTAGCTGTCCAGCGTGATGGTGCCGACGGTGGTCGCGGCGGCCTGCCGGGTGGCGAGCAGGCCCTCCCGCATCGCCTGCGGATCGCTCATGCCCATCCGGGGCTGCACCACCAGCCGGCCCGAGCTCCGCGCGGCCCGGACGAAACCGCCGAAGCCGTCGCGGGTCCGGCTCCGTGTCGGAGCACCGCTCGGGGCGCTCACCGCGGCACGCCGGCGGGCAGCGCGCGGACGAAGTCGCGGAAGCCGACGATTCCGGCGCTCTCCTCGAACACCGCGTCGAACCCGGCCTTGACGAGCTCGTCCACGTGTCCGTCGTGTTCGCCTCCGGTGATGCCGAGCTTGCCGCCGATCACGATGGGCGTGGTGCGCAGCTCCACGCAGTCGCGCAGTCGGCGCACCACGCGCCGGCCGTCGTTGAAGCCGTGGCCGTTGACGGTCGAGACGACGATCAGGTCGGGGCGCCGGGTGCGGCACTCGTCGACCATCAGCTGGTCCGGTACGCAGGCGCCGAGGTTGGTCACCCGGTGCCCCGACTCCTCCAGCAGGAGCTGCAGGTAGATCAGGTTCCAGGTGTGCGCGTCGGACGCCACGCTGGTGACCAGCACATCGAGGCGGGGCGGAGCCTCGGCTGGGGGTGGGCAGGGCGGGGTCGCCAACTCCATGATCGACTCTCACTCGTGGTTTCGGGGCAGGCCGGACCGGCGGATCACACCGGCGCGGGTGGCTTGGTGGTATTGCCGGCGCGACGCCGGAAGAACGGTGCTCGTGTGCCAGGTGGCGGAGAACCGGACGGAATTCAGGTCGTCATCCGTGTTTCCGCCTTCGCCTGTTCCGGTCCGTCAGTTTTCTGCGGTGTCCGGCGGCGTCCGGCCGGGTGGTGCGGGGGCGGCATGAGCCGCGCTCCCCGGTGATGGTGGTGCGGGGGCGGTCAGCCCCAGCCCAGATCGCCGTTGGGGCTGGGGGTGGCCGTGGGCTGAACGGTGGCGGTGGGGCCGGGAGTGCTGTCGGCGCCGGCCGGGTGCTGACCGGAGAAACCGGCGGAGAAGATGAAACCCGGCACGGCAAATGCGGCGACAATGAATATGGCGACGGCAACGGGCATCCTGCGGTTCATCGTTTCCCCTCGGCTTCTCGGTGGCCGTTCGGCTTGTTCCCGGCACATTTGATTTTTCGCCCGGCCGGAATGCCTGTGAAGGGGAGCAGAGGCTCGTGAGTACGCCATGACGCAGATGCGAGGGCCCCGTAGTACGGCAAAACGGATATATCGCCCATTCTTCGTCAACCTGTACAACCAAAGCCTGAGCGATATCATTTGTCGCTGCTGCCGCCGCAGCGATTCTCGACGTTGAGTGGGGAGTTATGAAATTCAGCCAAGCGGAGTCCGGCGTCACCTCAATACTCCACAAGCTCGGTTCCCAGGCGCTCGAGGTATTCCAGCACGTGGTGGAACATCAGCAGGTCGACGGCGACGAATTACGCGACCGCTTCGATCCGGCCGAAGGACCGGACGGCGGGGCCGTCGTCGACCGGCTCATCGAACTCCGGCTGCTGAAGCGGTCGGTCACCAGACCGGGGATGCTGGTCGCCGGCCTCCCGGAGGCCGCGTCCGGTGAACTGCTCGCCCCCGTCGTGCGGCGGCTCAACGAGTGGGGCAGCCAGGTGGAGGCGGCCAGGGAACGGCTGGCCGCCTTCCAGCGGGTCTACGACCTGGCCCGGCCGGCGGCGGGGAGTTCGGGCGGCGTGAAGGCGCTGGACGACCTCGACGAGGTGCGGGCGGTGATCACCGAACTGGCGGCCGACGCCAAGTACGAGATCCTCACCTCGCAGCCCGGCGGCGCCCGCAAGGACGAGGTGCTGAAGGAGTCGCTGGCCAGGACCGAGAGCGTGCTGGGCCGGGGCGTGCGGATGCGCACGCTCTACCAGCACACCGCCCAGTTCAGCACGGTGACGGTCGAGTACGTGGAACACGTCTCGCAGCTAGGCGCCGAGATCCGCACCCTCGGCGACGGCTTCATGCGGATGCTCGCCTTCGACCAGACCGCCGCCGTCATCGCCATGCGCGACAGCGAGGTCGGCGCCCTGCTGCTGACCGACCCGGGCCTGCTCGACTTCGCCATCGGCGCCTTCGAACGCGCCTGGACCAGCGCCACTCCGTTTCCCGAGAGGTACAGCCAGGAACGGGTCCTCGCGATCTCCGACGACATGAAGCTGGCCATCGTCCGCATGCTCATCCAGGGCCTTGAGGACCGTGCCATCGCCCGCCGCATGGGCATCTCGCTGCGCACCTGCCAGCGCCATGTCTCCGACATCATGGACAAGATCGGTGCCCGCAGCCGCCTCCAGGCCGGCTTCCTCATCCACGAGATGGGCCTGCACCTGGAAGCCCCGCCGGAACAACAATGATGTCCGGTTTTTTTAAAGGCGGGCCGGCCGGGCCATGGATCATTCTTTCCGGGGCCCCTACCCCCTCTGTCGAAGGAATGTGAACCCGCTCTTTCGCCGGTGGAATCGCCGGATGACCCCCACTCCTTTCCTGGTCGCCCCGCGAAGCCAGTTGTTTTCCGGCCATCCGATGGCGGATTCGTCGCAGGGTGAAGGCCATTACGAGAATTGCGCAGGCGGCCACCGCGAGTGCGCCGAGGGGCCAGCGGGTGTACGCCGTCGTGCCGCCGTAGCCCAGGGCCACGTACAGCGTGGTCCAGGATGCCTCGGCGAGGATCATGGCGCGGACGAAGCCACCGACGCGCATGCCGCTCGTGGCCGCGCCGACCGTGCCGGTGAAGCGGCCCGCCGGCAGGTAGCGGAGCACCAGCAGGAGCGCCCCGCGGCCCTTCAGCCGGGCCGCGACCGTGCGGACCGTTGTGGAGCGCCGGCCCAGCGGGAGGCGGCGGGCCGCCGCGTACAGGAGCAGGTCGCCGCTGAGGGCGCCGGCGAAGACGGCCGCCCAGACCAGGGGCAGCAGCAGTTGGCCCTGGGCGGCGAGGGCTCCTCCGGCGAGTACCAGGGCGCCGTTGGGTACGAGGGGGGTGGCGAGTGCGGCGGCCACCACCAGGTAGTACCAGGCGGCGAGGTCGGGTCCGGACAGCAGGTCCATTCCTGTCCCCCCTTCGTCCGGCGCCCCGCCGGCCGCCCCTGTTCCACGTTAGGGACGGGACGGTCCCGGCGACAGCACCCCTGCCGTACGACCGGGGTTCAGCCAGCTGCACCCCGGCTCGTCCTGAGCAGTTCGGCGGTGCGGAAGGCGAGGTCGAGGGACTGGCCGTGGTTGAGGCGGGGGTCGCAGACCGTCTCGTAGCGGAGCGGGAGGTCGTGCAGGCCGAGCTCGCCGCTGCCGCCGACGCACTCGGTGACGTCGGTGCCGGTGAGTTCCACGTGGATGCCGCCGGGGTGGGTGCCGAGTGCGTGGTGGACCTCGAAGAATCCGCTCACCTCGTCGAGGATGTCGTCGAAGCGGCGCGTCTTCCGGCCGTCGGGTGCGGTGAAGGTGTTGCCGTGCATCGGGTCGCAGACCCAGGCGGCGCGGACTCCGTCGGCGGTGGCCTTCTCGACGAGGGCGGGGAGGCGGTCGCGCACCCGGTCCGCGCCCATCCGTACGACGAAGGTGAGGCGGCCCGGTTCGCCGCGGGGGTCGAGCCGGCGGGCGTAGGCGAGGACTTCGTCGGGCTCAGTGCCGGGGCCGATCTTGACCGCGACCGGGTTGTCGATGCCGGCGAAGAATTCGACGTGGGCGCCGTCCAGGGCCCGGGTGCGTTCGCCGATCCACAGCAGGTGACCGCTGGTGGCGTACCGGCGGCCGGTGCCCGGGTCGGTGCGCACCAGTGCCGATTCGTAATCGAGGAGCAGGCCCTCGTGGCCGGCGTAGAACTCCATGGTGCGCAGGGCGGCGGGGTCGGCCCCGCAGGCGCGCATGAAGAGCAGGGAGCGCTCGATCTCGTCGGCGAGGGCTTCGTAGCGGCGGCCCGCGAGTGAGGAGTCCACGAAGCCGCGGTTCCAGGTGTGTACCTGGTGGAGGTCGGCGTAGCCGCCGGTGGTGAGTGCTCTGAGGAGGTTGAGGGTGTTGGCGGAGGCGTCGTACATCCGCAGCAGCCGGCCGGGGTCGGGGCGGCGGGCGGTCTCGGTGAACGCGACGTCGTTGACGGCGTCGCCCCGGTAGGCGGGCAGGGTGACGCCGTCGCGGGTCTCGGTGGGGCTGGACCGTGGTTTGGCGAACTGCCCGGCCATCCTGCCGATTTTGACGACCGGCACGGCGGTGGCGTACGTGAGTACGACCGCCATCTGGAGCAGGGTGCGCAGTTTCGCCTCGATGGCCTGGGCGGAGAGGCCGTCGAAGGCTTCCGCGCAGTCGCCGCCGTGCAGCAGGAACGCCTCGCCCCGGGCCACGGCGCCGAGGCGTTCGCGCAGCCGGTCGCATTCCTCCGCGAAGACCAGTGGGGGTGCGGTGGCCAGGTGTGCGGTCACCTCGCGCAGCCGGTTCTCGTCGGGCCATGGTGGCTGTTGGGCGGCCGGCCGGGACCGCCATCGGTCGGCGGCGCCTTCCGCAGCAGCGTCGGTCATGTCAACTCCCGCTATTTCGCTGGTATCTGACGCCCAGGCATATGGGCCGTGGGACATGCAATCCGGAGGGCGTGTCCGGGGGCAACGGAGGCGGGCAGTGGTCCGCTGTCCCGTGCCGTGAGTGGCCTGCGGGGCCGGGCCCGGCGGGGCGGGTTGCCTAGCATCCCGGCATCTTCCAGCACGTCCCGGCACAACGAGAGGAACGCGATGCCAGACGCCCCGGCCCGGGCGGCGAGCAGGCTGCTCCGGGTCCGCCTGACCTCCGCCCCGCTGCCCCCGCACGATCCGCTGGCCCTGTACAGCGCACTCGTCGCCGAGTCCGGGCGGCGCGAGGTCTTCCTGTTGGAGAGCCTGTCCGGGCCGGAGGACGACCGCCGCCCGGCCGTGGTCGGTCACGGCCGGCTCGCCGAGATCCGCGTCTTCGCCGCGTATGTCCAGGTGGAGGGTGCCGACGTGGTGCGCGCCGCGCTGGGGCGGGCGGCGGTCGCGGCGGGCCTGCGCGGTGAGCCGGGGGGCCTCGGCGGCGGTGACGGCGGTGACCGGTTTCTGTTCGACGGGCCGGCGCCGATGTGGGACTTCCTGGCGCGGGCCCAGGCGCTCTTCGGCGTCGAGACGGATGTGCCGTCCTCGGAGTTCGCGTTCGGGTTCCTCACCACGGTCGGCTACGCGGCCGCCTGGCACATGGAGTCGCTGCCGGTGCGGGAGGATCCGCAGCGGGGCGGGCCGGATCTCACGCTGACCCTGTTCCGCGAGACCGTCCGGTACGACCACCGCTCGGGCCGGGTGATCCATCTCGTCGCCACCGGTCCGGACCTCCCCGCGCCGCCGGGGCCCGATGTGTACGCGCTGGCGGTGCGGGCGGCCGGTCTGCCCGCGCCGGGCTGTCCGGCGGCGCCGGCGCCGGTGAGCGTACGGGACTCCGTGGACCGGGAGACGTTCCTCGGGTGGGCGGCGCGGTGCCTGGAGCACATCGGGGTCGGTGACATCTACCAGATCCAGATCGGTCACCGCGTCGACGTGACGACCGGGCTGCGGCCGGAGGAGGTGTACGCGCGCCTGCGGTTCCGGAACCCCTCCCCGTACATGTATCTGTGCCCGCGCGGGGACAGCACTCTGATCGGGGCCAGTCCCGAGCTGCACATCCTGATCGAGGGCGACCGGATCCGGATGCGGCCCATCGCGGGGACGGCGCGGCGCTGTGACGATCCGCTGGAGAACGAGCGGCGGGTGAAGGAGCTGCTGGCCAGTTCGAAGGAGCAGGCCGAGCACGTGATGCTGGTGGACCTGTGCCGCAACGACATCGGGCGGGTGTGCCGGCCGGGGACGTTGTCGGAGGACGCGCTGATGACGGTGGAGGAGTTCTCCCACGTCTTCCATCTCGTGTCCACCGTCAGCGGGCGGCTGGAGCCGGGGGTCACCGTGTGGGAGGCGCTGGCCGCGACGTTCCCGGCGGGGACGATGACGGGCGCGCCGAAGCTGCGGGCGATGGAGATCATCGACGGGCTGGAGCGGGAGCCGCGGGGTATCTACGCGGGCGCGGTGGGTCTGGTCGATGTGCGCGGGTGGTGCGAGCTCGCGCTGTGCATCCGTACGGTCGTGCACTCCGGCGGTACGTACGCGACGCAGAGTTCGGCGGGTGTGGTGGCGCAGTCGGTGCCGGAGGCCGAGTGGCAGGAGACGCTCATCAAGATGGGCGCCGCCTACTGGGCGCTGACGGGGGAGGAGTTGCGGTGAAGGTCCTGCTGGTGGACGCGTACGACAGTTTCGTCCACATCATCGATCAGTATCTGCGGACGCTGGGGGCGCGGACGGAGGTCGTCCGGTCCGGGACGCGGACGCCGGAGCAGCTGGCGGAGTCGGCGCCGGATGCCGTGGTGCTCGGTCCGGGGCCGGGGCATCCGGCGGCCAGTGGCCATGTGGAGCTGGTGCGGCACTTCGCGGGCCGGGTGCCATTGCTCGGGGTGTGTCTGGGGCATCAGGCGATCGCGCTGGCCTTCGGGGGGCGGGTGGCGGTCGCCGGTCATCTCATGCACGGGCGCAGCAGCACGGTGGTGCACGACGGGTCGGGTGTGTTCGAGGGGCTGCCGGAGCGGACCGTCGTGACGCGCTACCACTCGCTGATCGTGGAGCGGCCGCTGCCGCCGGTGCTGCGGGAGACGGCGTCCTCGGTGGACGACGGCTATGTGATGGGGCTGGCTCACCGTGATCTTCCGGTCGAGGGTGTGCAGTTCCATCCGGAGAGCATTACGACGGAGGCGGGGCTGCGGTTCTTCGAGAACTTCCTCGCCCGGGCGGCGGGCGTCCCCGCCGGGTGACCGTCGGGGTCGCGTCACGCCGTGCGCGCCCGTCGTCCGTCGGTCAGGCCGGCGCAGACCTCGCCGAGTACCCGCACCGCCTCCGCGAGGGCGGTGCGGGTCGGTGAGGCGTAGCCGACGACGAGGGTGGGGCGGGCCAGCCAGGGGCGGTGGTGGTACGCGCGGCCGCCGCGCACCAGGACGGAGTGGCGCCTGGCCCCGGCGACGAGCGAGGGTTCGTCCACGCGGTGCGGGAGCTGGAGGCAGGCGTGCAGTCCGGCCGTGGCTCCGGCGATCCGCGCTCCGGGGAGGTGCCGGCGTACGGCCTGGTGGAGTGTTTCGGCCCGGGTGCGTAACCGGGCGCGCCGACGGCGCAGGTGGCGGTCGAAGAGGCCGGTGGCGAGGAACTCGGCGAAGGCGAGCTGGGTGAGCGCTTCGCAGCCCAGGTCGCGGCGGGCGCGTGCTTCTTCCAGCGGTCCGTGGAGCCGGGGCGGGACGGCCAGCCAGCCGAGCCGCATGCCGGGGGCGAGCGACTTGCTCGCGGTGCCGGCGTACAGGACGCGGGAGGGGTCGAGGCGTTGCAGGGCGGTGGGGCGGCGGCCATGCGTCAGCCAGAGGTCGCCGTCGTAGTCGTCCTCGATGATCCAGCCGTCCGCCTCCTGGGCCCAGCGCACGAGCGCGGCCCGGCGTTCGGCGGAGAGGACGACGCCGGTGGGGAACTGGTGGGCGGGGGTGACGAGCACGGCGCGGGCGCCGCTGCGGGCGAGCGCCGTCACGTCGATGCCGTCCTCGTCCACGGGCACGGGCAGGCAGCGCAGCCCGGACTCGCCGATGAACTGGCGCTGCCGGGGGTGGCAGGGGTCCTCGACGGCCAGGGTGTCGATGCCGAGGCGGGGCAGCACTTCGCACACCATGCCGAAGGCCTGGGCGAATCCGGCGACAACCATGACGTGTTCGCGTGCGGTGTGCACCCCGCGCGCCCGTCCGAGGTAGCCGGCCAGTTCGGCGCGCAGCGGGGTGAGCCCGGACAGCGGGGGGTAGCCGAGATCGCGCGGCTCCATGCGGCGTACGGCTCTCTGGTACGCGGTCAGCCACTCGCGCTCCGGGAAGGCGGCCGGGTCGGTGGTGTGGGCGCGCAGGTCCCAGCGGGCGACCGGCTCGGGGCGGGTGTCGGCCAGCAGGGTCGGCGTCTGGGCCGCCGCCGTGAGGTGGGCGGCGACGCGGGTGCCGGAGCCGTGGGCGGCTTCCAGGTAGCCCTCGGCGACGAGCTGCCCGTATGCCTCGACCACCACGCTGCGGGAGAGCCGGAGGTCTTCGGCGAGCTGCCGGCTGGACGGCAGCCGGGTGCCGGGGTGGAGGGCTCCGCCGGTTATCTCCCGCTTGATGCTCTCCTGGATCTGGACGGTCAGCGGGAGCTCGTGCTCCCGGCTCACGTCGATGAGGGTGTTCCACGGCATGGTTCGGGGCTCACTTCCGGGTCGGGCACGCGCGTGTACTGGTAACTGGTCCGGCGACGGCGCGGCCAACTGGTCTTCGGGCGGGCGGATTCCGGCACGAGACTGAGGCGCGGTCACGTTGGGGAATCAGGCGCTGGAAACACGCCGGGGAACACGGAGGAGACGTCCCGTGACGGAGCATTCGGATCCGGCCGGCTGGCCCGGCCTTCTCGCCTCGCTGCTCGGCGGCCGGGCGCTCACCTCGGAGAGCACGGCCTGGGCGATGGACCAGGTCATGCGCGGGCTGGCCTCGCCCGCCCAGCTCGCGGGTCTGCTGGTGGCGTTGCGGGCGAAGGGCGAGACGGCCGAGGAGGTGCTGGGGCTGGTGCGGTCGATGCACGCGCACGCGGTGCGGCTCGATGTGCCCGGTCCGGCCCTGGACATCGTGGGTACCGGTGGCGACGGGTCCGACAGTGTCAACATCTCGACCATGGCGGCGATCGTGGCGGCGGGCGCGGGCGCCCGGGTCGTCAAGCACGGCAACCGTTCCGCCTCCTCGGCGTGCGGTTCCGCGGACGTGCTGGAGGAGCTGGGGGTGCCGCTGCGTCTGCCGCCCGGGGCGGTGGCGCAGGTCGCCGCGGAGGCCGGCATCACCTTCTGCTTCGCGCCCGTCTTCCATCCGGCGGTCCGTCACGCGGCACCGGTCCGGCGGGAGCTGGGTGTGCGGACGATCTTCAACTGCCTGGGACCGCTGACCAATCCGGCGTCGCCCACGGCCCTGGCGGTGGGGGTCGCGGACCCCGCGCTGGCTCCGGTCGTCGCGCGGACGCTCGCCCTGCGCGGGGTGTCGGCGCTGGTGTTCCGGGGTGACGACGGCATGGACGAGCTGACGGTCACCACTACCTCCCGGGTGTGGTCGGTGCACGGCGGCGAGGTGCGCGCCGAGTCGTTCGATCCGCGGGACGCCGGGGTCCCGTTCTCGCCGGACGGTGCGCTGCGCGGCGGTGACGCGCGGTTCAACGCGGAGGTCGTACGGGCGGTGCTGGGCGGCGAGCGGGGCGCGGTGCGTGACGCGGTGCTGTTGTCGGCGGCCGCCGGGCTGGCCGCGCTGGACGGGGCGGTGGCCGGACGGCCGGTCACCGGAAGCGTCACGGAGCGCATAGCGGCGGGTCTGGACCGGGCGGCGCGCGCCGTGGACACGGGGGCGGCGGCCGGTGTGCTGGACCGCTGGGTCGCCGTCTCCGGAAAGCTGGCGGGCGCCGCGGGCTGATGGTGCGGCGCCCACCGGGTGGTTACCGGCCGGCCGGGACCGTGCGCCCCGCTTCGAGCAGGGCGGTGACGGCGGCGGACGGCCGGCCGGACCTGACGAGGCTCTCGCCCACGAGGACGGCGTCCGCGCCGAGGGCGCCCAGGTGTGCGACGTCGTCCGGGCCGCGCACCCCCGATTCGGCGACCGTGATGACGTCGTCCGGGACCCGGGGGGCCAGCTGCCCGAACAGCGAGCGGTCGATGTCCAGGGTGCGCAGGTCGCGGGCGTTGATGCCGACGACGCGGGCGCCCGCGGACAGGGCCCGGTCCAGCTCCCAGCGGCTGTGCACCTCCACCAGCGGGGTCATGCCGAGGGAGACCGCCCGGTCGACGAGGTCGGTGAGTTCGGGCTGGCGGAGCGCCGCGACGATGAGCAGGACCAGGTCGGCGCCGCAGGCCCGGGCCTCCCACAGCTGGTACGGGGTGACGTGGAAGTCCTTGCACAGTACGGGTGTGCGGACCGCGTCCCGTACGGCCACCAGGTCCGCCTGGGAGCCGCCGAAGCGGCGGCCCTCGGTCAGCACGCTCACGGCGGCCGCGCCTCCGGCGGCGTAGTCGGCGGCGAGGGCGGCCGGGTCCGGGATGGCGGCGAGGGGTCCCTTGGAGGGGCTGCCGCGTTTGACCTCGGCGATGACCTGGACGCCCGTCGGGCGCCGCAGCGCGCGGGCCGCGTCGAGCGGGGGTGCCGCGCGGTGTGCGAGGTCGACCAGGTGGTCGAGGCCCCGTTCGCGTTCTCTGCGGGCGGCGTCCTCGCGGGCGCCGGCCACGATGTCCTGGAGTACGTTCACGTCCGTCTCCTGCCGTGGGGTTCAGAGGGCTTTGAGGTGGCGTGGCCGGGGTTCGATGCCGGCCGGCCGGAGTGGGGGCGCCTCGGCGGTGGGGGCGTCGTCCTCGGGGGCGTACCGGTCGATGAGCCACAGCAGCGGGGCGCTGAGCGCGGTGGTGGCGAGCGCCATGATGAACAGGGCGAGGAAGAGCGGCGGGGTGAGGATGCCGGCCTGGTAGCCGGTCTGGAGCGCCGCGATCTCGGTGAGCCCGCGTACGTTGAGCAGGGCGGCGAGCCGCATGCTGGTCGCGGGAGGGCTGCCCGCGGCCCGGGCGCCGAGGTAGCTGCCGGTCAGTTTGGCGCCGACCGCGAGGGCCAGGGCGAGGACGACGGCCTGCCAGGAGAAGTCGCCGAGCGGGGCCGCGCCGAGGGACATCCCGGTCACCGTGAAGAGCAGCGGCAGGACGGCCCGGCCCCAGCCGCCGACGGTGCGGGCGGCGCCGGTCCAGGCGCCCCGGCCGTCGTCGGACGGCAGGGCGAGGGCGATCAGCAGGGCGCCGAGGACATCGGTCAGCCCGAGCCGTTCGGTGACGAGGACCGCGGCGACCGCCGCCGTCGCGGTCAGCGCGAGGGGCACGGTGCGGGGCACGCGGGCGGCCCAGGCGCGGGCGGATGCCGTGCCGCCGGCCCGGCGTACGGCCCAGGCGAGGAGCAGGCCGACGGCGAAGGCGGTGTACGGGTCGGCCTTGCCGCCGCCCGCGGCGAGGCTCACGGCGACGGCGAGCAGCATCCAGGTGATCGCGTCGATGGAGACGGCGACGGCCATGGAGAGCCGGCCGACGGGGGTGTGCATGAGCTCCCGGTCCGCCAGGATGCCGGCCAGGACCGGTACGGCGGTCACGGCCAGGGAGACGCCGAGCATGAGCACCAACGCGCTGGTGGGGGCGTCACCGCGGAGTTGCGGGCCGCCGTGGCGGAGCACCCAGACGGCCAGTAGCGCGCCGCAGCCCAGCGGGAGCAGCGCGGAGCCGGCCGCGGTGAACGCGACGGTGCGGCCGCGCAGTTGCCCGGTTCCGGAGCGGATCTCGTGGACGGCGCCCACGAGGAACAGGGCGAGTGCGAGGTGGCCGGCCTTCTCCAGCAGGGACCAGCCGGTGAAGTCGTGTGGCCGCCAGTCGAGTTGGGCGGCCAGGACCCAGCCGAGCAGCAGGGAGGCCATGATCTCGCCGACGATCTCGGGCTGGCGCAGCAGCCGTGCCAGCCGGCGGCCGAGCAGGGCCGCGGGGACGATCAGCGCGAGCGTCGCTACGGCGGGGATGTACGAGAGGCCGTCCACGGGCCTTCCTCTCTGGGATGCCGCCCCGCGGCGCGCACGCCCGCGCGCCCGGCACCGTTGTGCCGGTGCGGGGCGTGCGGATGCGGCGTGCGCGGGCGGGGCGGTGGCGATCGTTCCGCGATCGGCGGCTCGACGGCGCGGGCCGCGGGGAGCACCGGGGGTGGCGGCACGCGCGGCCCGGTCGTGCCCCTGGCAGGGCATGACCGGGCACCCGGTCGGGGCCGGGCGGCCGGCCGGGCCGGTGTGCCCGTCCGGCCCTGACGTGCAGCATCCTGCTCGGTGGAGGCTGCGTGGACCATGCCTTTTAGCCCCAGCGGAAATACGCACACCATGCGAGGCGGTGCGCGGCGGCGGCCGGCTCGACCGGGTCAGCCGGCCCGGTCGGCGAGCAGGAGGAGGGAGAGGTGCTGGTCGTCCGGCTCCTGGCCGACCAGGCGCTCGTGGATCAGGGCGTCTCCCAGCGGGGTGAGCGCGTGCTGGACGCTGTTCGCGGTGCGGACGGTGGTGATGAGCCCGGCGGTGCGCAGGACGGAGGTGTGCTGGCTGACGGTCGCCGAGGAGACGCCCGCGCGTTCGCTGATCTCGGTGGTGCTGCCGCTGCGGGTCAGGGCGAGGAGGACCGCGGCCCGGGTGCGGCCCATGAGGGCGCTGAGCGCGCCGCCGACGCCCTCGGACGCCTGCCAGAGGGAGTTCGCCCACTTCGGGTCGATCGGGACGGGGTACGAGAGGATCAGCCGGCCGCTTTCCGCTCCCAGTCCGGTGAGGATGGGCGGGCGCCCGGCGAGGAAGACCGAAGGGGCCAGGATGAGCGTGGTGGCGGATCCCACGTCGTGGCCGCGCCCCGGGACCTCCAGCAGCGGCGGCTTCCAGTGGACGGCCGGGTGGAGGGTGGCCAGCATGCGTCCGATGCCGTGGCTCAGCATGATCTGGCCCCGCGCGGTCCGGTCCGCGCTGAGCCGGCGGCTGATGCCCTCCCAGTACGGGAGCACCGCGACCCGGCAGAACCGTTCGAAGTCGCGGGCGATCTGGGACTGGTTCCGCAGGACGTCGGTGGCGGCGCCGGATTCCGGGTCCTCGTCCTGCATCACGAGCTGCCCGATATCGGTCAGAGGTCGTACGCTCCGCGCCAGCCTGATGAGTTCCTTGACATCTTCCGAACCACCCAGGCGGCGCCGCCATAACTTGAACGCGGAACCACCCGCGCCTAAACTCAGCATTTCCAGCGCGAAAAGTGTTTCTCTTCTGAGGCTCCCCTCCGGAAGCACGCTGACTCTCGACAGAGCATCCGCTGTGAGATGAACGCGCCGCACAACTAACCCCTCCCCCGCGAAGGACCTTTGATATTTGCGGTCATTACTGTCCTTAATCCTGCACCCGCTTCCGGCCGAGCACAGTACCGACCACGACACTGTCGGGGTACAGCCTGCTGTACCCCGACAGGTTCAGCGGTCCTATCGTCCGCGCGCGGTCACTCCCGCACCGCCCCGTACCCGCCGAGCGCCGGAAGCCAGTCGGCCCGCCCGCGCTCGTAGGACGCGATGCGGTCGACGTGCCGCAGGGTCGCCGCGATCGGGTCCTCACCGGCCAGCATGCGCCGCCGCGCTCGCGGTTCGATAGCGAATGGCCAGTCCCGGCCGGCCGCCGCGATCCGGCACCGCGCCAGGTCCACGGTGACGGCGAGCCCGGTGTCTTTTTCGGCCAGCTCCATGAGGGACCGCACGGCCGATTCCGGAAGATCTACGAGAAGCAGTCCGTTATTGGTTGCATTACGCCGGAAAATATCTCCGAATCCGGTCGCCACGACGACCTTGAAACCGCCGTCCCGCAGCGCCCAGACGGCATGTTCCCGTGAGCTGCCTATACCGAAATCGCGACCGGCCAGCAATATGCTGCTGCCCCGGTGCTCCGGCCGGTCGAGCACGAAGCCGGGTTGCTCGCGCCATCGGGCGAAGAGCGCGTCCTCGTAACCGGTCTTCGTCACCCGCTTACAGAACTCGCCCGGCACGATCTGGTCGGTGTCGATATTGTCCCGGCGCAGCGCCACGGCGCGGCCGACGTGCACGATGAACGGTTCCACGAATCCTCCTGTGCGATGCCGGCCGGGGTCAGCCGAGGTCGGACGGTGCGGCGAGGCGGCCCGCGACGGCGGAGGCCGCGGCCACTTCGGGCGACACCAGGTGGGTGCGGGCGTTCGCCCCCTGCCGGCCCTCGTAGTTGCGGTTGGACGTGGAGGCGCAGCGCTCCCCGTTGCGGAGCCGGTCGGCGTTCATGCCCAGGCACATCGAGCAGCCGGGGAGCCGCCACTCGGCGCCCGCGCCCAGGAACACCTCGTGCAGCCCCTCCGATTCGGCCTGGCGGCGCACCTGCACCGAGCCCGGCACCACCAGCAGCCGGGTCCCGGAGGCGACGGAACGGCCCTGGAGCACGTCGGCGGCGGCGCGCAGGTCCTCGATCCGGCCGTTGGTGCACGAGCCCAGGAAGACCACGTCGAGGGGCACGTCCCGCAGCCGTGTTCCGGGCTTCAGGTCCATGTACTCCAGCGCGCGCAGGGCCGCCTGACGCTCCGCCGGGTCGGCCATCGCCTCCGGGTCGGGGACCACCCCGCCGAGCGGGGCGACCTGGCTCGGGTTCGTGCCCCAGGTCACCAGGGGGGTCAGGCCGGACACGTCCACGGTCACCGTGCGGTCGAAGACCGCGCCGTCGTCGGTGCGCAGGGAGCGCCAGTGCGCCTCCGCCCGGTCCCACCGGGCGCCAGACGGGGCGTGGGGCCGGCCGGCGAGGTAGGCGAGGGTGGTGTCGTCCGGGGCGATCATCCCGGCCCGGGCGCCCGCCTCGATGGTCATGTTGCACAGCGTCATGCGGGCTTCCATGGACAGGGCGCGTACGACGTCGCCCCGGTATTCCACGAGGTGGCCCTCGCCGCCGTTGGTGCCGATCGCGCCGATGAGCGCCAGGGCCAGGTCCTTCGCCCCGACGCCGGCCGGGAGCCGCCCGGTGAATTCGGCGGCCATCGTGCGGGGCCGGTCGATGGCGAGGCACTGGGTAGCGAAGACGTGCTCGACGTCGCTGGTGCCGACGCCGAAGGCGAGGGCGCCGAGCGCGCCGTGCGTCGAGGTGTGGCTGTCCCCGCAGACGACGGTCATCCCCGGCTGGACCAGGCCGAGTTGGGGCCCGACGACGTGCACGATGCCCTGCCGGTCGTGGCCCGCGCGGTACAGCTCGACGTCGTGGCGTTCGCAGTTGGCGCGCAGGGTCTCCAGCTGTGTCCGGCTGACCGGGTCGTCGAGCCGGTAGGAGTCGGTCGGTACGTTGTGGTCTTCCAGGGCCAGGGTGAGGTCGGGCCGGCGCAGGGCACGCCCGGCGAGGCGGAGGCCGTCGAACGCCTGAGGCGAAGTCGCCTCGTGCGTCAGGTGCAAATCGACGTACAGCAGATCGGGTTCGTCGTCCCCCTGGTGCACGACATGACTTTCCCATAGTTTTTCGGCCATCGTTTTCGGCTTCGTTGCCGGAATCATTCCGCCTCCGCACCGGATCTCGAAATTTTCCTTACCTTCACATCGGCGCGAATGGACGGCGAGACCATTTAGCGGAGCATGAAAATCGCTGCTCAAATGGCGTCCCACAGAGGGCCGGTACAGCTCGCCGTAGCCTCGGCGTTCATTCTGTGTCACCCCGGTCGGGGTTCTGCCCTCACTGTGTTTCCCGACGCCCGGCGGCACGATGTGCTGCAAGAGGGAGAAATGCCGTGGGGTGGGGGCCGAAAATGACGCGTACGGCACGCTGGAAGCGGACCGGGATCTCTCTCGTGCTGAGCGCCGTCGCGGTGCTCGGGGCGGGCAGCTGGACCGCCGGTGTCGAGCAGATCGCGGTCACCGGCCCGGCACCGGGTGCGGCGGCATGGCGCGCGGACCATGTGCTGGGCCTGTCGTTACCCGACCCGGCCACGGCTGCCCCGTCCCGCGTCGCGGGGTTCTTCGCCCGGCTCGATGCGCGGGAGCGGGAGCTGCTGGTGCGGCGTCACCCGCTGACGGTCGGCAACCTGGACGGGGTACCGGCCGAGGTGCGCTACCGGGCCAACGAGCGTGCGCTGCGGGCGGAGTACGCCGCTCAGCTCGCGCGCTCCGCCGACGCCTCGCTGCCCGCCAGGGGGCGCGACCACGCGGCGGAGCGGGCCGGCCGGGTCCGCCGCCTGCTGGCCGGGGGCCGCCGCATCCTCGCCTTCGACCCGCGCGGCCGGGGCCAGGTCGCCGAGGTCTTCGGGGACCTGGACCGGGCCCGGCACGTGGCCGTCGTGGTCCCCGGCTCGGACGCGGACCTGATGTTCTACGACGGTGAGGAGGCCGGTCCGCACGTCGGCTGGTCCGGGCGGGCCCGGTCGCTGTACGAGCGGATGCGCTCCGACGCGCCCGGCACACCGGTGGCCGTCGTCGTCTGGGTGGGTTACACCACGCCCGTCGGGCTCGGCGTGGACGCGGCGACGGACCGGCTCGCCGAGGCCGGGGCCCCGCGCCTGGAGCGCTTCCTGGCAGGGCTCGCCGCCATCGGCGCCCCCGTGCCGGCGGTGCTGTGCCACAGCTACGGCTCCGTGGTGTGCGGGCTGGCCGCGCCCCGGGCGGGCCGCGACACGATTGCGGACCTGGTCCTGTTCGGCTCCCCCGGGGTGCGGGCCGGTTCGGTGGCGGATCTGGGCACCGATGCCGCGGTGTGGGCCGCCCGGGCGCCCTCGGACTGGGTGCGCACGGTGGCCGGGGTGAACTTCCTCGGCCTCGGCCACGGCACCGACCCGGTCGATCCGGACTTCGGCGCCCGTCGTTTCTGCGCCGCCCGGGTCCGTGACCACGGCGGCTACTTCGACCCGGGCAGCGACGCGTTGGGGGCGTTCTCCGCCATCGCGCTCGGCCGCTCCGCGACGCCGTGCTGACCGGGGTGCGCCGTGTGGTGCGTTCCGTGGAGGAGCGCACTCCGGAACGCCGCGACCGGGCCCTCGACGGGCTGCGCGCGCTGGCGCTGACCGCGGTCCCGCTCGGCCACTGGCTGCTCGGCGGGTTCACCCTGGACGCGGCGGGCGCGCTGCGCAACTCCAGTCCGCTCGCGGCGTTCGGCGGCCTGGCGCCGGTCAGCTGGGTCCTTCAGATGCTCGGCATCTTCTTCCTGGTCGGCGGGCATGCCGCGGTGCTGTCCCGGAACCGGGCCCGGGAGCGCGGGGTGGGCGACCGGGTGTGGCTGGGCCGCCGGGTGGCGCGGCTGGGCCGGCCGGTGGTGGCGGTCACCGCGGTCTGGGCGGTGCTGCTGCTGGTGCTGCGGGCGGCCGGGTTCCCGGCGGGCACGCTGCGCAGTGCGGTGACGCTGGTCATCCAGCCGCTGTGGTTCGTCGGGGTGTACGTGCTGCTCACCGCCCTCACACCGGTGTGCGTGCGCGCGGCGCGGCGGTTCGGGCTGTGGTCGGCGGGTGCGCTGTTCGCGGCGGTGGCGGTGGTGGACTTCCTGCGGTACGGGCCCTGGTCGGGGTCGCTGCCCGGCTGGATCGGGCTGCTCACCGTGGTGCCGGGCTGGCTCTTCGCGTACCAGCTGGGCATCGTCTGGGCCGGGGGGAGGCTGGACCGGCGGCGGGCGCTGGGGCTGCTCGTCGGCGGGTGCGTGGTGTTCGCGGCGCTGCTGACCGTGTTCGGGTACCCGGCCAGCATGGTCGGTGTCCCCGGTCAGGGGCGCACCAACTCCCATCCGCCGTCCCTGCTGGTGCTGGCGCTGGCCGCCGCCCAGTGCGGCGGGGCGGTCCTGATCCGCGCGCGGCTGGCCCGGGTGCTGGCCCGGCCCGGGCTCTGGGCGGTGACGGTGGGGGTGAACCTGTGTGCGATGACCGTGCTGTGCTGGCACCAGTCGGCGATGCTCGCGGTGGCCCTGCCGGCCTCGCGGACCGGGGCCGTGCCGGGGCTGATCGGCGCGCCGGACACGGTGGGGTGGATCGCGGCCCGGCTGCTGTGGCTGCCGGTGTTCGCGGCGGTGCTGGTCCTGGTCACGCTGGCGGTCCGCCGGTTCGAGCGCCCCTGGACGGGCATGGCCCGCGTCCCGCGCACCGTGATGGGCGTCCTGGCCGTCGGCTTCGCCGCGTACGCGCTGTACGGATGACTCGGACGAGCGGGCACCTCATGGGGGCATGGCTCCGCCGCGGGCTTCCGGCCGACTGCGACTCGGCCGGAATCCCGCGGCGGGTCGGCGCGCGGGGTTCAGCCCGCGGCCGGCACGGCGGCCTGGCGGGCCGCCGGGCGGGCGGGCGCCGCGCGCGGGCCGGTGCGGGCCCGCTGGACGGCGGCGCGCAGGGCCCGGCGGGCCGCTTCGGCAGGGCTCGCGTCGATGCCGACGCCCCAGACGGCGCGGTCGCCGGTGGTGAGCTCGCAGTACGCGGCGTGCTGCTCGCCGCCCCGGCCGGCGCGGGCCACCGCGAAGTCCCCGACGGCGGCCTCGACCGGTGCGGTGGCGACGGCGGTACGGGCCCACTCGGCCCAGTCGCCGGACCCGTCCTCCACCGGCCCGGGGGCCCAGTCCGGGTCCACGCCCAGCCCGGGCAGGGCGTACGTCTCCTCGAAGACCAGCCACAGGCCGTGGGCCGAGACCTCGCCGCCGGCCCGCTCGCACACGCGCTGCATCACGGCGGCGAAGTCGATCTGCAGGCGCCTGGGCAGGTCCAGGCCGCGTTCGCGGCGCAGCAGGTGGGCGATGCCGCCCTTGCCGGACTGAGTGTTGACGCGGATGAGGGCCTGGTAGTCGCGCCCGATGTCCCTCGGGTCGACCGGCAGGTACGGCACATCCCAGACGGCGGTGTGGTCGTCGCCGGCCTCCTGCCTGGCCCGCAGGCCCTTGCTGATGGCGTCCTGGTGCGTGCCCGCGAAGGAGGTGTACACGAAGTCGCCGGCCCAGGGGTGGCGCGGGGAGACGGGCATGTGGGTGCAGTCCTCGGCGATGCGGCGCACCCGGTCGATCTCGCGGAGGTCGAGCATCGGATCGACGCCCTGGGTGAGCAGGTTCATGGCAAGCGTGACCAGGCAGACGTTGCCGGTGCGTTCGCCGTTGCCGAAGAGCGTGCCCTCCACCCGGTCGGCGCCCGCGAGCACCGCCAGTTCCGCCGCCGCGACCCCGCTCCCCCGGTCGTTGTGCGGGTGGACGGAGAGCAGGACGCGGTCGCGGTGGGCGAGGTTGCGGTGCATGTACTCGATGCGGTCGGCGAACTCCTGGGGCGGGAAGACCTCGACCGTGGCGGGGAGGTTGATCCGCAGCGTGGACCGGGCCCGGGGCGCCCAGAAGTCGAGGACGGTGTTGCACAGGTCCAGGGCGTAGCCGGGTTCGGTCTGGGTGTAGGACTCGGGGGCGTACTGGAGGTACAGCTCGGTGCCGGGCAGGGAGTCCTGGAGCCGCAGGGCCTGTTCGGCGCCGTTCAGGGCGAGGGCGCGCACCTCGTCGCGGTCGGCCCGCAGCACCAGCCGGCGCTGCACCTCGGAGGTGGGGTTGAACACCTGGAGGACCGCGCGGCGCGCGCCGCGCAGGCAGTGCACGGTGCGGTCGATGAAGTCCTGGCGGATGGGCGCCATCACCTGGACGACCACGTCGTCCGGTATGGCGTCGTCCTCGATGAGGTGCCGGACGAAGTCGTGGTCGTCGCGGGAGGCCGTCGGGTAGCCGACCTCGATCTCCTTGAAGCCCATCGACACGAGGAGGTCGAACATCTTGCGCTTGCGGCCGACGTCCATGGGGTCGATGAGTGCCTGGTTGCCGTCGCGCAGGTCGACGCTGCACCACAGCGGCGCCGTGCGGGCCACCCGGTCCGGCCACGTGCGGTCGGCGAGGCCGACGGGCCGGTAGGGGAGGTACTTGGCGGCCGGCATCAGGCTGGGGCGCTGCACTCCCCGGTCCGCCCGTTCGCGTTCCTGTTCTCCTTCTCTTCCCGCGCTTCCCGTTCTTCCTGGTTCGCTGGTGTCCATGAGCGCTGTGCCTTTCCTTTGTTCTTCCATGGGGAACGGAAAGCGCCGTGCGGAGGAGAGGCCCGCACGGCGCTTCCGGATCGGGGCCGGTCCGGCCGTCAGTCGCGGAGTTCGAGGGTGCAGCACTTCACGCTGCCGCCGCCCTTGAGGAGTTCGGACAGGTCTACGCCCATCGGCTCGAAGCCCCGCTCCCCGAGCTGCTGGATCAGCCCGGTGGCGGATTCGGGGAGTACGACATGGCGCCCGTCGCTCACCGCGTTCAGCCCGAAGACCGCCGCGTCGGCCGGGGAGGCGAGGACGGCGTCGGGGAACAGCCGCCGCAGCACCTCCAGGCTGCCCGGCGAGAACGCGGCCGGGTTGTACATGACCTCGTCGCCGTCGAGCACGGCCAGCGCGGTGTCGAGGTGGTAGTACGCGGGGTCCACCAGCCGGAGCCCGACGACCGGACGGCCGAAGAACTCCTGCGCCTCGGTGTGGGCGTCGCGGGAGCTGCGGAAGCCGTGGCCGGCGAGGACGAAGCTGTCGGTGACCAGGAAGTCGCCCTCGCCCTCGTTGACGTAGCGGGGGTCGTGGCAGTCGCGGTAGCCGTTCGCCCGGAACCAGTCGAGATAGGCGGGGCCCTCGGGCACGCGTTCGGTGTTGCGGAAGCGGGCGCCGAGCACCTTGCCGTCGACGACGGTGGCGCCGTTGGCCGCGTAGACCATGTCGGGCAGGCCCGGGACGGGGTCGATGAGCTCGACCGTGTGCCCGAGGTCGAGGTAGAGGGAGCGCAGCCGCTCCCACTGGGTCACCGCGAGCGCGGTGTCGACCGGTTTGCCGGGGTCCATCCAGGGGTTGATGGCGTAGGTGACGTCGAACGCGCTGGGCCGGCACATCAGATAGCGCCGGGGTCGGGCGGTCCTGCTTGCGGGCGCGGTGGCCGCGGTCATGTCGCTCCAGACGGTGGTAGGTGTACGGGGCGGCGCCGGGTCGCGGTGCGGGCGCGGGCTTCAGTCGACGGGCCAGGAGCCGTAGGTGCGCAGCCCGTACAGCAGGGGCCGCGGTTCGGCGAGTTCGGTGATGCGGAAGACCTCGCCGAAGACCATGTGCTGGCCCCCGATCCGTACGGAGTGCACGATGCGGCAGTCCGCGACGGCGTGCGCGGCCCGGGTCAGGTGGGGGCCGCCGGCGCCCTCGGGAAGGGACCAGTCGACGGCGTCGAAGCGGTCGGGGTCGCCGGAGGCGAACAGCTCGGCGCTGTCGCGGGCCTCGGCGTGCAGGAGGTTGACGGTGAACCGGCCGCGCTGGAGGGCGGCGGCCAGGGTCGGGCTCTCGCCGCGCATCCCGACGGCGAGGGTGGGGGGCTCCACGGTCACGCTGCACAGTGCGGAACACGTCATGCCCCAGGGCCGGTCGTGCTCGTCCAGCGCGGTGATGACGCTGACGCCGGTCGGGAAACCGGCCATGAGGGACCGGAAGGCCATGGGCGTGCCGGGCCGGACGCTGGAGGACAGGGAGGTCATGGGCGGTCCCGTTCGGCTGGTGGGTGGGGTGGTCCGGCCGGGTCGCGCGGTGAGGACGCGGCGGTGCGCCCGCGGTACGCGCCCGCCGCCGGGGCCCGTCCGCGTCCTCGTCGCGGGCCGGTCAGTGCATCTGGGCGAGGTACTCGTACTGGCTGGGCAGGCGCCGTACGAGATCGCGTGCCTGGTCCTTGATGAGCTGCATCTCCTTGGCCGCGCGGGCGCCGTCCATCAGGGCGACGGCCCCCGAGGGCTTGAGGTCGACGCCGCCGAGGCCGAGCAGCATGGACAGGTACGAGTACGACTCGAATCCGTGGTAGCGCGGGTAGATGGTGTTCTCGGTGGGGAGCTTGGCCTGCCACTCCTCCAAGCGGGCGGCCAGGCCGTCGGGCAGCTCGCGGGTCTTGGCATCGCGCCAGTAGGCGTTGTCGTTGCGCGCGGCGCACCGGTAGTGCAGGACGAGGAACTCCCGTACGCCGTCCTTCACATCGGCGACGGCGCGGTTGTACGTGTCGCGCAGCCGCGGGTCCCAGGTGGCGTCCGGGAAGTGCTTGACCAGTTCCTCGATGCCGTGCTGGATGAAGAAGATGCCGGTGGACTCCAGCGGTTCGACGAAGCCGCTGGACAGGCCGATGGCGACGCAGTTGTTCACCCAGGAGTTGCGGCTGCGGCCGATCCGCATCCGGATGTGGTTGGCCTCCACGTCCTCCGCGCCGGGGCCGACGAACTCGCGGAGGGTGCGCTCGGCCTCCTCGGGCGTGGTGTAGTCGCCGGAGTACACGTAGCCGGTCCCGATGCGCCCGAAGAGCGGGATCGTCCAGATCCAGCCGGCGTCCTGGGCGGTGGCGGTCGTGCACGGCCGCAGGCCCCTGGCCTCCATGTCCGCCGGCACGCGCAGGGCGACGGCCCGGTCGTTGGGCAGCGTGTCCTGGTACGAGATGAACGGCTCGTCCAGCGCCTGGTTGAGCAGCAGCCCGCGGAAGCCGGTGCAGTCGATGAACAGGTCGCCGTGGACGTCGCCGTGCTCGCGCGTGCGGAGGTGGCTGATCCAGCCGCGCTCGTCGCGTACGACGTCGAGCACGTCGTCCTCGATGTGCTGGGCACCGCGCTCGGTGGAGAATTCGGTGAGGAAGTCGGCGAGCAGCGAGGCGTCGAACTGGTAGGCGTACGGGAACTGCGTGTCCTGCTCGGAGAGTGTGCTGCGCTCCGGGCCGCCCTCGCTCCGCTCCACGAAGTCCTGCTCGAAGAGCTTGCCGTCCATGTAGCGCGGGGAGCGCTGGGCGTCGCAGATCGCGGACATCAGGAAGACGTCCTGGTCGAAGCGGTCGCTGGGCTTCTGCTGGAGCCACCAGTCGGTGAGCGGGAAGCCGTCGACCACCCGGAGCCGCTCGAAGGGGTGGTAGAAGTAGTGGCCCTTCTCCCGCCAGTTCTCGAACCTGATGCCGAGTTTGTAGGTGGCGTTGCACTTGGGCATCCACTCGTTCTCGGACAGCCCGAGGTATTCGAAGAAGTGGCGCACGGTGCTGAATGTCGCCTCGCCGACCCCGATGGTCTTGATGCGCTTGGATTCGACCACCGTGACATCGATGCCGTCGCCGAGCGCGGTGCGCAGATATGCGGCCGTCATCCAGCCCGATGTTCCGCCGCCGACAATGACAACTTTGGAGAGCACAGGAATTCCTCCGCTGAGAGCCGTTCATGAGGTGGTGCTTCTGACAGGGGTGGTACGGGACCGCGCGGTGCCCGGTGAGCCGCTATTCGGTGATCGGCGCGACGGTGGGGTCCGCCAGCGCGCGGTAGTCCTCGGCGCGCAGGGCGACGGAGAGGTCGAGGCGGGCGGCGTTGAAGTAGAGGACGGGTTCGCGCAGCAGGGCCGGGTCGGCGAGCACGTCGAGGTTCCCGTTCAGGGAGAGGGGGATGATGCTGCCGCTGACGCTGCCGGCCAGTTCCTCGGCCTGGGCGCGGCCGGTGAAGCGGGCCTTGCGTCCGCCGCACAGCCGGGCCACCCGGGCGAGGTCCACCCGCCGGTCGCCGGGGACGACGGCGATGACGTGGCTGTCGGGGCGGTTGTTGCCGGAGACCGTGACGACCATGGACTTCGCGGCGGCGGGCAGGGGGTGGCCGCGCAGCCGGCTCGCCCGGTCCGTGCGGCCCTCGGCCGGGTGCGCCAGCACCTCGTAACGGACCCCGGAGGTGTCGAGCAGCCCGAGCAGCCGTTCGTACAGGGAGGTGCCGGTGGAGAGTCCGGGGCCGGTCACGCCGCACCCACCGGGGCGGTGCCGGGGACCGGGCGCAGCCAGCCGCGGTGGTCGGGTACGGCTCCGCGCTGGACGGCGAACAGCTCGCGCGAGAGGCGTGCCGTCACCGTGCCCATGGTGCCGTCGCCGACGACCCAGGACGTGTCCGCGGTGCACACCTCGTTGACCGGGCTGACGCGGGCGGCCGTGCCGCAGGCGAACACCTCGGTGATCTCGCCGGCCTCGCAGCCCTTGCGCCACTCCTCCAGGCTCACCGCCGCCTCGGTGACGGGCAGGCCGAGGTCCGAGGCGAGCCGCACGACGCTGTCGCGGGTGACGCCCGGCAGGATGGTCCCGCCGAGCGGCGGGGTGACCAGGCGGGCGTCGTCCCCCGTGCCGTACACGAAGAACAGGTTCATGCCGCCCATCTCCTCGACCCAGCGGTGCTCGGCCGCGTCCAGCCAGACGACCTGGTCGCAGCCGTGGGCGCGGGCGGCCTCCTGGGCGAGCAGTCCGGCCGCGTAGTTGCCGGCGCACTTGGCGGCTCCGGTGCCGCCGGGGGCGGCGCGGCTGAACTCCTCGGTGACCCAGACCCGTACCGGCCGCTGCGCGCGCCCGAAGTAGCCCTCGGTGACGCAGGCCAGCAGCAGATAGCGGAACTCCCGGGCGGAGCGCAGCGCGAGGGTCGCCTCGCTGGCGAAGACCACCGGGCGCAAGTACAGGCTCATGTCGGGGTCGTCGGGCAGCCATGCCTGGTCCTGGGCCACGAGGGCGTCCACACCGGCGAGGAAGAGGTCCTCGGGCAGTTCGGGCACCATCAGCCGGCGGGACGACTCGCGCAGCCGGCGGGCGTGGTCCTCGGGGCGGAAGACGGCGAGGCCGCCGTCCTCCGTCCGGAACGCCTTGAGCCCTTCGAACACCACCTGCGCGTAGTGCAGCCCCACGGTGGCGGGGTCGAGCGACAGAGGTGCGTACGGTTCCAGCTGGGCGTCGTGCCAGCCGCGTGCGGTGTCGTGGCGGGCGGACACCATGTGCTCGGTCAGCACCGTGCCGAAGGCGGGCGCTGCGGTGCGCCGTGCCCGTTCGTCGGCCGGCAGCGGCCGGGCTGCCGGTTTCCTGACGAGTTTCACAACGGACTCCTCAGTGGCGGGTCGTGGGGCCGCGGTCGCGGCGCGGTTCAGACCAGCGGGGTGTGGAAGTAGGTGTCCCGGCGGACGAAGCGCCGGTCCATGTCGAGGACGAACACGTCGGCGAACTCCAGCGTCACGTGGCGGCCGTCCTTGAGGTCGCCCTCGAAGGCGCCGGTGACGGCGACCTTGCGGCCGTCGGCGACCACGGTGTCCAGGGTGTGCCGGCCGCGCTCGATGACGCGCTCGCCGAGGTAGAAGGACTCCAGTCCGGCGTGACCCTCGATCGGCGGGTAGCCGGGGCGGCGGTAGACGGCCTCCTCGGCGAAGAGGCCGACCAGTCCGGGCACGTCGGAGGCGTCCACCAGGCGGTAGTACTCGCGGACCCGGGCCACTTCCTCGTTCTCGCCCGCCGGGGCGGGGTGCTCGGTGCTCACAGCGCGTCGCCTCCCTTGCCTGCCATGGCGACCAGGGTCTGGCGCTGCCCGGTGTAGGGCCTGCGGCCGTGCGAGACGAGCAGGTTGTTGACCATGAGCAGGTCGCCGCGTTCCCACGGGAAGGCGTGGACGCACTTGTCGAGGGCGGCGCGGACCAGGTCCATGTCCTCGTCGGCGATGGGTGTTCCGTCGCCGTAGTAGGCGGACCGCGGCATGTCCTCCTCGGCGAACATCTCGCCGAGCGCTTCGCGGGTGGCGGGCGGGAGGTTCGAGGTGTGGAAGAGGTGGGCCTGGTTGAACCAGCTCTCCCGGCCGCTGACCGGGTCGGTGACCAGGGCGGGCCTGTGGTGCCGGGTGCGCAGCCCGTCGTCGTCGGTCCAGGTGTACTCGATGCCGTTCGTGCGGCAGTACGCCTCGACCTGCTGCCGGTCCTCGGTCTGGAAGGACTCCTGCCAGGTCAGGCCCATGCCCTCGCGGAAGGCTCGGGTGTAGACGATGCCCTTCTCCCGGAAGCGGGCCACCAGGCCGGCGGGGAGTTCGTCCACCACGGACCTGCTGTCCGCGAGCGGTGTCTCGCCGCCGGTCTCGGCGGGCACGACGGAGGCGAAGAACAGCCACCTGGGGTAACCGGCGGAGTAGGCGCTCTCGTTGTGCTGGACGATCGTCTGGTTCGCCGGGTATTCGGTGGAGGTGTACACGTTGCCGCTGACCTTGCTGCGCGGGGTGGACCGCTCGGTGTAGGTGAGCAGTTCGCCGCCGACGGCCTCGGCCACGGCGTTCAGCGTCGCGGCGTCGTACGCGGCGCGCCGGACGAGAACGGCGCCGTGGACGGCGAGGACCTCCATCAGCCGGTTGCGGTGTTCGGTGGCCCAGCGCTGCGCGTCCAGGTCACCGGTCTCGGGTTCGTAGACCGCGAGCGCGGTCAGTGAGGTGCCGTCCAGCCGTCCTCGGCAGTCGCCGAGCACGGCGGGCGGCGCGGGCGCGGGCCCGTTCATCGCCGTCCTGCCTTTCGTCTCCGGGGTCGGGGTGGGGTGGGGTGGTCAGGCGCCCATGGCCGCGATGAGGCTCTTGGGCCGCATGTCCGTCCAGTGCTCGTTGACGTAGTCCAGGCACTCCTGCCGGGGGGCCGCGCCGAAGACGGCTTCCCAGCCGGCCGGCACGTCGGCGAAGTCGGGCCACAGGGAGTGCTGGCCCTCGGCGTTGACCAGTACGCGGTAGGTGGCTTCGTCGTTCTCGAAGGGGTTCGTCATGGGGCCTCTCCTCAGGGGTGTCCGACGGGGTGTCCGACGGGTGGGCGGCGGGTCTTGCGGGTCAGCGGCCGGCGATCAGTGCGCGCAGTTCCGCCGTCAGGTCGGCGGCGAAGCGGGCGATGGTGTCCGCGTCGTGCAGGTCGCGCGAGTACCGCACGGCGATGCGGAGGCGGCCGTCCGTCACGGCCGCCGTGACGTCGAGCAGGTGGGGGCGCGGCAGGGAGCCGCTGTGCTGGTGGTCCGCCGCGGCGACCGACCGGACGAGGCCCGTGGTGCGGTCGTCGGCGTCGAACCGGCCGAGGTAGTTGAAGAGGATCCGGGGCGGGGCGGCGGGGACCAGGTCCGCGACGCCCCGCAGGTGGCGCAGCACGCCGTAGCCGACGCCGCTGCCGGGGACCGCGCGCACCTGGCGGGCCACGGCGCGCAGCCTGCTCCGCGCGTCGCCCTCGGCCGGGACGTCGAGGTGGAGCGGGTGGAGCACGGTGAACCAGCCGACGGTGCGCGACAGGTCCGTCGTGCCGACGGCCTCGTCGCGGCCGTGGCCCTCCAGGTCGAGGGTGAGGCCGCCGGGGCCGGCCCAGGACCGGACCGCCGCGCCCAGCGCGGTGAGGAGGATTTCCTCGGTCCTGACCCGGTGTCGCCCCGGGAGGGTACGGAGAACGGATTCGGTTTCGCTCTCTTCGAGTTCCACCGCGTATTCCGCCTCGGACGCTACCAGATTGTCTCCGGACCCATCCAGAGGTATTGCGGGGAATTCACGGGACACCAGCTCGCGCCAGTACGGAATTTCCTCTTCCCAGGCGCCTTCGGCGGCCCGTTCGGACAATTCCGAGATCCATTCCGGGAACGACGTGACGACCGGATCGAGTTGAATGTCCCGGCCCTCCGCGCGCAGTTCGCAGGCGGTGACGAAATCGTCCACGAGAATGCGCAGCGAGACCGCGTCCACGACGAGGTGGTGCATCACCAGGAGCAGCGTCGGGGCGTTGTGCTCGCCCCCGTCGAGGAGGAGGCAGCGGGCGACCGGGCCCCGTTCCAGGTCCAGGGACTCCTGGGCCCGGGCCAGGTGCCCGGTGACGGTGTCCTCCCACCGCTCCGGGTCCACCGCGCGCAGGTCCTCGCGCTGTACGCGTACCGTCTCGCTCTCCGGCGCGAGGCGCTGCCGGCGCTGCCCGTCCTGCGTGCCGAACCGCAGCCGCAGGGCGGTGTGGTGGGCGAGTACGGCCTGAGCCGCGTCGGCCGCGGTGTCGAGGTCGGTGCCGGGGGCGAGGGTGAGGCGGACGGACATGTTGTAGTGCGGGGCGTCGCCGTAGGAGTCGAAGAACCACTGCTGGATGGGCGAGAGGGGCACCGGACCGGTGTCGTCGGCCGTGTCCGCCCTGGCCGACGGGGTCTCCCCGGCCGGGGCGGCGCCGTCGACCAGGGCGGCCAGGGCCCGCACCGAGCCGCTGCGGAAGACGTCCTTGGAGGTGAAGGTGACTCCGGCGCGGCGGCAGCGGGCGATGAGCTGGATGCTGAGGATGGAGTCGCCGCCCAGCTCGAAGAAGTTGTCCTCGACGGAGACCTGTTCCAGGCCCAGGAGTTCGGCGAAGGCGTCGGCGACGATCCGCTCGGTCGCGGTGCGGGGCGGCGTCCAGGACAGCTGCGGGGCCCGGGCGGCGTCGGGGTCCGGGAGCGCGGCCCGGTCGACCTTGCCGTTGACGGTCAGCGGCAGCACGTCCAGGACGACGAAGGCGGACGGCCTCATGTATTCGGGGAGCATCCGGGCCGCGTGGGCGCGCAGCGCCTCCTCGTCGCAGGCGGGGCCCTCGGGGCGCGGGGCCGCGTAGCCGACCAGCCGCTTCCCGGAGGGGCCGTCGGCGGCGACCACGCAGACCTGGCCGACGCCGGGGCAGCCGGCGAGCGCCGCCTCCACCTCGCCGAGCTCGATGCGGTGGGCCCGGATCTTGACCTGGTCGTCGGTACGGCCGAGGTATTCCAGCGTCCCGTCGGCCCGGCGGCGCACCAGGTCGCCGGTGCGGTACATGCGGGTGCCCGGCTCGCCGAACGGGTCGGCGACGAAGCGGTCGGCGGTCAGCCCGGGGCGGCGCAGGTAGCCGCGGGCGAGCTGTTCGCCGGAGAGGTACAGCTCGCCGGGGACCCCGGCCGGGACGGGGCGCAGGTGGCCGTCGAGGACATGGGCGCGGGTGTTCCACGCCGGGGTGCCGATGGGGACGGGGCCCGGGGTGTCGGGGTCCGTGGGCTCCACGGTGTGCACCACGCAGCCGACGGTCGCCTCGGTGGGGCCGTATTCGTTGACCACGCGGGCCCCGGGGTGGCGGGAGCGCCAGGCCGCCAGGGTCTCGCCGCGCAGCTGCTCGCCGCCGACGACGAGGTCTCCGGTGGCGAGCACGTCGTCGGTGAGGGATTCCAGCAGCGGGAGGTGGCTGGGGGTGGCCTTGATGAAGGTGGGGGCCGGGCGGCCGGTCCAGGGAGCGGGGCCGGTGTCGTCCAGGGCGCCGATGTGGACCGTGCCGCCGACGGCGAGGGGGGCGAAGAGGGTGGTGACGGTGAGGTCGAAGGAGATGGACGAGTGCAGGACGGCGCCGCCCGCGAGGCCGGGGTAGTTGCCCTCGCACCATTCCAGGTAGTGGGTGAGGTTGTGCTGGGAGACGACGACACCCTTGGGGCGGCCGGTGGAGCCCGAGGTGTAGATGACGTACGCGGCGTTCCCGCTGTGCGGGGGTGCGTTGCGGTCCTCGTCGCGGAGGTCGGTGCCGGGCAGCGCGGCCAGCCGGGTGTGGGTGGCGGGGGCGTCGAGCGCCGTGGCGGTGACGTCCCGGCCGGGCTGCTCGCTGTGCGTGAGCAGGTGGACGGGGCGGGCGTCGGCGAGCAGGGTGGCGACGCGTTCGGCGGGGTACGCCGGGTCGATCGGCAGGTAGGCGGCCCCGGCCTTGTGCACCGCGTACAGGGCGGTGATGAGGTCGGCCGACCTGGGCAGGGAGACGGCGACCACGTCCTCGGGGCCGACGCCCCGGGCCACCAGGTGGCGGGCGAGCCGGTTGGCGCGCGCGTTCAGCTCGGCGTACGTGAGCCGGCCGCCTTCTCCGGCCACGGCGAGCGCGTCCGGGGTGCGGGCCGCCTGCTGCTCGAAGCGTTCCACCGCGGTGGCCGGGCGTACGGGGTGCGCTCCGCCGGTGAGGTCGCGTTCGGCCTGCTCGCGCTCGGCCGGGGTGAGCATGGGCAGCCGGGACAGCGGGCCGTCGGCGTCGGCGCCGCCGAGCGCTTCGGCCAGCGTCGACAGGTGGCCGACGAGCCGTCGTACGGTGCTCTCCTCGAACAGTTCGGTGCTGTATTCCACCGAGCCGCACAGAACGTCGTCCTCCTCCCAGAAGTTGAAGGTGAGGTCGAAGAGCGAGTAGTCCCGGGTCAGGGGCTGGGCGGAGAGCCGCAGCCCGGGCAGGACCAGCGGTTCGTCGGGGGTGTTCTGGAAGGCGATCAGCGCCTGTACGAGCGGGGGCCGGCTGAGGTCCCGTTCGGTGACCACGGCGTCCACGACCCGTTCGAACGGCACGTCGGCGTGGGCGAAGGCCTCCAGCACCGTTTCGCGCACCGCGCGGAGCGACTGCCCGAAGGTGGCGGACTCGTCGACGTCGCCGCGCAGGACGAGCGTGTTGACGAAGAAGCCGATCAGCCCTTCCGTCTCGGCCCGGTCGCGTCCGGAGCCGAGGGCGCCCAGCACGATGTCGCGCTGCCCGGACCAGCGGGCGAGCACCAGCCGGGTCAGCGCCGTGACCGCCATGAACAAGGACGCGCCCTGGGTGCGGGCGGCGCCGGTCAGGGCGGCGGTGGCCCCGGGCGACAGCCGGAAGGAGTGCAGGGCACCGGCGTAGCCGCGTACGGCGGGGCGGGGCCGGTCGGTGGGCAGCTCCAGCGGGGGTGCGCCGGCGAGGCGTTCCCGCCAGTGGGCGAGCTGGCGTTCGAGCTCGGCCTCGGCGAGCTGTTCGCGCTGCCAGACCGCGTAGTCGGCGTACTGCACGGGCAGCGGGTCCAGTCCGGCGTGTTCCAGCACGTCACGGGCGTCGCGGGCGCCGGTGTCGCGGGCCGCGCCGTACAGCGCGCCGAGTTCCCGGGCGACGACGCCCATGGACCAGCCGTCGGTGACGATGTGATGCAGGGTCACGGCGAGTACGTGCTCGTCGGGGCCGAGCCGGGCCAGGAGGGTGCGCAGCAGGGGCCCGCGCCGGAGGTCGAAGGGGACCGCGATCTCCTCGCGGAGCAGCGTGTCGAGCCGTGCGTCGCGCTCCGCCTCGTCGTCGCCGCTGACGACGGCCACGCGCAGCCGTACCTCGTACGGGTCGCCGATGACCTGTACGGCTTCGCCGTCGATGACGTCGAAGGTGGTGCGCAGGACCTCGTGGCGCAGGACGAGGGCGGACAGGGCGGCGGAGAGGGCGCCGGTGTTCAGCTCGCCGCTCAGGCGCAGCACGCCGCCGGCGTTGTAGGCGGCGTTCCCGGGTTCGAACTCGTCCAGGAACCAGAGCCGGGCCTGGGCGAAGGAGAGCGGGAGCCGCCGGTCGCGGCCGGCCGGGACGATGCGGCCGGTGTGCGCGGCGGCCCGGCCCTCGGCGACGGCGTGGGCGAGGCCGGCGATGGTGGGCCGGTCGAAGAGGGCGCGCGCGGAGAGCTCGATGCCGAAGGTCTTCCGGACCCGGGAGATCACCTGGATGCTCAGGATCGAGTTGCCGCCCAGCTCGAAGAAGTTGTCGGTGACACCGACGGCGTCGAGTCCGAGGACCTGGGTCCAGATGCCGGCGAGCACCTCTTCGACCGCGGTGCGGGGCAGCACCCGGGTGGCGGCGGCGGCGAAGGCGGCGGGGTCCGGTGCCGGGAGGGCCTTGCGGTCGACCTTGCGGCTGCTGGTGGTGGGCAGGGCGTCCAGGGCCACCACGGCGGTCGGCACCATGAAGTCCGGGAGGCTGCGGGCCAGCAGTTCGCGGAGTTCGGCGGTGCCGGGGGCGGTGGCGCCGGGCCTGGGCACGACGTAGCCGACGAGCTGCTTGCCGCCGGTGCGGCCCTCGCGGGCGACGGCGACGGCCTGGGCGACGTCCGGGTGGGCGGCGAGCGCGGACTCGACCTCGCCGAGCTCGATGCGGAATCCGCGGATCTTGACCTGGTCGTCGGTGCGGCCCAGGTATTCGACGGTGCCGTCGGCGGTGCGGCGGACGAGGTCGCCGGTGCGGTACATGCGGGTGCCGGGCGGTCCGAAGGGGTCGGCGACGAAGCGTTCGGCGGTCAGCGCGGCCCGGTTGAGGTAGCCGCGCGCCAGCTGGGGTCCGGCGAGGTGCAGTTCGCCGGGGACCCCGGCGGGCACGGGCCGCAGCAGCCGGTCCAGGACGTACACGCCGGTGTTGTCCACGGGTCGGCCGATCACGGGCCGTTCGCTGAGGTCGAGGCGGCACCACAGGGTGTCCACGGCGGCCTCGGTGGGGCCGTAGAAGTTGTAGCCGGTAGTGGTGTCCCCGGTCTCGCGGAGGGTGCGCCACAGGGTCTCGCCGACGCCTTCGCCGCCGAGCATCAGCACGGCCGGGGGGTGGTCACCGGTGAGGAGCCCGGCGGCGACGACCTGCTCGGCGTACGTGGGGGTGAGGTCGAGGAGGTCGATGCGCTCCTTGTGGACGTGGGCGACGATCGCCTCGGGGTCGCGGCGTGTCTCGTCGTCCAGGACGTGGAGTTCGTGCCCGGCGATCATCCACAGCAACCCCTCCCACGAGGTGTCGAAGGAGAAGACCGCGGTGAGCGCGGCCCGGAAGCGGCGTCCGCCGGCGGCCTCGGCCTCGGGCTCGATGAACCGCTTCAGGTGGTTGCGGTAGAGGTTGAGCAGTCCGGCGTGGTCGGTGAGCACGCCCTTGGGCAGTCCGGTGGAGCCGGAGGTGTAGATGAGGTGCGCCGGGTTGGCGGGGCGCAGCGGGCGCACCCGGTCGGCGTCGGTGGGGGCGTGGGCCGGACGGGCGGCGAGGAGGTCGCGGGTCTCCGGGGCGGCGAGGTCGAGGACCTGGACCCGGGTGAACGCCTCGGCGCGGTCGGCCGTGGCGTCCGGGTGGACCAGGGCGAGGGCGGGCGCCGCGTCCTCGATCATGAAGGCGATGCGGTCGGCGGGCAGGTCGAGGTCGATCGGCAGGTAGGCGGCGCCCGCCTTGAGGACCGCGAGGATGCCGATGACCATGTCCTCGGTACGAGGCAGGGCGAGCGCGACGAGGTCCTCGGCGCCGATGGAGCGTGCGGCGAGGTGGTGGGCGAGCCGGTTGGCGCGCTCCTCCAGCTGGGCGAAGGTGAGGGCGGTGGTGCCGCAGACGAGCGCCACCTCGCCGGGGGTGCGGGCGGCCTGTTCGGCGAAGACCTGGGGCAGGGTCGTGGCGGGCAGCGGGTGGGCGGCGCCGCTCCAGCCGCGTACGGCCAGCTCGTGCTCCTCGTCGGTGAGCATGGACACCTCGGCCATGGGGCGGTCGGGGTCCCGGGTGAGGCGGTCGGCGAGGACGCCGATGTGGTGGCAGAGCCGTTCGACGGTGGCGGCGTCGAACAGGTCGGAGTTGTACTGGACGGCTCCGAGGAGGGTGTCGTCCCGTTCCCAGAAGTCGATGTCGATGTCGCACAGCGCCTGGTCGCGTTCGAAGATGTATTCCTCCGACAGCAGGCCATGCAGGGCCATCGGTTCGGCGGGGGTGTTCTGGAGGGAGACCATGGCCTGGGCGAGGGGCGGGCGGCTGAGGTCCCGTTCGGTGACCACGGCGTCCACGACCCGTTCGAACGGCACGTCGGCGTGGGCGAAGGCCTCCAGCACCGTTTCGCGCACCCCGTCGAGGAACCGTCCGAAGGGGAGGGGTTCCTCCACCTCGGTACGGAGGACGAGGGTGTTGACGAAGAAGCCGATGAGCCCTTCGGTCTCGGCCCGGTCGCGTCCGGACACGGTGGTGCCGACGGCGATGTCGGTCTGCCCGGTCCAGCGGGACAGGGCGAGCTGGCTGAGCGCGGTGACCGCCATGAACAGGGTGGCGTTGTGGGCGCGGGCCACCTCGGCGAGCCGGCGGGTGGTGTCGGCGGGCAGCGTGAAGAGGTGCTGGGCGCCCGCGGAGGTGCGGACGGCGGGCCGGGGGCGGTCGGTGGGGAGCTCCAGCGGGACGATGCCGTCGAGCTTCGACGTCCAGTGGGCGAGGCGGCGCTCCAGCGCGGGGCCGGTGAGGGTGGTGCGCTGCCAGGCGGCGAAGTCGGCGTACTGCACGGGCAGTGGCGGCAGTGCGCTGTCGGCGAGCAGCAGGCCGGGGTCGTACGCGCCGGTGGTGGCGGCCCGGTCGTAGAGGGCGGCGAGCTCGCGGCCGAGTACGCCCATGGACCAGCCGTCCGTGATGATGTGGTGCATCGTGATCGCGAGGACGTGTTCCTCGGCGGCCAGCCGGACGAGCATGGCCCGCAGCAGGGGGCCGGTGCGCAGGTCGAAGGGGCGCGCGGCCTCGGCCCGCAGCAGGTTGGCGAGGATGACGTCCCGTTCGTCGTCGGCGGGCCCGGGTATCGGCACCACGGGCACCGGTACGGCGAACGGCTCTCCGATGACCTGGTAGCCCTCACCGTCGACGGCGTCGAAGGTCGTGCGCAGCGACTCGTGCCGGGCGACCAGGGCGGACAGGGCCGCCGCGAGGGCGGCGACGTCGAGGCCGCCGGTGAGGCGCAGCGAGAGGCAGGAGTTGTACTCGGCGCTTCCGGGGTCGAACTCGTCGAGGAACCAGAGACGCTGCTGCGCGTACGACAGGGGTGGCCTGTCGGTCCGCTCCCCGGGTTCGATCCGGCCGCCGGGTGTGTGCGCGGTGCCGCCTGCGAGACGTGCGCGCAGGGTGTCCCGCACGTGCTCGGGCAGGGACTCCAGCCAGCTCTCGCGGGATGCCGCCGCGTCCATGGGTTCTCCTCCACGGGGTTTGCGAAGTGCGATGGGGCCTGCCGGGTGTCGCCCGGCGGGCGGGGAACGGGGTGGGACGCGGGGGTCAGCCGGTCGGTCCGGTGGCGGTGCCCTCGGCCTCGGCGATGACCTGTGCCTCGATGGCCGTCGCCAGGTCGGCGACGGTGGGGTTGTCGAACAGGGCCCGGGCGGGCAGGTCGATGACGAAGAGTTCCCGGATGCGGGAGATGACCTGGATGCTGCGGATCGAGTCGCCGCCGAGGTCGAAGAAGTTGTCCTCGACGCCGAACTTCTCGACGCCCAGCACGTCGCCCCAGATCCCGGCGAGCAGTTCCTCGGCGGGGGTGCGGGGGGCCACGGCTTCCGGGCGGTCGCCCTGGGCCTCCTCCGGCGACGGCAGGGCACGGCGGTCGACCTTGCCGTTGGGGTTGAGGGGGAAGACGGGCAGGACGACCACGGCCGAGGGCACCATGTAGGCGGGCAGGGTGCCGCCGACGGATTCCTTCAGCTCCCGCGGGGACGGGGCGCGGTCGTCGGCGACGGGTACGACGTAGGCGACGAGCCGCTTGCTGCCGGGCTGGTCCTCGCGGGCCAGCACCAGGGCCTGGGCCACCTCAGGATGGGCCGTCAGGGCGGCCTCGATCTCACCGAGTTCGACGCGCAGGCCGCGGATCTTGACCTGGAAGTCGGTGCGCGAGACGAAGTCGAGGTTGCCGTCGGGCAGCCAGCGCACGAGGTCTCCGGTGCGGTACATCCGCTCGCCGGGGGCACCGAACGGGTCGGCGACGAACCGTGTCGCGGTGATGCCGGGCCGGTTCACGTAGCCGCGTCCGAGGCCGTCGCCGCAGACGTACAGCTCCCCGGGCACACCGGCCGGCACGGGGCGCAGCGCGTGGTCGAGGACCCGGAGCCGGGTGCCGGCGATGGGCGTGCCGATGGGCATCGGACCGTTTCCGCCGTAGTTGCCGTTGACCACGAACAGGGTGGTGAAGACGGTGCCTTCGGTGGGCCCGTAGCCGTTGATCATGCGGACGCCGGGCAGTTCGGTGACGACCTTGCGGCAGTGGGCCGGGGAGAGGGTGTCGCCGCCGGACATGAGGAGCCGCAGTCCGGCCAGGACCTGGATGTCGGTGTCCACGATCTCGTGGAACAGGCCGGCCGTGATCCAGACCGCGGAGACTCCGGCGCCCTGCAGGAACTTGCCGAGTTCGACGGCGGACATGGAGCGGGAGGGGCTGACGGCGAGGGCCGCGCCGTTGAGCCAGGCGCTCCAGATCTCCAGGGTCCCGGCGTCGAAGGAGACGGTGGCGAGCTGGCCGACGACGTCCTGGTCGGTGAGGGCGAGCTTCGGGTCGCGCGCCATGCGCAGCACGCCCCGGTGCGGGAGGACGGCACCCTTGGGGCGGCCGGTGGAGCCGGAGGTGTAGATGACGTGGGCCAGGTTGTCCGGGTGGACCGTCACCTCGGGCGCGGTCGCGGGCCGGGAGGCGAGGGCGGCGGCCTCCTCGGCGTCGTCCAGGAGCAGCAGCCGGGCGTCGGTGGCCGGCAGGGCGGTGACGCACTCGTGGTCGGTGACGACGAGGTCCGCGCCGGAGTCGGTGACCATGAACGCGAGGCGGTCGGCCGGGTAGGTGGGGTCGAGCGGCACATAGCCGCCGCCGGCCTTGAGGACCGCCAGCAGGGTCACGAACAGCTCGGCCCGCCGCCCGAGGCAGACACCCACGCGGGTGTCGGGGCGGACCCCGGCGTCGACCAGCCGGTGTGCGAGGCGGTTGGCGCGTGCGTCGAGTTCGGCGTAGCTGATGTCCCGGCCGTCGACGCTGAGCGCGGTCCGCCCGGGCACCCGGGCCACCTGGTCCGCGAAGACGGCCGTGAGGGTGGTGCCGCCGTCGCCGGGTGCGCCGCTGCCCCATTCTTCGAGGAGGCGGCGGTGCTCGTCGGGGGCGACCAGGGCGAGGTGGCCGAGGGTGTCCCCGGGGGCGGCGTGGACGACGGCGGTGGCGTGGAGGAGCAGGTCGTCACGGAGCGCCCGCACGGTGCCCCGGTCGAAGACCTCCGGGTCGTAGAGCAGGGACAGGGTGAGGCTGTCGCCCGTGTAGGCGGCCAGGTTGAGGGGGTAGTTGGTGGCCTCGACGGCGCTGATGTCGCTGACGGCCAGCCCTTGGGCGGCGGCCGCGTCGGTGTCGACGGGGTAGTTGGCGAAGACGACGAGGCTGTCGAAGAGCCGCTGCTCGGGGTCGAGGTCGCTGAGGGCCTGTACGCGGGTCAGGGGCAGGTAGTCGTAGCGGCGGGCCCGGACCTGGTCCTCCTGGAGGGCACGCAGCCAGTCGATGACCGGGCGGTCCGGGTCGAGGCGGACGCGTACCGGCAGGGAGTTGATGAACAGGCCGATCATGTCCTCGGCACCGGGCAGGTCGGTGGGCCGCCCGGACGTGGTCGCGCCGAACACCACGTCCTCGCGGCCGCTGCGCCCGGCGAGCATGAGCGCCCAGACACCCTGGACCACCGCGTTGACCGTCAGCCGGTTCCGGCGCGCGAACGCCTGCAACTCGGCGGTGAGTCCGGGGGTGAGGGTGACATCGACCCGCTCCGACGAGCGGGTGTGGCGGGAGTGCTCGACGGGGCGGTCCACGGGCAGCCGCACCGGTTCCTCGAAGCCTGCCAGGGACCCCCGCCAGTACTCCTCGGCGGCCCGGACGTCCTGGCGCCGGAGCCAGCGCGCCTGGTCGGCCAGCCGGCCGCCGTTGAGGGCGGGGGGCCGGGTGCCGTGCTGGTGCGCGGTGTGGTGGTCCAGGACGAGGGAGAGGACCCGGGACAGACTCCACCCGTCGAGCAGGACGTGGTGGAAGGTGAACAGGACGCGCACCCGCTCGTCGTCCACGCGGGCGAGGGTGAGCCGGGCCAGCGGCACCTGGTGCAGGTCCAGGCCGCGTTCCCGGTCGGTGGCCACGAGTGCGTCCCACCGGGCGTCCGGATCCGGAGCACCGCGCCAGTCGAGCGTCTCGGTCGGCAGGGTCACCGACCGGCGCACCACACGCACCGGCTCGGCAACCCCCTCCCACACGACCCCGACACGCAATGCCTGAACCGAGTCCACGACGCGCTGCCACGCCGCTGCGAACGCCTCCAGGTCGGCCACACCGTCGACCGAGAACATCAACTGCTCGAAGTACGCCGGAGCACCCGAACCCATCAACGCGTGGAACAGCATCCCGGACTGCATCGGCAGCAACGGCAGCACATCCTCCACACCACTGCCGTCACCCACCACCCGGTCCACACCCGCCTGATCCAGGGAGACCAACGGGAAGTCCGACGGAGAACAACCACCCGCCCCCGGCTCCTCGCACAGCGTCAGGAACTCCTCAAGCCCCGACACGAACGCCGCGACCAGCCCCTCCACCGTCGCCTCGGAAAACACCCCGGGCACCGAACCGAACTCCACCACCAACCGGCCACCCACCACCCGCGCCACCACGTCCAACGCATACGCCGGCCCGTCCAGCGGACTGGTGTCGCCGTCCTGGAGGAAGCCCGCGTCGCGCAGAAGCGATCCTCCGGTGTCGGAGCCGTAGGTGGTGCCGTCGAAGTGGCCGAGGTAGTTAAAGCTCACCCGGGGGCGCACGGAGTCCTCGAACGCGTCGGCGAGGTAACGCAGGGCGCCGTAGCCGATGCCTCGCCCGGGTACCGCTCGCAGCCCCTCCTTCGCGTCACGGACCAGGACGTCCCAGGCTGCTTCGGTGGCGTTCACCTCGAACGGGAACACCGTGGTGAACCAGCCCACCGTCCGCGACAGATCAACACCCCCGACCACGTCCTCACGACCATGGCCCTCCACGTCCACCACGACCCGGTCCCGGCCCGTCCAGTCACCCAGCACCCGGCCCAGAACCGCGAGCAACACCTCGTTCACCCGCGCCCGGAACAACGACGGAACCCGCTGCACCAACACCCGCGTCGCACCCACCGACAACTCACCCGACACCACACGCGGACCCGCCGCACCGGCATCCGGCTCACCCTCCACCGGAAGGTCCACGCAGACATCCCGGCCCACCCCGGACCAGTACTCCACCTCCCCGTCGAAGGCACCGGCTTCCACCGCACCACGCAACCCCGCCGCCCACTCACCGAACGACGACGAACCCGCGCCCAGATCCACCGGCGCACCCGACACCACCTGCCCGTACGCCACCTCCAAGTCCTCCAGCAACACCCGCCACGACACCCCGTCCACCACCAAGTGATGGGCGACCATCACCAGGCGGGTGCCGTCGGCGCCGAGGTCGAAGGTGAGGGCCTGGAAGAGCGGTCCGGAGGCGAGGTCCATGCCTGCCTGGGCGGTGCGGACCGTGCGGTCCAGCTCGGCCGTACGCTGCTCCGGCGGCAGGCCGGAGAGGTCGTGGTGGTGCAGCGGTGCGCTGTCCGTGGGCGCGGCGGCCGACTGGATCCACGTGCCGTCGTCGGTGCGCCCGAAGCGCATGCGCAGGGCGTCGTGCCGCTCCACCAGCGCGGTCATCGCGGTGGCCAGGGCCGTGCGGTCGGCGTCGGCGGGCAGGGTCGCGGCCATCGACATGCCGAAGTGGTGCGGTGCGGCCGTGTGGGTGCGGAAGAACCACTCCTGTACGGGGGTCGTTCCCACGGGTCCGTGGACGGCCGGGCGTTCGTCGGTGGTGTCCTCCTGGGAGGCGTTCTCGACGCGTTCGGCGAGGATCGCCACCGTCTGGCAGTCGAAGACGTCCTTGGGCGAGACGGTGAGTCCGGCGGCGCGGGCGCGGGAGACGACCTGGATGCTCAGGATCGAGTCGCCGCCCAGATCGAAGAAGTTGTCCTCGACCCCGACCGACTCCACCCCCAACACCTCGGCCCAGATCCCCGCGAGCACCGCCTCCACCGGCGTCCGCGCGGCAACCCGCACACCCTCCACCGACCCGGAAACCTCCGGAACCGGCAACGCACGACGGTCGACCTTCCCGTTCGGCGTCAACGGCAACGCATCCAGCACCACGAACACCGACGGCACCATGTACTCCGGCACCACACCCGAAACGAACCGGCGCACCTCCCCCACATCCACCGAGCCCACACCCGGCCGCGGCACCACATACGCCACCAGCCGCCTGCCCGAACCCGGCCCGGCGTTGCTCAGGAGCACGGCGGCCTGGCCGACGGCGGGGTGGCCGGCGAGGGCCGTCTCGACCTCGCCGAGTTCGACGCGGTGGCCGCGGACCTTGATCTGGGTGTCGGCGCGTCCGACGAAGACCAGCTGTCCGTCGTGGGCCCAGCGCACCAGGTCGCCCGAGCGGTACATGCGGCTGCCGGGGGCGCCGAACGGGTCGGCCAGGAAGCGGGACGCGGTCTCGGCGGGGCGGTTGAGGTAGCCGAGCGCGACGCCCTCGCCACCGATGTAGAGCTCGCCCACGGTGCCGGGCGCCACGGGGCGCAGCCAGCCGTCGAGGACGTAGGCGCGCACTCCGGCGTACGGGCGGCCGATCGGCGGGTCGCCGGGCCGCTCGGGCGACAGGGCGCCGCTGAAGGTCGTGCCGATGGTGGCCTCGGTGGGGCCGTAGCCGTTGACCATGCGCCTGCCGTGGCCCCAGCGGGCCACGAGGTCGGCCTGCACGGGCTCGGCACCGACGAGCAGGGTGCGCAGGTGCGGCAGTTCGCGCTGGGGCAGGGTGGCCAGCATGGCGGGCAGGATGAGGGCGTGGTTGACCTCGTGCTGTTCCAGCAGGTCGGTCAGTTCCTCGGCGGAGAGGGGGCCGGGGCGCGAGATGACGAGGGTCCCGCCCAGGCCGAGGGCCGACACCACTTCGAGGACGGAGGCGTCGAAGCTGGGTGAGGCGAACTGCAGGACCCGGTCGCCCTGGCGGACACCGAAGTTGTCGGCGGGCACGGTGAGCAGCCCGCTCAGGCCGGTGTGCGGCACGAGGACGCCCTTGGGCAGTCCGGTCGAGCCCGAGGTGTAGATGATGTACGCGGGCCGGTGCGGGTCCTCGGGGATGTCCGGCAGCTCCGCGGGCAGGGCCGCGAGTACGGCGCCGAGGGTGTCCACCGTCTCGGTCCGGGCCGCGTGGCGCGCGGGGAGCGTGTCCAGGAACCGGGTCTCGGTCAGGATCACCGTCACACCGGAGTCGGTGATCATGTGCTCCAGGCGGTCGGCCGGGTAGCGCGGGTCGAGCGGTACGTAGACGGCGCCGGAGTGCGCCACCGCGACCATCGCGGTGAGCCACGGGATGCCCTGTTGCAGGGCGACGCCCACCCGGTCGCCGGGGCGGACTCCGGTGGCGATGAGGTGGTGGGCGAGGCGGGCGGCCGCGCCGTGCAGTTCGGCGTACGTGACGCTGTCGTCGCCGGAGACCGCCGCACGCAGGTCCGGGGTGCGGGCGAGCTGGGCGCGGAGGATGCCGGAGAGGGTCCGGTGCTCCCCCGCCGTGTCCGGGCCGCTGCCCCAGTCGCCCAGGAGGCGGCGGTGCTCGTCGGGGGTGACCAGGGCGAGGTGGCCGAGGGTGTCCCCGGGGGCGGTGCGGGCGACGGCGGTGGCGTGGAGGAGCAGGTCGTCGCAGAGTGCCCGCACGGTGTCCTCGGCGAAGGCGTCCGGGTCGTAGGCGAGGACGAGGTCGATCCGGGCGCCGTCGTACGCCACCAGGTTGAGGGGGTAGTTGGTGGCCTCGACGGCGCTGATGTCGCTGACGGCCAGTCCCTGGGCGGCGGCCGCGTCGGTGTCGACCGGGTAGTTCTCGAAGACGACGAGGCTGTCGAAGAGCCGCTGCTCGGGGTCGAGGTCGCTGAGGGCCTGTACGCGGGTCAGGGGCAGGTAGTCGTAGCGGCGGGCCCGGACCTGGTCCTCCTGGAGGGCGCGCAGCCAGTCGATGACCGGGCGGTCCGGGTCGAGGCGGACGCGTACCGGCAGGGAGTTGATGAACAGGCCGATCATGTCCTCGGCACCGGGCAGGTCGGTGGGCCGCCCGGACGTGGTCGCGCCGAACACCACGTCCTCGCGGCCGCTGCGCCCGGCGAGCATGAGCGCCCAGACACCCTGGACCACCGCGTTGACCGTCAGCCGGTTCCGGCGCGCGAACGCCTGCAACTCGGCGGAGACCTCCGGGGTCAGGGGTACGGTCATGCGGGCCGAGGACCGGCTGTCCTGGGAGCGTTCGACCAGGCGGTCGGCCGGCAGCTCGACGGGCGTGTCGTAGCCCGCGAGGACGGTGCGCCAGTACTTCTCGGCCTCCGGCAGGTCCCGGTCGGCCAGCCACCTGACGTGGTCGGCGAGGCCGCGGTCGGCCGCCGAGGGGGGCCGGGTGCCGTGCTGGTGGGCGGTGTGGTGGTCCAGGACGAGGGAGAGGACCCGGGCGAGGCTCCAGCCGTCGAGCAGCATGTGGTGGAAGGTGAACAGGACGCGAACGCGGTCCTCGCCGACGCGGGCGAGGGTGAGCCGGGCCAGCGGCACCTGGTGCAGGTCCAGACCGCGGTCCCGGTCGGCGGCCACGAGTGCGTCCCACCGGGCATCCAGATCCGGAGCACCGCGCCAGTCGAGCGTCTCGGTCGGCAGGGTCACCGACCGGCGCACCACACGCACCGGCTCGGCAACCCCCTCCCACACGACCCCGACACGCAGCGCCTGAACCGAGTCCACGACGCGCTGCCACGCCGCTGCGAACGCCTCCAGGTCGGCCACACCGTCGACCGAGAACATCAACTGCTCGAAGTACGCCGGAGCACCCGAACCCATCAACGCGTGGAACAGCATCCCGGACTGCATCGGCAGCAACGGCAGCACATCCTCCACACCACTGCCGTCACCCACCACCCGGTCCACACCCGCCTGATCCAGGGAGACCAACGGGAAGTCCGACGGAGAACAACCACCCGCCCCCGGCTCCTCGCACAGCGTCAGGAACTCCTCAAGCCCCGACACGAACGCCGCGACCAGCCCCTCCACCGTCGCCTCGGAAAACACCCCGGGCACCGAACCGAACTCCACCACCAACCGGCCACCCACCACCCGCGCCACCACGTCCAGCGCGTGTGAGCGCCCGTCCAGCGGGCTGTGCTCCCCGCGGGGGTGCGGCAACATGGCGCGGTAGAGGGTGCTGTCGGCCGTCATTCCGTCGAAGTGGCCGAGGTAGTTGAAGCTCACCTGGGGGCGTACGGGGTCGCCGAGGGTGTCGGCGACGAAGTCGGGGTCGGCGAGGTGGCGCAGGGCGCCGTAGCCGATGCCTCGCCCGGGTACCGCTCGCAGCCCCTCCTTGGCGTCACGGACCAGGACGTCCCAGGCTGCTTCGGTGGCGTTCACCTCGAAGGGGAACACCGTGGTGAACCAGCCCACCGTCCGCGACAGATCAACACCCTCGACCACGTCCTCACGACCATGGCCCTCCACGTCCACCACGACCCGGTCCCGGCCCGTCCAGTCACCCAGCACCCGGCCCAGAACCGCGAGCAACACCTCGTTCACCCGCGCCCGGAACAACGACGGAACCCGCTGCACCAACACCCGCGTCGCATCCACCGACAACTCACCCGACACCACACGCGGACCCGCCGCACCGGCATCCGGCTCACCCTCCACCGGAAGGTCCACGCAGACATCCCGGCCCACCCCGGACCAGTACTCCACCTCCCCGTCGAAGGCACCGGCTTCCACCGCACCACGCAACCCCGCCGCCCACTCACCGAACGACGACGAACCCGCGCCCAGATCCACCGGCGCACCCGACACCACCTGCCCGTACGCCACCTCCAAGTCCTCCAGCAACACCCGCCACGACACCCCGTCCACCACCAAGTGATGCGCGATCACGACGAGTTCGGCCGATCCCGCGCCGAGGTCGAGGAGGGCGAAGCGGATCAGGGGGCCGGTGGCCAGGTCGAAGCCGGTCTGGAGGGCGTCGGTGATGCGGGTGACGGCCTCGGCGCGCTCCTCGCCCTCGACGGCTGACAGGTCGTGCCGTTCCAGGCGTACGGAGTCGTCGGTGGCCAGGGCGCGCTGGCGCCAGCCGGCCCCGGTGCGCTCGAAGCGCGTACGCAGGGCGGCGTGCTGCTCGACCAGTGCGGACACGGCGGTGGCCAGGGCCCCGGGGTCGGTGCCGGGCGCGAGTTCGAGGTGCACGGCCATGTTGAAGTGGTGCGGGGCCTTGCGGTGCGTGCGGAAGAACCAACGCTGGATGGGGGTGAGCACCACGGGGCCCTCCACGGGACGCTTGTCGGATCGTTCGGCTTCGTCGGCCTCGGCGAGGCCGGCCACGAGTGCGGCGATGGTCTGGCGCTGGAAGATGTCCTGCGAGGTGACGGTGAGTCCGGCGGCGCGGGCGCGGGAGACGACCTGGATGCTCAGGATCGAGTCGCCGCCCAGATCGAAGAAGTTGTCCTCGACCCCGACCGACTCCACCCCCAACACCTCGGCCCAGATCCCCGCGAGCACCGCCTCCACCGGCGTACGCGCGGCAACCCGCACACCCTCCACCGACCCGGAAACCTCCGGAACCGGCAACGCACGACGGTCGACCTTCCCGTTCGGCGTCAACGGCAACGCATCCAGCACCACGAACACCGACGGCACCATGTACTCCGGCACCACACCCGAAACGAACCGGCGCACCTCCCCCACATCCACCGAGCCCACACCCGGCCGCGGCACCACATACGCCACCAGCCGCCTGCCCGAACCCGGCCCGGCCAGGGCCGTGACCACGGCCTGGGCGACGTCCGGGTGGTCGGCCACGGCGGATTCGGCCTCGCCGAGCTCCACGCGGAAGCCGCGGATCTTGACCTGTCCGTCGCCCCGGCCCAGGAATTCGAGCCTGCCGTCGGCCATCCAGCGAACCCGGTCGCCCGTGCGGTACATGCGGCTGCCGGGCGCGCCGAACGGGTCGGCCACGAACCGCTCGGCCGTCAGGGCGTACCGGTTGACGTACCCGTGGGCCAGGCCCTCGCCCGCGACGTACAGTTCGCCGCCGACTCCGACGGGGACGGGGCGCAGGCGGTCGTCGAGGACGTAGAGCCGGGTGTCGCCGATCGCGGCGCCGAGGGGCACGGTCTCCCGGGTGACGTCCTCGGCGCGGAGGGCCCCGGCCGCGGCGAAGGTGGTGGTCTCGGTGGGGCCGTATCCGTTGATGAGGGTGGTGCCGGGGAGCTGTTCGAGGACGGCGCGGCAGTGCCTCGGGGAGAGCGCGTCGCCACCGGCCAGGAGATGGCGCACCCCGGCCAGGGCCTGGAGGTCGGCGTCCACGATCTCGTGGAAGAGCCCGGCGGTCAGCCAGAGCGTGGTGACCCCGTGCGTCTCCAGGAACGTCCGCAGCTCGGGCGGGTCCAGGACACCGGCCGGTGCCAGGGCCAGCGTCGCCCCGTTGAGCAGGGCGCCCCAGATCTCGAAGGTGGCGGCGTCGAAGGACACCGATGCCGCCTGGGCGACGACGTCCTGGGGGGTGAGTTCGATGTACGGGGTGTGGCGCACCACGCGGTCGACGGCCCGGTGCGGGGTCAGGGTGCCCTTGGGGGTGCCGGTGGAGCCGGAGGTGTAGATGACGTACGCCCCGTGGTCGGGGGTGAGACCGGCGTCGGCCGGCCCGGCCGGGGCGGCGTCGATCGCCCGGTGGTCCGCGTCGACGAGGACCAGGGGGCGTCCCTCGGCGCCGAGCCGGCGGCGGCCGTCCGCGTCGGTGACCAGGAGCACGGTCTCCGAGTCGCTGAGCATGAACTCCTGGCGCGCGAGCGGATACGCCGGGTCCACCGGCACATAGGCGGCCCCGGCCTTGAGGATGCCGAGCAGGGCGACGATCAGGGAGGTGCCCCGGGGCAGGGAGAGGCCGACGCGGTCGCCGGTGCGCACACCGCGCTCGCGCAGGTGGTGGGCCAGCCGGTTGGTGCGCAGGTCGAGGTCGGCGTAGGTGAGCCGGGTCGCGCCCTGCCGGACGGCGACGGCGTCCGGGGTGCGCGCGGCCTGGCGGGCGAACAGGTCCGTGAGGGTGGCCGGGGCGACACCGCGCTCGTCGGTGTTCCAGTCGTGGAGCACGCGGTGGCGCTGCGGACCGGTCAGGAGGGAGGCGTCGGCCATGGGGCGCTGCGGGGCCTCGGTGAGCTCGGCGAGCAGGGCGCACAGGTGGCCGGTGAAGCGCTCGACGGTGTCGCGGTCGAAGAGGTCGGTGTTGTATTCGGCGGAGGCGGTGAGGGAGCCGTCGGTGCCCGGCCAGAATTCCAGGGTGAGGTCGAACAGGGCGGCCTCGCAGGGGAGGACGGCCTCCTCGACGCGGACCCCGGGGAGCCGGGGCAGGCCGCCGGGCACGTTCTGGAGCACCAGCATGACCTGCACCAGCGGCGGGACGCTCGGGTCGCGCCCGGGCAGTACGGCGTCGACGACCCGGTCGAAGGGGACCAGGCCGTGTGCGACGGCGTCGGTGACGGTGCGCCGGGCTCGGGCGGTGAACTCGGCGAAGGTCAGGGACTCGTCCACGTCGGTGCGCAGGCTGAGGGTGTCCACGAAGAAGCCGACGAGATCGGCGAGTTCGGCCCTCGGGCGGCCGGAGTCGACGGTGCCGAGCACGATGTCGCGCTGTCCGGTGAGGCGGGCGAGGAAGAGCTGCACGCCGGCGGTGAGCGCGGTGAAGAGCGTGCCGCCGGCGGCCCGGCCGAGGTCGGTCAGGCGGTGTGCCGTGGCCTCGGGCACCGTGAACAGGACGCGGTCACCGGCCGAGGTGCGTGCCTGCGGGCGCGGCCGGTCCGTGGGCAGTTCCAGGGGGAGGACGCCGTCGAGGGTCCGCTTCCAGAAGTCCAGTTGCTTCCCGGCCTCCGGGGTGTCCTGGAGGGCGCGCTGCCAGGCGGCGAAGTCCGCGTACTGGACGGGGAGTTCCGGCAGTCCGGCGGCGGTGGCGAGGGTGTCGGGCCGGGCGTCGGGGGTGGCCAGCGCGGCGGCGTAGAGCGGTCCCAGTTCGCGGGTGAGGACGTCCATCGACCACGCGTCGGCGGCGATGTGGTGCGCGGTGAGGACGAGCAGGTGTTCCTCGGGGGCGGTGCGTACGAGGCGGGCGCGCAGCAGGGGCGCGGTGGCGAGGTCGAAGGGGGCGCCGGTCTCGGCGCGCAGCAGCCGGTCGAGGGCCTGGTCGCGGGCGGCGTCCGTCCCGGTGGACAGGTCGTCCACGGCGACGGGGACGTGGACGGTGCCGGGGTCGGCGGTCACCTGGGCGGGGGTGCCGTCCTCCTCGGTGAACGAGGTGCGCAGGGGCTCGTGCCGTGCGGCCAGGGCGGTCAGCGCGGCGCCGAGAGCCCGGGGGTCGACGCCGCCCTGGAGGCGCAGCCCGGTGGAGCAGTTGTAGGCGGCCGAGTCCGGCTCGTGGCGGTGGAGGAACCACAGGCGCTGCTGGGCGGCGGACAGCGGCAGCCGCGGCCCCCGGGGGACGGGTTCGATGGCGGGCCGGCGCGGCCCCCGGTCCTGGGCGAGGGTACGCACGTGGGCGGCGAGCCGGGCGACGGTGGGGTGGTCGAAGTGGGCGGCGGCGTCGAGGGTGACGCCGAGGCTCCGTTCGACCTGGAAGGCGGCGCGGAGGGCGGTGATGGAGTCGCCGCCGAGGGCGAAGAAGTCGTCGTGCGCGCCTATTCGGCCGGCCGGGAGCAGGTCGGCCCAGATGGCGGCGAGCGCGCGTTCCGTCTCGTCGCGCGGTGCGGTGTGCTCGGCGGTGCCGGGCCCGGCGGGCGCCTGGGGTGCGGGCAGGGCCGCACGGTCGACCTTGCCGTTGGGGGTGAGGGGGAAGCGGTCCAGCGGGACGAGGGCGGCGGGCACCATGTGGCCGGGCAGGGAGGCGGCCAGGTGGTCGCGCAGGGCCGCCTCGTCGGGGGTGCGGGTGGCGTCGACGGGTACGTAGTAGGCGACGAGCCGGGCGGTGCCCCGGTCCTCGCGGACGACGGCGACGGCCTGGAGGACGGTCTCGTGCCCGGTGAGCGCGGTCTCGATCTCGCCGAGTTCGACCCGGAGCCCCCGGATCTTGACCTGGTCGTCGGAGCGCCCGACGAACTCGAAGGTGCCGTCGGGCAGCCGGCGGGCGAGGTCGCCGGTGCGGTACATCCGCGAGCCGGCCACGCCGTACGGGTCGGCGACGAAGCGCTCGGCGGTCAGGGCGGCCCGGTTGACGTAGCCGCGGCCCACCCCTTCGCCCGCGATGCACAGTTCGCCGGTCGCGCCGTCGGGGACGGGGCGCAGCCGCTCGTCCAGGACGAGGACGCGTACGCCGTCCACGGGGCGTCCGATGCCGGGCGACTGGACGAGGTCGGTGGCCAGCGGCCCGTTCATGGTCGCGGTCACGGTCGCCTCGGTGGGTCCGTACGCGTTGAACATGCGCCGGCCGGCCGCCCAGCGGGCCACGACCTCGGGCGGGCAGGGCTCGCCCCCGGTCGCCAGGGCGCGCAGGCCGGGCAGCGGTGCGGGCGGCACGGTGGCCAGCACGGAGGGCGGGATCATGGCGTGGGTGATCGCCGCGTCCGCGAGCAGTTCGGCCAGGGCGTCGCCGACGGTCTGGGTGGCCCGGGAGGGCAGGACCAGGGTGGCGCCCGCGTACCAGGTCTGCACGATGTCCGCGATGGAGACGTCGAAGTTGGGCGAGGCGAACTGCAGGACGCGGCTGTCGCCGTCGATGGCCAGGGCGGAGGTGTGGGCGGCGCCGAGGTGCGGGATGCCGCGGTGGGTGACGGCAACGGCCTTGGGGCGGCCCGTCGAGCCCGAGGTGAACAGGACGTACGCGGTGTTGTCGGGCAGGACCGTCACCGCGGGCGGGGTGCCGGGGTGGTCGAGGTCGCGGCCGGCGGGGCCGTCGAGCAGCAGGGCGGCGGGGGCGTTCGCCGGCCGGTTCCCGGTGCCGTGGCTGCTGACGACGAGCCGGACCCCGGCGTCGGCGACCATGAATTCCAGCCGGTCCGGCGGGTAGCCCGGGTCCAGGGGGAGGTAGGCGGCGCCCGCCTTGAGGATGGCCAGCAGCACGACCACGAGGTCCGGTCCGCGCTCCAGGCACACGCCGACCCGGGTCTCCGGTCCGGCTCCCAGCTCGGTCAGCCGGTGGGCCAGCCGGTTGGCGCGGCGGTCGGCCTCGCCGTAGGTCAGTACGGTCGTGCCGCACTCCACGGCCGTGTGGTCGGGGCGCCGTGCCGCCTGCGCCTCGAACAGGCCGTGCAGGGTGGCGGCGCCGGACGGCTGCCATGCCCGCGGGTGAATGCTGCTGTCAGTCTTCATTCCGAGACCCCAGAAAGCGCAGATAACTGCCGGATGGAAAAAGAGGACCGGTGCTGGAAGGAGGACCGGCCGGCCCGGTTCCGCTGTGCCGGATCGCCGGTGCTCACGTCGGGCGTGGTTCCCGCAGCAGGGTGCGTCCGCTGTATTGGAGGGCCTGGATACGGCCCGTGGCCCGGTCCTTGACGAAACGTCCGAGGGTGGCGGGGAAATCGGTGCCCGCCGAGCTGAACACGCCGCCGGCGCGGGGGACGAGGTGCTCGGAGAGCCCGCCCGGCAGCCGGAGCGTCATCCCGTCGCCCGCGATGACGGCGTCGACGGTGAGGTCGCCGTTGCGGTACGTCCCGGCGCATTCCGCGAACCGCCCGGCGGACACCGCCGGCGGGAACTCCGGTGCGTGCACGCCCACGTCGAGGCCGCCGTCCCGCAGCCGGCGCACCAGCACCTCCCACAGCCGGGCGCCCGTGGCGGAGTTGGTGGTCAGGGCGACCACCGTGCCGTCCTCGGGGCGGATGCGCAGGTGGCAGGTGGTGCCGTCGAGGGCTCCGTCGTGGCCGAGCCAGAGGTTGCCGGGGCGGCCGAAGAGGCCGAGACCCGCGCCCCAGGAGTGGGCCAGGCCGTACGGGCCGGGGCCGGGCACGGGCCGGCCCATCTCGCGCAGCACGGCCGGGTCGACCAGGTCGGTGCCGGCCCGGTCCTCCGGCCGGTCCAGGTGCATCCGGGCGAAGCGCACCAGGTCCGTCGCGCTGCCGGCGAGACCGCCGGCGGGCATGGACCCGGCGTCGGTGCGTGCGGGGACGACGTGCACGACCTCGTTGCCGCCGGCGCCGGTGCGGGTGCGGTGTCCGCAGGGCGAGGGGGCGGGGCCGGGGCCGAGGGGGGTGCCGCCGAGCAGCCGGATGCCGGTGCCCAGCGGTTCGAGCAGGTACGTCCGCAGGGCCTCCCACCACGACAGCGCGGTCACCGTCTCGATGAGGCGGCCGGCGATGCCGTAGCCGACGTTGGAGTACGAGAAGGCCCCGCGCACCGGCCATCCGGTGGGGTGCGCTTCGGCGCGGTCCAGGAATCCCTCGTACCAGTCCCGCAGGGTGCGTGCCTGCTCGTCGTCGTGGTCCGAGGGCAGCCCCGCGGTGTGGCTGAGGAGCATGCGCGGGGTGGCGGCGAGCACGGCCTGGGCGCCGGGGCGGCGGGCGGGCAGCCGGCCGCCGACGGGGCGGTCCAGTTCCAGGTCGCCGTCGGAGACGAGTTGCAGCAGCAGCGCCGCGGTGAACGCCTTGGTCACCGATCCGTAGGCGAAAAGCGAATCGTCACCGACGGGCCTTCCGGTTCCGAATTCCTCCGTACCGAACGACCGGGTCGTCAGAACGCCCCCGTGGAGCACGGCCAATTGACCGCCGGTCACTCCGGTGTTTTCCGCGAGTTCTTTCACTGTGTCCCGGTCGGGGCACGTTTCGGGCCGTTTTCTCGTCGGTGCGCCAGACACGGACGAACCCCGCCTCCCCGATCGGATGAGTATTCCAAGGAAGGCGGTGTCCGGATGCCGTCTTGTGGCTCACCGCCCCGGGAAATCTTCGAGGAGTCGAGCCCATTCGAACAGAATATTTAGCGCTGTCGCAAACACGCAGTCCGTGAGCACTGCGCGGCCGTTCGGGCGGTCAGGTCCGGGGCGGGAGTACGAGGGCGGCGATCATGAGGGCCAGCACCCCGCCCCCGGCGTTCCACAGTCCGCGCTGCACGTCGGTCACCTCGAAGGCGACGGGGGCCACCGCGCGGATCTGCTGCACGGTCCACAGGACGCCCGTCGCCAGGCCCGCCAGGCAGGCCACGGCCAGCACGGCCCGGGAACGCAGGAGCAGGCCCAGCACGGCGACGGCGGCCGCGCCGGCCAGTAACACCAGCATGGAGCTGCCGGTCCCGCTCGCCGTTTCGGGTCCCAGGCCGGTGAACAGGTCCGTCAGCTCCACCTCGCGCGGTTCGCGCCCCTCGTACCAGGGCTGGAAGGCGCTGAGCACGAGCGCCGCGGCTCCGGCCAGGGCGAGCAGGACTGAGGCGATACGGGCCATGGTGCGGCTCCTCGATCTCTTGTACGGGTCTGACGCTTCGCCTTCGATCCTGTCCCGTCCGGCCGGCGGCCGCACAGGAGATGACGGTGAGTCAGGAGCGTTGCAGGGCCGCCGGACGACGGCGGCGCAGCGCCGGACGGGCCGGCAGGAGGATGCCCGCCGCCACGGTCACGACGACGACCAGGACGATGGCCGCCACCTGGACCGGCGGCAGATAGGGCAGCGATCCGGTGACGGACAGGCTGAACGCGGTGAGGGGGATCAGGGCGGCCAGCTCGCCGACCACCAGTCCGGCGACGATCACGATCGCCGCCTCGACCCGCAGCATGCGCCGGACCTGGCCGCGCCCCGCGCCCACCAGCCGGAGCAGGACCAGCTCCTGGCGGCGTCCGATGACGATGAGCACCAGGGTGCTGAGGACGGCGATGACGGTGAACCCGCCGACGACCGCGACGGCCACGGCGGTGAGCACCTGGCTCACACCCCGGTCCTCGGACTGGAGGTGCTCCAGGCTCGGGTGCGCGGTCACCCGCGCGCCGAGCACGGCACCGGAGAGCGCCTTGTCCACCGCCTTCCGCACGTCCTCCCGGTCGGCGTCCGGGGCGACCCGGGCGAGGATGCGGGTGTCCAGCGGCGCGGTCACGTGCCGCGCCAGCGCCTCGCGGGCGAACAGGAAGTCGCCGAGCGCGAGGCCCCGTTCGTAGACCGCGACCACCCGCAGGGAGGCGGTGACCCCGTCGCCGTAGCGCAGCCGCACCGTGGAGCCGACCCCGGCGTCCAGGGCGTCGGCCCGGGCCGAGCCGAGCGCGACGGTGCCTTCGCGCAGGTCCTTCAGGGAGCCGGAGGTGACGTCGGGGTCGAGCGTGGCGGGCAGGGCGGCGGGCGTGATGCCCACCACCGGGAGCCGTTCGAGGACGGGGTCACCGGCCTCCTTCCTGGCGAGGACGACCGTGCTGTGGAGGGCGCCCGTTGCGGCCTCGACGCCCGGCACGGCGGCCACCCGGCGGGCGGCCCCCGCGGGCAGTCCGGCGTCCTCGGTGGTCACGACGAGGTCGGCGCGCATCGCCTGCCGGGCCTGGGCGCTTCCTTCGTGGTCCATCGTGGCGCCCGCCGCGAGCTGGACGCCCACGAAGGCGACGACCAGGACGACCGGGGTGATGGCCGCCCCCAGACGGCGCGAGTTCGCGGTGGTGGACGCGGCGGCGAGGTAGCCCCCGGCGCCGCCGAGCTTCCGGGCGGGCGGCGCGAGCAGGCGCATGGCGCCCCGGGCGATCCAGGGGCCGAGGAGCGCGCAGGCGATCACCAGGGCGAGGGCCGCGCTGCCCGCCGCCATGGCCGCCAGCTCGCCCGACTGCAGGGCCGCGGTGCCCGCGGAGCTGAGGCCGGCGAAGAGCACGACGAGGCCGGTCACGGTGCGGCCCCGGCCGGGCTGCCCCGGTTCGCTCTGGGCCTCGCCGAGCGCCTGGGCGGGACGGATCTTGGCGATGCGGCCGCAGGCCAGGGCGGCCGCGACCCGGGCCACGACCAGGGTCAGGACGGCCGTCAGGACCGGGGTCGCGAACATCCAGGGCAGGACCGGGAGGTCGAGCCCGACGGGGACGGCGCCGCGGTCGCGCAGCATCCACAGCAGCATCAGGAAGACCGGGACGGCGCCGACCGCGCCCACCACGGCCGCCGTGGTGGCGACGCCGGTCACCTCGCGGCCGACCGTCACCCGCAGCTGCCAGGGGGTCGCGCCGACCGCGCGCAGCAGCGCCAGCTCGCGGGCCCGCTGGTGGACCGCCTGGGTGACCGTGCCGGCCACCACGAGCACGGCGATCATGATGACGGTCGCGCACAGCATGGCCAGCAGGTTGAGCAGGCTGGACCGGCTCGGCGCGGCGTCCAGGAACTCCGCCTGGCCGCGCCCGTTGCCGGTCAGCACCCGCAGCAGCGAGCTGTCCTGCGGGTCCCGGCTGCCGGCGACGGCGTCCCGGGCCGGTTTCTCACCGGCCAGGGCCTTGCGCAGGCCGGGGTAGAGCTCGTGCACGCTGACGCCGTCGTCGGCGAGCACGCCGATGGCGTCGACGGTGCCGGGGTGGCCGGACAGCCGGGCGGCCTCGCCCTCGGTGAAGAAGACCGCGCCCTGGTGGGCGAGCCCGGCGTCGTCCGCCTCGCCCTTCGGGGCGACGATGCCGGAGACCACGTAGTCGGCGGGCGCGCCGAGCATCTGGAGCCGCAGCCGGTCGCCGGGGCGTACGCCCGCGCGTGCGGCCAATTCGCCGTCGACGGCCACCTGGCGGGCCCCCGCGGGCGCCTTGCCGGTGCGCAGGGTGAACGGGGCGAGCGCCGCCGTCGGCCAGCCGTGGCCGTACACGGGCGCGGTCCCGGAGTCGCTGTCCGGTCCGGGCACGCCCCGGCCGTCGGCGCGGGCGAGCGCGACCGGGAAGCTACTGTCCGGGACGGCGGCACGCACGCCGGGCACCTCGGCGAGCCGGTCCACGACGGCGGCCGGGACGCGGACGCGTTCGGTGAGCGACTGGGTGACCGTGGTCATCGGGTCGCCCCAGGGCTTGGCCCGGTAGCGGGTGGTCTGGTCGGCGGCGACGACGGCGGTGGTCGCCGCGTACCGCTCGACGTGGGCGTGGCCCACGAACGCCGACAGGGTGGCCAGGGCGAAGCTGCCGAGGAGGAGCGCGGTGAGCACGAGGGCAGCGAAGACGGCGGCCCACGCCTTGCGGTGCAGCCGCATGGAGCGGCGGGCGAGGAAGCGGGCGGTGCGCTGGACGCGCCCGACCGACTCCCCGTGCCGCTTCCGGGCTCCGGTGCGGCCGGCGGGCGGCAGGGTGTCGACGGCCACGGTCATCGCTCCCCGAGCCCGGCGAGGCGCCGGGCCACGGTCTCCGGCTCGGGGCGGTCCTCGCGGGCGACGATGTGCCCCGCCTCGATGAAGATCGCCTCGTCGGTCCAGGCGGCGGCCTGCGGGTCGTGGGTGACCATGACCACGGTGTGGCCCGACCCGTCCACGGCCTCGCGCAGCAGCCGCAGCACCTCGCGGGCGGTGACCGGGTCGAGCGCCCCGGTCGGTTCGTCGGCGAAGATCACTGCCGGGTCGGTGACCAGGGCGCGGGCGATGGCCACGCGCTGCTGCTGGCCGCCCGAGAGGCGGAGCGGGGAGTCGTCCGCGCGGTCGCCGAGGCCGACGGCCGCCAGCACCCTGAGGGCGCGCTCGCGCACGGCGGGGTCCTGCGGGTTCATGCCGCGCAGCAGCAGCGGCAGGGCGGTGTTCTCGCCGACGGTGAGCGACGGTACGAGGTTGAGGGACTGGAAGACGAAGCCGATCCGGTCCCTGCGGAGCCGGGTGAGCGCGGCCTCGGAGAGCTGCGAGAGGTCGGTGCCGCCGACCCGTACGGTGCCGGAGGTGGGCTGGTCGAGCCCGGCGGCGCACTGCAGGAAGGTGGTCTTGCCGGAGCCGGAGCGGCCCATGACGGCCAGGAAGCGGCCCGGCGGCACCTCCATGCTCACGTTGTCCAGCGCGTGGAAGTCCTGTCCGCCGCGCCGGTAGCGCCGGGTGACGGATTCGAGGGTGAGCGCGCCGGCGCCCGCCATGTCGTGGCCTGCCGCGCGCGCCGGGCCGGCGGGCCCGGGGTTCCTTCTCCCCATGCGAAGTGCCATTGATTCGCCTTCCGGGTCGCGGCCGCCGACCGAGTCGTTCCGTGCCTCGCCTCGTCCTTCCCCGGGAAATCGGAGGAAGGATCTTGCATCTGTGGCGACTGTAGGTCCGCGACCAGGGGCGACACGATGGAGCACTCACCCATGTACGGGTTCAGCCAGCACCACCCGGCTCTGGGCAGATGAGCCCACCGACCGGGACCCCTGCGGCCAACTACGGTGATTTCATGGCGTACCTCTCCTCCCAGCTCCAGCGGTCCTGGCAGGCGTCCTGCCACCTCTTCTTCGGCCTGCCGGTGGCCATGACCGCGTTCCTGGGCTGCTTCGCGGTCCCCACCGGGGTGTTCTTCACGCTGTTCCTCATCGGCGCGCCGGCCTGGCCGGAGATCGTGCGCATCCTGCGCCGGTTCGCCGGATACGAACGGGTGCGCGCGGGCGGCTGGCTCGGCAAGCCGATTCCGGAGCTCTATCTGCCGTTGGACGGCTCACCCAGCGACCGGGTGCGCCTGGCGCTCACCGACCCCGGCACGTGGCGGGACGCGCTCTGGCTGCCGTACGCGACCCTCAGCATCCTCGGCTTCAGCGCGGTCGTGCTGGTGCTGTGGCCGGTGGCGCTGCTCGTCGACGGCACGGCGGCCGCGTTCCGCCGTACGGGTGAACGCCGGGACACCTCGGCCTTCGAGGAGGCTCCCGAGCCGCCGCGCGCCCTGCTGCTGCCGGTGTTCGAGCATCTGGCGGACGCCCAGGCCCGGTGGACGGCCGCGCTGCTGAAGCCGTCGCCATCGGCGAAACTCGGCCAACGTGTGGCGGAGCTCTCCGAGTCCCGCGCCGGGGCCATGGAGTCGCACAGCGCCGAGCTCCGCCGCATCGAACGGGACCTGCACGACGGGGTGCAGGCCCAGCTCGTGGCGCTGTCCATGCGGGTGGGGCTGGCGCGCCAGCGGGTCAAGAGCGACCCGGACACCGCGACGCGGTGGCTGGACGAGGCCCAGGAGGAGATCGACGCCACGCTGGCGGCGCTGCGGGGCATCGTCCGTACGGTGCATCCCCCGGTTCTCACCGACCGCGGCCTGGCCGGGGCGGTGCGCACGCTCGCGGTCTCCGCGGACATCCCGGTGGAGATGAATCTGGCGGCCGTGGAGATCGGTCACCGGCTGCCTGCGGCCGTGGAGGCCGCTGTCTATTTCGTGATCGCGGAGTGTCTGACGAACATCCGCAAGCACAGTGGGGCGACCCATGCCTCAGTACGCTTCACCAGGGCCGACGGGACACTTCAGGTCGTCGTCACCGACAACGGGCGCGGCGGCGCCGAGGAACACGGAGGAAGCGGGCTGCTCGGCATACGCCGCCGGGTCGCGGCGCTCGACGGCACGACCGAGATCACCAGCCCTCCCGGGGGGCCGACGAGGATGAAGGTGGAGCTGCCATGCGGATCTTGATCGCGGAGGACAACGCACTGCTCCGGGAGGGGATGACGCTGCTGCTGACGCACAACGACCACGAGGTGGTGGCGACGTGTGTGTCGGGGCCGGAGATCATGCCGATGCTGCGCCGCACCCGGCCGGACGCGGCGGTCCTGGACGTGCGGCTGCCGCCGAGCTTCCGCGACGAGGGCCTGCGCGCGGCGGTCGCGGCCCGGCAGGAATTCCCGGACCTGCCCATTCTCGTGCTCTCGCAGTACGTCGAACAGGCTTACGCGGCGGAGCTGCTGGCCCTCGGCGCGCGCGGGATCGGCTATCTCCTCAAGGACCGGGTGGGCCGGGTCGAGCAGTTCCTGGAGGCCCTGGAGCGCATCACCGAGGGCGGCACGGCGCTGGACCCCGAGGTGGTCAACGAGATCATCCAGCAACGGGCGTCGACGCGGTCGCTGGACGGGCTGACGGCCCGTGAGCAGGAGGTGCTGGAGCTGATGGCCCAGGGGCTGGCCAACGCGGCGATCGCCGAGAAGCTGTTCGTCACGGAGCGGGCCGTCAGCAAACACATCCGGGGGATCTTCGACAAGCTGAACCTCCCGGCGGAGGGCACCAGCGTCCACCGCCGCGTCCTGGCGGTCCTCGCGTACCTGGGCAACGACATCACCGGCGAGGCGTCGCGCTAGGCGGAACGAAAGGGCGCCCGGGACGAATGTCCCGGGCGCCCTTGGGGGGAAGTACGGACTCCGCGACGCGGGGGACGTCTCGCGGGGTGCCGGACTTCCCGGCTCTGCGGTGGTGGTCTCAGCCGAAGTCACCGATGTCGGTGCACGTCTTGCGCAGCGACTTCAGCCGCCCGTTCTGCTCCGACACGTACTCCGAGACCGACCCGGCCTTCAGGTCCTCGTCCGCGGCGGCCCGCAGTTCCTTCGCGGCCTTCTCCGCGGCGTCGCGCAGTTTGTCGTCGGACGCCTTCTCGGCGATCTTGTCGATCTTGTCGGCCCGGTCCCGTACGTCCTTGCGGGCCTCGTCCGCACTCGACGGGTTCGGGTCGAAGAGCGCGACGTCGAGGATGTCGAGGCACAGGTCGCCCCGATCCAGCGCGTCCTGCGCGGAATCGCAGGCGGTCAGTCCGAGTGCGGCCGGCACGGCGATGATCCCGCCGGCCAGCAGCCCGGTCCACCTCCGGTGCCGTACCGATAAGCGCGTCCGCATGCCCAGTGACGACTTCATACAGCTTTCTCTCCCTGAGTGCTTTGTCAGCTCGCGGACCGGCGCCAGCGGATGACCGCCCAGATCACCGCGATCGCGTCGAGGGCGAAGCCCGCGCTCATCACGGCGGTGTAGGCCCCGTCGTCCACGGCGTGCGAGACCACGGACGTGAGCATGGCGCCGACGAAGAACACCAGCAGCGGCGGCACGTACCACGCTCCCCTGGCCTTCCTGGAGGCGCGGTCCTCGTCGTAGTCGGTCGAACGTGCCATGAGAACTCCTACTTCGCTCCGTGCTCGTCACGCGGTCCCCCGCGCCGTCCCCTCCATGCTGCCCGGCCGGGGGGTCCGGGTCAGTACACCGCGCACCCGAACCGGGGTGAAGCCTGCACCACCATCTGGGGTTCTGTGCCGGCCGGAGGCCCGTGCAGCCCGCCTCACCAGTGCGTTTGCGGCCAGGTTTAAAGCCCTGTCCGGCCGCTGAGGGGGGTGCCAGCATGCACCTGGCCGCCCGGGGCACGCACACAGGAAGGACAGCGACGCTGGACACCTCTCAGGCACCCACGCCGCTCTTCCGCAACAGAAACTACAACCTGCTGTGGTCGAGCCAGGTCCTTTCCGAACTCGGCGCGCAGATATCGGTGTTCGCCGTCCCGCTGCTGGTGCTCGCGCTGACCGGCTCCGCCGTCCAGGCGGGCGCGGCCGGTGCCGTGAGCGCCGTGACCCGGCTCGTCGTCCTCGTCCCGGCCGGGGCGCTGACGGACCGCTGGGACCGCCGGCGGATCATGCTGTGGTGCGAGCTGGCCCGGCTCCCGGCCATCATCGCGCTGGCGGTGGCCCTGCTGCACGAATCGGCCGGGTTCGGCCTGGTGCTCCTGGTCGCCGTGACCGACGGGGCGGCCGCCGCGCTGTTCGCCCCGGCCGAGGAGGCGGTGCTCCCCCAGGTCGTGCCGAAGAGCCAGCTGTCGACGGCGGTGGCGGTCACCGCCGCGCGCAGTTACGTGGCCACGCTGGCCGGTCCCGGCATCGGCGGCGTCCTGTTCAGCGCCCACTGCGCGCTTCCGTTCCTGGCGAACGCGCTGACGTACGGGCTGTCGGGCCTGCTCATCCTGTGCACGCGCATCAAGGCGCACCGTCCGCCGCCCGGCCGGCGCTCGCTGGTCCATGAGGTCGGGGAGGGCGTCCGCTGGATCGCCCGCAATCCGGTCATCCGGGCGAGCCTGCTGGTCGCGGTCATGGCGAGCATCTGCTTCAACGCCCTGTACCTGATCGTGCTGGCCGCCGCCGACCGGGCGGGGGTGCCCACCGGGCAGATCGGCCTCATCGGCGTGCTGACCGGGGCGGGCGGGCTCGCCGGGGCGCTGCTCGCCCCCCGCTTCCAACGGCTGGTGACGCCGAGGACCGCGATCCTGGTGCTGGCCTGGGCGAGTGCCGCCCTCACCCCGCTGCTGACCATGAAGGCCGACGCCCTGCTGTTCGGCGCGGTGCTCGGCACGGTCTCGTTCCTCGCGCCGACCGTGCAAACGGCCGTGGTGACCTACCAGATGGCGTCGACGCCGGACCGGCTGCGCGGGCGCGTCAGTGCCGCGCTCGGGCTGACCGGTGGCGTGGCGGGCGCGGCGGGGCCGCTGATGGGCGGCGTGCTGGTCGACACCATCGGCTGGCGCGGGGCCGTTCTCGGCTGCTCCGCCGTGCTGGTGCTGGCCGGTGCCGGGGCGGCGCTCAGTCCCGCTCTGCGCGCTTTCACCGGGGTGACGGGTGAACCGCCGGCCGAGCCCGCGCTCACGTCCGCTCCCGCCACCGACCCCTTGGAAAGGTGACAGGCATGTCCCTGCACGAGTCCCGTTCGCGCGCCCCCCGGTGGGCGGTCGCCAGGCCCGCCCGCCCGCATGCGGCGGTCCGGCTCTTCTGCTTCCCGTACGCGGGCGGCGGTTCCAGCATCTTCCGCGGCTGGCACAGCCGTCTGGACGAGCGGATCGAGGTGTGCCCGGTGCTGCTGCCGGGCCGTGAGGAGCGCTACAGCGAGGCGGCGTTCACCCGGGCGGACGCCCTGGTGCCGGCGCTGGCCGAACATCTGGCGCCCCGCTTCGACCTCCCGTTCGCGTTCTTCGGGCACAGCATGGGCGGGCAGATCGCGTTCGCCCTCGCCCGCCATCTGGCCGAGTCGGGCGCGCCGACGCCGGGCCGGCTCTTCCTGTCGGGGTGTGCCCCGCAGCCGAGCCGGGTGCTGCGGCACGAGCTCTCCGACGACGAACTGGTCTCGGAAATACGGGAGATGAACGGGGCACCGCCCGAGGTGCTGGACGACAAGGAGGTGTTGCAGCTCCTCCTGCCCATGATCCGGGCCGACTTCGCCCTGGCCGAGGACTCCGTGCCCGCCGACGACGCCCGGGTGCCGGTGCCGGTCACCGCGTTCGCCGGTACGGCCGATCCCGAGGCCGGGCACGACCAGGTGCGGCTGTGGGCGCGGCACACCACGGGGTCCTTCGAGTCGTTCGAGCTGGAGGGCGACCACTTCTTCCTGCACCAGCCGGACGCGCTGCTCGCTCTGGCCGGGCCGAGGCTCACGTCCCAGGCTCTCCGCCCACCCGTCTGAGGCACTGCCGGATCCGATCGGGGTCCCCCCCGGCCACCAGGTCCACCACGCGCCCCCCGCGCAGGAGGAGCACGGCGTCCGCGGCGGCGGCGCCCGTCACGTCCTCGGTGGTCACCACGGCGGCGACGGCCCGGCCGTCGTCCACGGCCGCACGCATCAGCGCGCAGGACGCCGGGCCGGCGCCGTCCACGAGGAGGAGCCGGGGCGGCCCGGCGAGTGCCCGCTCATTCAGTTCACCGCCGCAAAGCAGCGCATCGTGGGCTTCGGGGGCACGCCACAGGAATCCGGTGGTCAGCCGAACCTGCCCGGCGATACATCGCAACAGGGTTTTCCCGTCCGATTCCCGGGGCCCCATCACTGCCAGGAATATGCCTTTCCGCACCACCAGATTCACATCGCAAATCACTGACGGGGAATCGATGGTCTTTTCGCTGACCGCACCCTCAAGGACAACAATCTCGTCGCCGTCCTGGTTCGGCTCTTCCCCGAAGTCGCGCCCCATGCTCGCACCTCAGCGTGTATCGACGTGTGCCCCCCTGCAGCGAGAAGCGCAGAATGCCGGAACGGCATTCGGCGCACTTAACGTATAGCCCTCAGATGCTTATCAACAGGAGGTCCGCAGGAAAGTTGCGGGTACAGCCAACCCCCCATCCGGCGTGGCCTCAGCTGTACCTCTAGGCGGCGCGTCCCAGGCAATCGCTTGCCTGGAACTGCTTCCGCTCGGCGATCAGTGCCGCCAGTCGGTCCAGGCCCGTCTCGATGCGGTCCGGTTCCAGGACGCTGAAGGAAAGGCGCAGTTGGTGGTGTCCGCCGCCGCCTCCGTAGAAGTGGTGCATGGGGGTCCACAGGACTCCGAAGGCGCGGGCGGAGTGTTCAAGGGTCGCCTCGTCGGCGGTGAAGGGGACCGTGAGGACGGTGAACATTCCGCCGCGTGGGGTGGTCCAGGTGACGGTGGGGTCGTCGCCGAAGCGTTTGTCCAGGCCGTCGAGTACGGCGGTGAGGTTGCGCCGGTAGACGGCCCTTTCGCGTTCCGTGGCCCGGACGAGGCTGCAGCCGTGCTCCAGGAGGTAGCCGCCGATGACGGCCTGGGAGACCGTGGAGGTGTTCAGGGTGAGCATGCTCTTGAGCTTGGCCAGTTCGTCGGCGAGGAGGGTGCCGTCGGTCATCGGCTGGTCGGCGACGACGTAGCCGACCCGGCTGCCCGCGAAAGCCGTCTTGGCGAAGGAGCCGAAGTGGAGGACGCGCCGCGTCCGGTCGAGCGACTTGAGGGTGGGCCGCCGGTTCCCGTCCGCCCCGAAGAACGCGTACGGGTTGTCCTCCAGGATGAGCAGATCCTCGCGGTCGGCGATGTCCAGGAGCGCGCGGCGGCGCTCCTCGGGGAGGGTCGCGCCGCTCGGGTTCGCGAAGTCCGGGACGACGTAGCAGGCGCGGGGCCGCAGCCCTCGGGCGCGCAGCAGCCGGACGCGGGTCACGAGGTCGTCCGGGTCGATGCCGTGGGCGTCTTCGCGGACGCCGTGGACGGGCATGTCGACCAGTCGGGCCGCGCCGAGGAATCCCACGTACGCGGGGAGCGCCGCGAGCACGACGTCCTCGGGGCCCCGGCGCAGGGCGCGCAGGGCGAGGACCATGGCCTCCTGGCAGCCGGTGGTGACGAGGACCGCTTCCGGGTCGACCGTGATGTGCTCGTCCTGTTCCAGCTGGCGGGCGACGAGGTGGTGGATGAACCCCTTGGTGCGGCCGTACTGGAAGAGGGTGCGGTTGATCTCGGCGGGGGTGCGGTGCTGGTCCTGCTCCAGGTGGAGCTGGAAGCGGCGGAGCCACCGAGGCAGCGACTCGGCGTCGTAGAAGGCTTCGTAGGGGCGTCCGGCGGCGAAGGAGACGGCGTCGGGGAAGCGTCCCGCGATGTCGTTGAGCGTGGTCATGGACGTCAGGACGGGGTCGCCCACCGAGGGGTGCAGGTCCGTGCGGTCCAGCGGGGGCATCGCCGTCTCCGGGCGGCGGGGCGGTGTACTCGTGGCCATGTTTCCCCCTTGTTCAGGCGTGGTGCGGTGCCGGGACGGCGGTGTCGTCCGCCTCGGCCGGCCGGGTCCGCGCCCCGAACCGGGCCAGGGCGGGGCCGGTGAGCCCGAGGAGGAGCATGATGACGCCGAGGCCGATCCAGCCGAGGCTGCCGAGGCCGAGTACGACGCCGAGCAGGAAGACCGGCGAGGCGGCGCGAACCGCCGAGGACGCGGTGCCGGACAGGCCCTGGTACTGCCCTTGGGCGTGGGCCGGCGGCAGGCCGAACTCGAAGGCGAAGGAGCCGGCGGAGTACCAGATCTCGCCGAGGGTGAGCAGCACCATGCCGGCGACGAGGGCGAGCACGGCGGCCCAGGCGGGCATCCCGGCCATGAGGCTGATGGCCGCGCAGCCGAGCAGCAGGGCGGTGCCGGAGCGGCGCAGGGCGGCGCCTCCGTCGGTGAGGGTCTGGACCCCGCCGCCGAGCCGGACCTGGAGGAGGACCACCAAGGCGGTGTTGATGAGGAAGGCGGCGGTGACACCCCAGGTGGGGGCGTCGGTGTGGGAGACGATCCAGACCGGGATCATGATTTCGAGGACGAGGACCTGGATGGTCATCGCGCCGCCGACGAGCGCGTAGAGGACGAACGCCGTGTCCCGCAGCGCGGCTCTCCGGCCGGCTCCGGCGGGCGCCTTGCCGGTGCCGGGGGCCGGGGCGGGCTGCGGCAGGGGCCGGTAGTCGGGGACCCGGAGCAGGAGGAGGAGCGCAGCCGTCTGGGCGGCGCCGAACAGGACGATGAGGACCTGGTAGGCGGTCTCGGTGCCGATCTGGATGCCGACGCCGCTGATCAGGGAGCCGAGGGCCACGCCGATGTTGGAGACCGCCCGGGACTGCGAGCGGATGGTGACGGTGTTCTCGCCGCCGACCCGGCGCAGCAGGGCGCCGACGGAGGGGAAGTAGGCGGCGAAGCTGATGTTCATGCACGCGTTGACGACCAGCAGGCTCCAGAAGCCCTGGACGGCCAGGTAGGCGAGACCGGACGCGCCGAGTCCGGCGAGCGAGCCCATGACGACCCGGCGCGGGCCGACGCGGTCGGCGAGGGTGCCGGCGGGCATGGAGGCGAGGATGGCGATCAGGCTGGACACGGTGAACGCGAGTCCGACCCGGGCCGTGGGGAGCCCCACGATCCGGGTGAAGTAGAGGACGCTGATCGGCATCATGATGCCGCCGCCGACCGTCCCCACGAACGACGAGGTGACGTAGACGCGTTGCGCGCCGGCTTCGGGTATGAGGCTCTTGGCGAAGGTCAACGGACTAAGTGCGGACATGGCCTGCCTTCTGTCGCCCGTGCGTCGGTCTTCCCTGACGGCTCTGGTGGACGGCCAACCTAGGTCCGGCCCGGCGGCCGGGCATCTTCTCGCGTGCGCGGCCCGGCACGGGCATCCGGGCCCCACGCGTACGGGCAAGCTCGGAGTTGTCCGGCTTCTCGCGGGGCGCCTAGCTTCGCCGTTCCGATGAGGAGGCGTTGCCCATGCGAGACGTCGAGGAAGCCGCCCGCTATCCGCTCTCCGCCCAGCTGGCCATGTGCTGCGCCAACGAGCGCGACGGCTTCGACCTGTCGAAGTTCATCGCCGTGACGGCGTTGCGAATCCGGGGCTCTGTGGACTCCTGCGCGCTGCGCGGAGCCCTGGACGACCTGGTGGTCCGCCACGAGTCGCTGCGTACGGTCCTGGCCTGCGGCTGCGACGGCGGGGAGGCGTACCAGTCGGTGCTGCCGCCGGCCCCGGTGCCGTTCACCGAACAGGTGCTGGTGCCCGGGCCCGGCGAGTCGCGGGAGGACGCGGCCGAGGAGCTGCTCGTCAAGCTGCACGCGGAGACGATGCCGCGTGCGCAGACCCCGCTGCTCAGGGCGGTGCTGTACCGGTTCGACGACGAGGACGCGGTGCTGACCGTCCTCTCGTCCCACCTCGCGGTCGACGCCTGGTCCGCCGGCATCCTGCGCCGCGATCTCGCGGCCTGCTACCGGGCCCGGGTGCGCGGCGGGGCGCCGGAGCTGCCGCCGGTCCGGAGTTACGGGGAGTACGCGGCCCATCAGCAGGAGGGGCTGGCCGGGGAGAAGGCCCGGGCCATCCGCGACTTCTGGAAGGCGGAGCTGGCGGGCGGTCAGATCTTCGCCCCCGCCGCCGAGGAGGTCGGGAGCGCCGACCGGGGCGGGGCTGTCTACGGGAACGCCGTGTTCGACCTCGATGAGCGGGACATGGACGCCGTCCGCACGGTGGCCCGGAGCGTGCGCGGTACGCCGTGGCACGTGCTGGTCGCGGCGGGTGTGCTGCTCGCCGGGCGGATCACCGGTGTCCCGGACGCGGCGCTGATGACCAACACGGCCGCCCGCGACGACCGTTCCTTCTACGACACCGTCGGGTTCTTCGCGGACGTGCTGCCGCTCCGGGTGGACCTGAGCAGCTGCGTCACCTACCGGGACGTGCTGCTGAGCGCTCGCCGGGCCTGCCTCGACGCGTCCCGGCATCCCCTGCCGCACCGGGAGCTGGAGCGCGACAACCCGGACTTCATGCGGCCGCGTGCGCAGCCGGAGAACATGATGTTCCTCTTCAACTACGCCCGGCCCGTCGTCGGGGACGACGACATCCAGTTCGCCGGGCGGGTCGAGCAGGTCACGATGCGGCACGAGATGCCGCTGGACCGGGGCGGGTTCTGCATCTGGGCGATGTGGGACACCCCGTCCGGCGCTCTGCGCGGCTGCTTCGAGTACGCCCCCGAGCGGCTGCGGAGCGGTACGGCCGAGCGCTGGACCGCCGACTTCGCCGCCCTGGTCTCCCACCTCGCAACCCACCCCGATCGCCCTTGGAGGGACGACACGTGACCACGACGCAGGACGACTTCGCACAGCGGGTACGGGACGAGGTCCTCGACGCCGCCCGGCAGGTTTTCGCCGGGGAGGTGGACGACACCCTCGACCCCGTGGCCGCCGGTTTCGACTCGCTGGCCGCGACGGAGATGGCCGTGGCGCTGGAGGAGCGGCTGGGCGTCGAGTGCACGCTCGCGGATGTCTTCGACATGCCGTCCCTCGGCGAGCTGGCCGGGCTGCTGGCCGGGCGGGTCGACCGGGCCGGCGGCCGGTAACCGGTGGGCGCTGGCGCGGAATGCCCGGTCGTCGCCCGAGTCCGGAGCGTGGCGGCCGGTCACCCGGGCCGCCCCGCCCTGGTGACGGATACGAGCCGGACCACCTACCGGGAGCTGTGGCGCCATGTGCTCGGCTGGCGGGACCGGTGCACGGCGCTGGGCCTGGAGCCGGGCGCCCTGGTCGCCGTGTTCGCCGGTCCCGGGGCGCGCTGGCCGGCGGCGTTCCTCGGGGCGCGGGCGGCGGGTCTGGTCCCGCTGCTCGTCGATGTGCACCAGCCGGTCGAGCGCACCGGCGCGCTGCTCGCGGCGGCCCGCCCCGCCGCCGTGCTGCGGTCCGAGACCGGGGAGGCGGAGCGGACGGGTGAGCCCGCTCCCCGGGTGCTGCCGCCGGGCGCCGGTTACGTCGTCTTCACCTCGGGCAGTACGGGCGCGCCGAAGGGGATCGTCGGGCGGGCCGCTGGGCTGCTGGCGTTCATCGACTGGGAGATCACCGCGGTGGGCGCGGGACCGGGCACCCGGGTGGCGGTGCTGACGTCGCCGTCGTTCGACGTGGTCTTCCGGGATCTGCTGCTGCCGCTGTGTGCGGGCGGCGAGGCGCACTTCGCCGGGCGGACGGTGCGCGCCGCCCCGGCCGCGGTGGTGGGCTGGCTCGCGGAACGCCGCGTGGAGGTGGTGCACGCGGTGCCGAGCCTGGCGGCGCGCTGGCTCGCCGCCGACGGGTCCGGCGGGTCCGTGGACTCGCTGCGCTGGACGCTGTTCGCGGGCGAGCCGCTGCACGGGCGGCTGGTTCGGCGGTGGCGGACGGCCGCGCCGTCGACGGAGGTCGTCAATCTGTACGGGCCCTCGGAGACCACGCTCGCCAAGTTCCACCACCGGGTGCCCCACGACTGCGGCCCCGGTCTGCTGCCCGTGGGCCGGCCGCTGGACGGCACGGTGCTCTCGCTCGAACACCCGGAGGGCATGGGGCCGGTGGGGGACGGGGTGCGGCAGATCGTCATCACCTCGCCCGACGGCTCGCTCGGCTACCTGCCGGGCACCTGCGGGCCGGACGACGCGGAACGCCTGCGCTACGCCCCCGGGTCCGGGGTCACCCGTTTCCTTACGCGGGACCGGGGCGTGCTGGACGACGACGGGAATCTGGTGGTCGTCGGGCGGCTGGACTCGCTGGTGAAGCGCCGGGGCGTGTTCGTGGACCTGGCGCGCGCCGAGGCGGCGGCGGCCGGACTCGCCGGGGTGACGGCGGCGTGCTGCGTCCAGCTCGCGAACGGCGATGTCGTCCTGGCCGTCCAGGGCTTCGGACCGGCCGCCGCCGCGGCGCTGCGCCGTCCGCTGCGCACGGCGCTCGGCGAGGGCATGCCCGACCGTGTCGCGGCCCTGCCCGTCCTGCCGCTGCTGCCGGGCGGCAAGGCGGACCGGCGGGCCGTCGCAGACCTGTTGGACCGGAAGGAGACCGATGAACGCAGGGCGTCGTGACCGTACGAGGGACCGCACCATCGTCGTATGCAAGTACCAGCCGGAGCTGCTCGCCGCGCTCCTCGACCACGAGGCACGGACCGCCGAGGTCTGCCTGGTGATCGAGCGGGCCGACGTCCTGTACGAGAGCCCCGACCCGGGGTTGCTCGGCCGGTGCCGCAAGGTGTACACCGTGTCGGGCTTCGACTCGCTGGCGGAGCTGTCCGCCGTCGCCGTGGACCTGCGGCAGACCTGTCCCCCGGTCGTCCAAGTGCACAACCAGGACGAGCGCAGCCAGTTCGGCTCGGGCTATCTGCGGCTGCTGCTGGACCCCTCGGCGCCGGGGGCGCGCCACCATGTCGCGCTGCGGGACAAGCGGCTGATGAAGGAGCTGGTCGGTGCGGCGGGCGTGCCGGTGACCCGGTTCCGTTCGCTGGCGGACCCTCAGGACGCGGACGCGGTGGCCGCCGTGGCGCGCGAGCTGTCCGCGCCGCTGATCGTGAAGCCGGTGGCGGGGTACGGGGCGAGCGCCACGGAGAAGGTGGAGTGCGGGGAGGAGCTGGGCGCGGTCGCGGCCGGGCTGAAGTTCGAGGTGGGGCAGCGGGCCGGGCAGCTGATGGTCGAGGAGTTCGTGCCGGGCGAGGAACTGGCCGTCGACGCGATCTGGTCCGGCGGCGAACCGCTCACCTTCGTCGTGCACCGCTATCTGTACCCGAGGATGCAGGTGCTGGGCGGCGCCCTGGACGGTTCGCTGGTCCTCGCGCCCGCGGAGCATCCCGAGCTGTACGCCCGTATCAAGGACATGCACAAGCGGTTCAATCCGGCGCTGGGCATCCACGACGGGCCCAGCCACCTCGAAGTCTTCGTACGGGAGGACGGCGAGCTGGTGTTCTCCGAGGTTGCCGCGCGGCCGGGAGGCGGGTGGATTCAGCTCATGATCGGCGCGTACCACGGGCGTTCCACGTCCGACCTGATCGCCGAGGCGGCGCACACGGGGTCGGTGACCCTGCCGGGCGCGCCGTGGCCGCACATCGGCGGGCTCCATATCCGGCCGGCCGCCCCGGGCGTCATCGTGTCGATGCCGGGCGACGACGAACTCGCGGCGTTCCCCGGCGCGGTGGCCTGGCACCGGAGGCGCGAGGTGGGCGACCGTGCCCGGATCTCGGGCCCGTCCGACTGGTACTTCCACCTGGTGCTCGGCGCCGACAGCGAGGAAGGGCTCTTCGAGACCTGCGAGCGGGCGGCCCGGGCGTTCACCGTGGAGACCGCGGAGGCGGCTCCCCCGGTACCCGCCAGAGCCGTTACGCGGCGCGCCTGAACAGCCGTCCGCGCCCGGACCTCCCGGTCCGGGCGCGGACGCTTGCGTCAGGCGTTGTTCAGTGGGCTGTTCTGGTACGCGGCGAGCCGCCAGCCGTCCGGCTGCTTCACGGCCAGCCAGGACGCGTGCACGGCGCGCTCGGGGGACGGCTCGGTCTCGCCCTCGACGCAGATCCCGCCGCGCGTGATGAGGACGGCGACCTCGGGCGACAGGAAGCGGACGTCGATCGGGGTGCCGACGACGCGGGTGCCCTTGTACGGGCCGGCGAAGGCGGCGCTGGTGAACGCGCGGATGGACTCGCGGCCCTTCTGGAAGACGCCGGGCAGGATCATGGTGCCCTCGTCCGTGAACACGGCGGCGAAGGCGTCGGCGTCGTAGCGCGCCCACGCCTCGACGATGCGGCGCGGCAGTCCGGCGACCTCCGCCTTGTCCTCGTCGGCTACGGGGCCGCTGATCGGGGCGGTCTGCGTGGTCATATGTGCTCCCTGGAGGCTGGGCCGTGGTGGCCGGGCAAGGTCCTCCGGCCGTCGCGCGAGCGCTGCGGAGGGGCCGGCCGTGCTGTGCGTCAACCGTCACATTCCGGGGGTGCGGGCCGCACCTTCCGGACCGACCGCGTTCGGGCCGGGCGCGGGCGGATCGAGCACGTGGCGAGAAGGCCGGGCGGTCGTCACCAGGGCCGGCCGCGCATCGCGGCGGAAAGGCGCTCGGCGATCATGACCGTAGGGGTGTGGGTGTTGGCCGACGGGGTGTCCGGCATGACCGACGCGTCGATGACCCGGAGGCCGGTGTGGCCGTGCACCCGTCCTTCGAGGTCGACCACGGACCCGGGGTCGGATGCCGGGCCCATCCGGCAGGTTCCGGTGGCGTGGAAGTAGTCGCCGACGTGGTCCGGCAGCCAGGCGTCCGCGAAGTCCTCGTCCAGCAGGGCGGTGAGCGCGCTGCCCCGGTCGTCCACCCGTACCGACTCCACCACCTCGGCGAAGGCGGAGCTCCGCAGCGCACGGACCAGGAAGCGCAGCGCCTCGTGCATGGCGCGCCGGTCGGCGGGGTCCTCCAGCATGCGCAGGTCGATCCGGGGCGGGCCGGACGGGTCGTCGGGGTCGAGCCGGACGGTGCCGTCGGAGCGCGAGGTCATCAGGGCGGCCATGAGGACACCGTGCACCTCGCCGCCCCCGCTGGAGTCGCCGTGCATCGGCAGGAGGTGGATGTCGCCGTGCCCCTCCTCCGAGGACGTGCGCAGGACGGTGCCGATGCACGGGAGGTCGGCGCGCGCCTCCCGGTGTCCGGGGCGCAGGACCAGGCCGACCGATACGGCCGGGTGGTCGCGCAGGTGGTGGCCGATGCCGGGGCGGTCGACGCCGGAGCGCAGCAGCACTGCGGGGCTCCCGATGGCACCGGCGCTGAGGACGACCTCGTCCGCGTGCAGATCCTCGCCCGCCGTCGTCCGTACGCCCACGCACCGGGTGCCGTCGAACAGCAGCCGTTCGACGGGGGTGCCGGGGCGGACGGTGAGGTTCGGCCGGTTCATCGCGGGCCGGAGCCGGTGCTCGGCGCTGGAGTGCCTGCCGTGGGCCGTGGCGTTGCGCAGGAGCACGCCGGCCCCGTCGGACGGGTCGTCAAAGGTGTCCAGGTCGCGCTTGAGGCCGAGTTCGGCGGCCGACGCCAGCAACGCGGCGTCCAGGGGTGTCAGTTCGGCTTCCGTGGAGGCCGCCAGGTGGGGCTTCAGCTGCTGGAACCAGGGCCGCACGTCCGCCCAGGACCAGCCGGGGCAGCCGAGCTCGTCGGCCCAGCGGTCGTAGTCCCGGGGCAGGCCCGGCAGGGCGAGCATCGAATTGACGGAGGACGACCCGCCGACCCCGTAGCCGCGCAGGTACCAGCCGAGCCGCCCGCCGGCCAGGTGGGTCGCCCGCTGGTCGGGCCAGAACGCCTGGTGGTGGGCGAAGATGCCGATGCCGTTGCGGGAGGCGATGGCGCGGGCAAGTCCGGGGGCGCGCCGGTCGGGTCCTCCTTCGAGGAGCAGCACCGAGCGGTCCGGGTCCTCGGAGAGCCTGCTCGCCACCACGCAGCCGGCCGATCCCGCTCCCACCACGATGACGTCCGGTCTCGGGGACATGCCATCACCTCCTTCTCACGCCTTCGTCACGGAACAGGGGCGCCATCCTGTCGGCGCCGCGTTCGCGGCGGCCACTTTCAGGGTGCTGCCCTGTCCGGGAACGACCGCCGCTGTCGGTGCCGGCCCTTAGGATTCGGCCCGGCCCCACCGTGGGGCCCCCGGGATGAATCGAGGACCGTGGCGTGAAGTTCATGATGTTCGTGTGTACCGACTCCGAGCCCGACGAGGACCGGACCGACGACTGCGACACCTGGGCGGCCGAGAACGACGCCGCCGGACGGCGGGTCACCGGCAGCGCCCTGGCGCCGGTCGAAGAGGCCGTCACGGTCCGGGTGCGGGCGGGGGAGCTGCTGCGTACCGCGGGCCCGTTCGCGGAGTCCAAGAACGTGATCGTGGGATTCGACATCCTTGAGTGCGCGGACCTGGACGAGGCGGTCGAGGTGGCGCGGCAGCACCCGATGGCCCGTATCGGCCGGCTTGAGCTGCGCCACTTCGTGGATCTCGACTGAGCAAGCAGGGAGTTGGGCGCCCGACGCGATCTCGGTAGCGTCGGGCGTGGTTGCCGACGCCCGCAGCGGTCGGTGCCAGGACCCCGGCCGGTCCGCCGGCAGCCAGCGACTCAGCCCCCGCGGAGGCCCCGTGTACGAGAACGACGCCGCTCCGAAAGCCTCCGTGGTCATTCCCACGTACAACAGGGCGGATCTCCTCAGGGACACCCTGCACCAGCTGACCCGGCAGACCGTGCCCGCCGGTGACTTCGAGGTGATCGTCTCCGACGACGGCTCCAGTGACGGGACGGCGGACGTGGTACGGGAGTTCACCGGCCTGCTCCGCATCCGGTACCGCTTCCAGGAGGACCGGGGCGCGCGCATCGCGCTCGCCCGCAACCAGGGGGCGCGGCTGGCGACCGGCCGGGTCCTGGTCTTCCTGGACACGGGTGCCATGGTCGGGCCGGACTTCCTGCGCTCCCACCTCGCCGTGCACGACGCGGCGGAGCCCCGGGCGGTGATCGGGTACGCGTTCGGCTACAACCCCTCGGACCCCATGCACCAGCTCGCCGGTCCGCTGGACCTGAGCGAGCCGGAGGCGGTGTGGGAGCGCTTCCGCGACGATCCGGCCTTCCGCGACATCCGGCACGAGCAGTTCACGGGGTGCGGCTTCGACCTCTCGCGCCGCCGGACGCCGTGGAGCATGCTCTTCACCATCAACTTCTCGGTGGACCGGGCGGCCTTCTGGGCCATCGACGGGTTCGACGAGCAGATCAGCGGCTGGGGCGGGGAGGATCTGGAGCTCGGCTACCGGCTGTACCGGAACGGGGTGGCCTTCCACTCGACGTACGACGGCTGGGTGATCGAGTCGTCGCACGAGCGGAACATGGAGGTCTCGTTCAACGAGTTCATCTCCAACATGGCCCAGATCCTGGCGAAGCACCCGGAGCCCGCGATGGAACTGGGCTGGGCCCTGGTCGGCTGGACCCGGCCCTTCTGGGACTGGGAGAAGGAGTACCGCGCGCTTGAGGCGTGGAGCACCGAGGTCGGTGGGGCGTCCGTCGCCGGTGAGCTGGCCGCGTCGCTCGGGGAGGTGCCCGCCGGGAGCCGGATCGCGGTGTTCGGGTCGGGCGGTGACATTCCGCCGGACCTTCCGCCGTCGGTCCTGGTGGAGTTCGACCGGGACCTGCTGGACGCAGCCCTGGCCGGGGGTGCGCACGAGGGCCATCACTGCATCGGGCTCCGTACGCCGCTGGCGGACGGTGCGGTGGACACGGTGGTGATCACCTCCCGCCTGTCCGGGCTGTGGAAGCGCTGGGGCGACGACCTGACGGCGGAGGCGGGACGCGTCGGGCGCCGGGTGATCAACCTGGCGGGTTAGGGCCTGTCGGTGTACGCGCCGGCGGGTGCCTTCCCGGGGCGGACGGCAGTGCGAAGGCGGGTCGGCCCGGGGGCCGGCCCGCCTTCCGGTGGCCGCCGATGAGGGGGAGCACCGGCGGCCACGGTTCTGCGGGTTACTGCCGCTTGAGGTGGACCGGCAGGGTGTCGACGCCGTTGAGGAGGAAGGTGCCGGCGGGCCGGACCTGATCGGCGGGGACGGCGAGGGACAGGTCGGGGAAGCGTTCGAAGAGGGCCGGCAGGGCGACGAGGGCCTCGATCCGGGCCAGCGGGGCGCCCAGGCAGTGGTGGACGCCGTAGCCGAAGGAGAGGTGGCGCTTGTCGGCGCGGGTGATGTCGAAGCGGTCGGCGTCGTCCCCGTGCCGGGCGGCGTCCCGGCCGGAGGCGGCGAAACCGGTCAGGACCGGGTCGCCCCTGGGGATGGTGACGCCCGCTATCTCGATGTCCTCGGTGGCGAACCGGAACGGCAGCTGGGCGATCGGGGACTCCACCCGCAGGGTCTCCTCGATGACCTCGCTCCACGGCACCTCGCCGGAGAGGACGAGGGCGAGCTGGTCGGGGTGGGTGAGGAGGGCGACCACGGCCTTGCTGATCAGGTTGGTGGTGGTCTCCGAGCCGGCGCCGAGCATGAGGTGCAGGGTGCCGGCCAGCTCCGAGTCGTTGAGCCGTGAGCCGTCCTCCTGCTGGGCCTCGATGAGCTTGCTCAGCAGGTCGTCGTCGGGCTCGCGGCGCTTGAACGCGACCAGGTCGTACATGGCCTGGTGCCACTGCTCGACGTTGGCGACGGCCTCCTCGTGGGAGATCGTGGTCTCGGTGTTGACCTCGCCGCCGCGCATGACGTCCCGGCGGCGGTCCTCCGGGACCCCGAAGAGTTCGCAGATGACCCGGGTCGGCAGCGGGTAGGCGAAGCGGTCCTTGAGGTCCACGACCTCGTCGGGTCCGCTCGTGGCCAGATCGTCCAGGAGTTCGGCGGTGATCCGCTCGACGCGGGGCCGCATCTCCTCGGAACGGCGCAGCGTGAACGCCTTCGCGGTGAGCTGGCGGAGCCGGGCGTGGTCGGCGCCGTCCGCCGTCGTCATGTTGTCCATCATGACCCAGCCGATCAGCGGGAAGTCCTCGCCGATCTCGCCGTTGATGAAGGCGGGCCAGTGCTTGTGGGCGTCCTTGGCGAACCTGTCGTCGTTCAGCACCTCCTTCAGCGCGTCGTGGCCGACGACCGACCAGGCGCGTACCCCGCCGGGCAGCTCGACCTGGGCGACCGGGCCGCTCCGGCGCAGGCGCGCGCCTTCCGCGTGCACGTCCCGACCTGTCGGGTCGAGAACGATCGACTCCGATTCCACGCAGACCACTCCTTGTTCCGTCACGTGCGAAGCGTTGGCGGCGGCAGGCCGGGGGCGCGGCGGATGCTGATGCCGCGCCGGATTCCTGACGGCTCTCGCCGGTGCGCAGACGCTAACGACCGGGCGGCGGACGGCACCACTTCCAGCGTGCGCACTCGTTCCGGCGGGGACGGAGGCGGTGGTCGGCCGGTCGGGCGACCACTTCCGGATTGCTCTCTTCCGGCTGTTCGCTGCCGTAGCGTGCGCAACTTCCCTAGTCTGGCTTTCATTTGACCCACCGGTGAGCCCAAACTGCCCGGTTCTGAAAAGGAGTTCAGGGATGCGCCCCTTCCGTGTCGCGATTCCCCAGGAGGCGCTGGACGATCTCCACGACCGCCTCGCCCGTACGAGATGGCCCAGTGAGCTGTCGGGGGTGGGGCACTCCCGCGGTCTTCCGGTCGGTCAGGTGCGCGAGCTCGCCGACTACTGGCGGGACGGTTTCGACTGGCGGGCGGCCGAGGCGCGGATCAACTCGTTCCCCCAGTTCGTGGACGAGATCGACGGTGCGCAGGTGCACTTCATCCATGTGCGCTCGCCCGAACCGGACGCGACACCGCTGCTCATGACGCACGGCTGGCCGGGGTCGATCGCCGAGTTCCTGGACGTGATCGGCCCGCTGAGCGACCCCCGCGCGCACGGCGGGGACCCCGGACAGGCGTTCCACCTGGTGATCCCGACCCCGCCCGGCTTCGGGTTCTCCGGCCCTGCGCCGGAGGCCGGCTGGTCGGTGGGGCGGATCGCCGGTGCCTGGGTCACCCTCATGGAGCGGCTGGGGTACGAGCGGTACGCCCTGCACGGCACCGACCTGGGGGTGTGGATCTCGCTGACACTGGCCGGGATGCGGCCGGAGCGGGTGATCGGGGCGCACGTCAACTTCCTGCTGACGCCCCCGTCCGGCGACCCCTCGGAGATCGAGGCGCTGAACGCCTCGGACCGGGAGCGGGTCGCGGCGCTCGGGGCGATGGAGCAGGGCAGCGGTTACATGCGCATCCAGAGCACCCGGCCCCAGACCCTGGGGTACGGCCTCACCGATTCACCGGCCGGGCAGCTGGCCTGGGTGGCGGAGAAGTTCCACGAGTGGACGGACGCCTCGGTGCCGGGCGGCTCGGTCGGCCGGGACCAGCTCCTGACCAATGTCTCCATCTACTGGTTCACCGCCACCGGCGGTTCGTCGGCCCAGCTGTACTACGAGATGGCCGACCAGCTGCCCGGCTCGTCCACGCCGCAGGAGGTGCCGCCGCCGCTCCCCGTGCCCCTGGCGGTGACCGTGCATCCGTACGACAGTGCGCTGCCCGTGCGCAGCCTGGCGGCGCCCCGTTTCCCGGAGATCGTGCAGTGGAGCGAGTTCGACCGGGGCGGGCACTTCCCGGCGATGGAGGTCCCCGAGCTCTTCGTGGCGGACGTGCGCTCGTTCATCGGGGCGGCACGGGCCCGCGACCTCGCACGGCAGTCCGAGATTCCCACCCTGGCGGAGGCGTCATGACCGAGCAGTTGCAGTGCAGCGTCGTCATTCCGACGTACAACCGGAAGGCCCACCTGGCGCACACCCTGGACTCGCTGGTCCGGCAGACCCTGCCGGGTGACCGGTTCGAGGTGCTGGTCGTGGACGACGGTTCCAGTGACGGCACCGAGGAGCTGGTCGGCGGCTACGCGGACCGGCTGGACGTGCGGTACTTCTTCCAGCCCGACGACGGCTGGCAGGTGTCCCGCGCCCGCAACGTCGGGATCGCGGCGGCGCGCGGCGGCGTCACCGTCATGATCGACTCGGGTGTGGTGCTGCACAGCGGGGCACTGGCCGCGCATCTGACGGCCCACCAGAAGGCGGCCGGGCCGGTCGCGCTCGTCGGCTACCTCTACGGCTTCACCGTCGACAACGCGGACGCCGAGGCGCTGGAGCGGGAGATCGACACGGACGACCCGGACGCCACCATGGCCGGCTTCGCCCGGACCGGCACCCGGTTCGACATCCGCGAGTACTTCTACGAGAAGTACACCGACGACTTCGGCGGGCTGCCCGCCCCGTGGGTGGTCTTCTGGACCGGACATGTCTCGGCCCCGACCGCGGCGATCCGGGCGGCGGGCGGCTTCGACGAGAACTTCCGGTCCTGGGGCGGCGAGGACCTCGACCTCGGCTACCGGCTGCACCGGGACGGCGTCCGCTTCGAGCTGTGCCGGGACGCGTCGGCGATCCACCTGCCGCACTACAAGGACTTCGAGGAGAACGAGGACGCGGCCGCGCCGAACTACCAGTACATGGCGCGGAAGTACGGCACGCCCATCACCGGGCTGCTGACCGAGCTGCGTACGGTCACCCCGTTCGACTTCAACGACGTCATCGCCGAGCGCAAGCTTCCGGCCTGCGCGGACCACCTCGCACAGCACGGGGTCGCCGGATGAAGTGGCTCCTGCCGGACGGTGTCGCCCGGTTGCTCACGGCACGCCGGGACATCGCCCGCCTGCTGCCCCGGGCCGGGGCGGCCCTGGTCGCCGCGAGCGCGGTGGTCAACGTCCTCCTCGGCCTCCTGCCGGTGCTGTTCGTGGTGGCCGGCGCCCTGGTGCTCGGCCGTGTCCCCGCGGCGGTGGAGGGCGGGACCGGCTCCGGCGCCTTCGACGCACTGATCCGGGCCTTCGTGCTGGCCGCCGCCGCGTTCGTGGGTCAGCAGATCCTCGCGCCCGCGCAGCAGGCGCTCGGCGAGTCGGTGGCCCGCCGCATCGACGGCCGGGTGCTGGACGAGTTGATGGACGCGGCGACGTCGACGCCCGGAATCGCCGCTCTGGAGGACGCCAAGGTCATCGAGGACCTGCGCGCCGCGGCCCGTGAGCTGGAATCGGGCGTGCAGAGCCCGGGCCAGGCCGGGGCCGGGCTGCTCGCGCTGGGCGCACGGCAGATCCAGCTCCTCGGGTATGTCGCGGTCGTCGGTTTCGCGTTCTCCTGGCTCGCTGCCGCCGGACTGCTGACCGCCGTGCTGCTCTTCCGGCACGGTCACGTCGGCGGGCTGCGGAAGTACGCCGGTGCCCGCTTCGACCTGGGCTCGAAGGAGATGGAGAACGACTACCTGCGCAACCTCGCCACCTCGGCCGACGCGGCGAAGGAGATCCGCGTCTTCGGGCTGATGCGGTGGCTCCAGGACCGCCTGCACACCTCGTACACCGCCTGGCTGAAGCCGCTGTGGAAGATCCGCCGCGCGATCTATCTGGGGCCCTTCCTCTGGTACACGCTGTGGATGGTGCTGGTGAGCGGTGCGGCCCTCGCGGCCATCGGCACCGGCGCGGCCGACGGGGACGCCGGGCAGACGCTGACCGTGTTCGCCATGGTCCTCCAGGCCGCTCTGGGGGCGCTGCGGCTCGCCGAGTTCTACCCGGAGAGCGATCTGCAGACCGCCATCGGCATGCACGCGTACGAGGCGGTGCGCCGCTTCACCGATCACCTGGACGCGACCGCCGGACCCGGTGGCACGACCCGGGCCACCGGCGAGGCGCGCGACGACGAGGTGCCGGAGCCGGCCGGGGTCATCCACTTCGACCACGTCACCTTCCGCTACCCCGGCGAGGAGCGCGCGGTCTTCGAGGATCTGGACCTGGAGATCCCCGTGGGCAGCTGCACGGCCGTCGTCGGGCTGAACGGCGCCGGCAAGACGACCCTGGTCAAGCTGCTCACCCGGCTCTACGAACCCAGCGGCGGCGTCATCCGCCTCGACGGGGTGGACATCGCCTCCTACCCGCTGGAGGCATGGCGCGCCAAGACCGCGGTGATCTTCCAGGACTTCGCCCGGTTCGAGGTCTCGGCCGCCGACAACGTGGCCTTCGGCGCGGTCCAGCGCGCCGACGACACCGAGGGCGTCCGCCGGGCGATCGAGGCCGTGGGTCTCACCGGCGCACTCGACGCGCTCCCCCGGGGCACGGCGACGCCGCTGGCCCGCCACCTGGAGGGCGGGGCGGAGCTGTCGGGCGGCCAGTGGCAGCGGCTGGCCCTGGCCCGGGCCCTGTTCGCCCTGGAACACGGCTCGTCCGTGCTGGTCATGGACGAGCCGACGGCCAGCCTCGACGTACGCGCGGAGGCCGGGTTCTTCGAGGAGTTCGCCTCGCTCACCCGGGGCGCCACCACGATGCTGATCTCGCACCGCTTCTCCACCGTGCGGCGCGCGGACGTCATCGTCGTGCTCGACGGCGGCCGCGTCATCGAGCGGGGCAGCCATGAGGAGCTGCTCGACCGGGACGGCCGGTACGCGGAGCTGTTCCGGCTCCAGGCCGACCGCTTCACCGATGACGACGAAGGGGCCGGACACGGCGTGCCGGCGGAGGTGCTGTCATGAAGGAGACCCTCGACGGCTCGTGGGGCCTGTTCCGCATGTCGTGGCGCATCCACCCCCGCAAGACGCTCCTCGCCCTCGCCCTGATGGTGGCGGGCGCGGTCTCGGCCCCGCTGCTCGCGGTGTTCCTGGGCCTCATGACCGACGCGGTGGTCGCGGGCCGGGGCACGGCGGCCGCCCTGCACGGCGTCGCGACCGCGGTGCTCGCCGCGCTCACCCTCACCGGGGCGCACTTCGCACACATCGCCTACTTCGAGCTGTCGGAGCTGGCCGAGCTGGACATGGTCCAGCAGCTGGCGGAGCTGTCCAACGGCTCCGAGGGGATCGAGCACCACGACCGGGCGGAGTTCGCCGACGAGCTGTCCGTACTGGACCGCGAGGTACGGCAGTTCAGCAACGCACTGTCCGCGCTGTTCAGCAGTGTCGGCCTGGCCCTGGCCATGGTCCTCACCGCGGTGCTGCTGGCGCGGCTCCACCCGGTGCTGCTCCTGCTGCCGCTCGCCGCCGCTCCCCCGCTGCTGGCCGGGCGGGCCGCCGAACGACGCCTCGACCGCTCCCGGACGAGCGCCGCCGAACCGACCCGGCTGGCCCTCAACCTCTTCAGGCTCTCCACCTCCGCCCGGCACGCCGGGGAACTGCGCGTCTTCCGGCTGCGGCAGGAGATGCGGCGCCGGCACGCCGGGCTGCGCGCGGACGCGGACCGGGTCCTGTGGCGCGGGCAGGCCGGGGCCGCGGCACTGCGGGCGGGCGGCCAGGTGGTCTTCGCCCTGGCGTACGTGGGCACTGTGCTCCTGGTGCTGCGGGACGCGGTGTCCGGCCGTCACGGCATCGGGGAGGTCACCGTCGTCATCGCGCTGGCCGTCCAGGTGAACCAGCAGGTCACGGAGGCGGTCAACCTGACGGGCACCCTCCAGCGCATGGGCAGCACCCTGCGCAGGGTGGCGGCGGTGCGCGCCCTGGTGGCGGAGCCGGACGGCCCTGCCGAGGAGGGCGGCCTCACCCCCGCGGACCGGATGCGCGAGGGCATCGAGCTGGACGGGGTCGGCTTCGCCTACCCGGGCGCGGACGCGCCCGTGCTGAACGACCTGCGGGTGCGCATCCCGGCCGGCACCACGGTGGCCGTGGTCGGCGAGAACGGGGCCGGGAAGTCGACGCTGGTCAAGCTGTTGTGCGGGCTGTACCGCCCGACGAGCGGACGGGTCCTGGTGGACGGCGTCGATCTGCGCCGGCTGTCCGCGGAGGAGTGGCGGGCCCGTATCTCGGTCGGCCTCCAGGACTTCGTACGGTACGAGTTCCGGGCGGGGACCACCGTCGGGCTGGGCGACCTGCCCCGGGTGGACGACGACCGGGCGGTGCTCGACGCCCTGGATTCGGCGCACGCCGGTGACGTGGTCGAGCGGCTGCCCGAGGGGCTGGACAGCCAGCTGGGCAAGAGCTGGACGGAGGGCGCCGAACTCTCCGGCGGACAGTGGCAGAAGCTGGCGCTCGGCCGGGCCATGATGCGGCGGGCACCGGTCCTGCTCGTCCTGGACGAGCCGTCGTCCGCGCTCGACGCGGAGACCGAGCACCAGCTCTTCGAGCGCTTCTCGGAGCAGGCCCGGCAGGTGCGCGAGGCGGCCGGCGCGATCACGGTCCTGGTCTCGCACCGGTTCTCCACCGCGCGCATGGCCGACCTCATCCTCGTGGTCCGGGACGGCCGGCTCGCGGAGTCCGGCAGCCACCAGGAGCTCATGGCGGGCGGCGGACTCTACGCCGAGCTCTTCGGCCTCCAGGCGGCAAGCTACCTGTGATGGGCGGAGGGGCACGTTCCATCGGATTGACAAGCCTCGGCGACTTTGGAATGTGCCCCTCCTGCCGGACGTCCGCCGGACGTTACGGTCGGCGGACCCGGATGGTGCCGCACGGAATACGGAGTAAGAAATGATCAAGGGACTCGACCGACTTGAGGTCATCACGCTCTTCGTCGAGGACGTGGTCGCGGCGAAGCGGTTCTACCAGGACGTCTTCGGCCTTGAGGTGGTCTTCGAGAACGAGGACTCCGCGGTGGTCAAGCTCAACAACACGATGATCAACCTGCTGGTGACCGACAACGCCCCGACGCTGGTGGAGCCGCGTCCGGTCGCCGCACCGGAGGCGGGCACGCGGCTGCTGCTCACCATCGAGGTCGAGGACGCCGACGCGGTGTGCGCCGAGCTCGTGGAGCACGGGGTGACCCTGCTCAACGGCCCCGTCGACCGGCCCTGGGGCCGCCGTACCGCCGCCTTCGCCGACCCGTCCGGCAATGTCTGGGAGGTCGCCCAGGTCCTGCCGGACGCGTAACGGCCCGGCACGAAGGAGCGGGGCGCGGCCACCGGGTGGCCGCGCCCCGCTCCTTCGTGCCGGGTCAGTCCCAGAGCACGGTGGTGCGGTACAGCAGGCGCGGGCTGACGAGGCGGTCGCAGGGCGTCCGGGTGTGCATGGTGGCCTCGTTGTCCCACATCACCACGTCGCCCTCACGCCACTGGTGGCGGTACACATAGCGGTCGGCGGTGGCGTGGTCGTGCAGCTCGCGCAGCAGTGCGTCGCTCTCGGCGCGGCCCAGGCCGACGATCCCGCTGATGATCATGCTGCCGAGGAGCAGCGACCGGCGGCCGGTCTCGGGGTGCTCCCGGACGAGGGGGTGCGCCATGTCGGGCATCCGCTCGCGCTCCTCGGCGGTCAGCGACGCCTTGTGCGGGTTGGTCAGCCGCTCGGTCTCCACGAGGTGGTGCATCGAGTGCACGCCCTGGAGCCCGGCGATCCGCTGCTTGAGGGCCTCGGGGAGTTCGTCGTACGCGGCGGTGGAGTCGGCGAACAGCGTGTCGCCGCCGGTCTCCGACGCGACGACGGAGTACAGCAGCGACGCCCTGCTGGTGCGGGCCTTCCAGCTGTAGTCGGTGTGCCACTCGATCTGCTCGTCGCCGTCGTACAGGCCGATCGGCTGCCCGTCCTTGAAGATGTTGCTGATGGTCAGCACTTCGGGGTGGTCGGGGACCACGTACTTCGAGACGGGGTAGACGTCCAGCGGCCCGAACCTGCGGCTGACGCGGACGTGCTGTTCGTGGCTGAGCTGCTGACCGGGGATCACCAGAACCCGGTGCTCGGCGAGATCGCGGGTCAGCGCGCCGACGGTCTCCTCGGTCAGCGGCTCGCGCAGGTCGAGTCCGTGGACCGTGGCGGCGAAGGTCTGGCCGGCCCGTTCGAGCCGGTAGGGCGCTGCGGTGGTGGTGAGCATGGCGGCTCCTCACTGTGGTGGGTGGTGTGGGTGGTCCCGCATGCCTCAGCTCAGGACGGCGTACGCCCGTACGGGGAAGCTGCCGAGTCCCGCGACGGGCGCCGGCACCGCGTGGAAACGGAATCCGTCCTCGGGCAGCAGCTCCAGGCCGCGCAGGTGCTCGATGACGCAGACCTCCGCCGCGAGGAGCCCGGTGTGGGCGGGGCGCGTCAGGTCCGCCATGTCATCGATGTTCACTGAGTCGATGCCCACCGCGGCCGGCTTCCGCGCGACGAGCCGTTCCACCGCGGCGGCGCTGAGGAAGGGGTGCCCGGCGTCCGCGTACCGCGGGGAGCGCCAGTGGCGGTCCCAGCCGGTGCGGATCAGGACCGCGCGGCCGGTGACCTCGACGCCGTCGAAGAGCTCGGGGCCGACGGACCGGCCGTCGATGCCCGTGGCGTCGATGACGACGCCCTCCACGTCCGCCAGCCGGGACAGGTCGAGCGCGGAGAGGTCGGGGCCGTCGGGGTAGCGGTGGAAGGGGGTGTCCAGGTAGGTCCCGGTGTTGGCGACCATGGTGATGGAACCGATGTGGAATTCGGTGCCGGCCGGGTACCTGCCGCGCGACTGCTCGCGGGAGAGGTGGTCGCTCAACTCCGGCCCGGGCAGCCCGGGGTAGGTGTCCATGCCGTGCTCGATGGTGTGGGAGAGATCGATGATCCTGGTCCGGACGGGGTGCCCCACGGTCGTTCCTCTCGGTTCGGTCGGTGTTCCACGCTTCAGCCGGGCTGGGCGGGGCCGCGCACCGGCAGCAGTCCCTCGTACTCCGGTTTCTTCTTCCACTCCGGTTCGGGCGGCAGGTGTCCGGGGCGGGGGCAGTGCGCCGAGTGGGCGCCCGTCACCCGGTCGTGCAGATATCTCGGGCAGTTCTCGAAGACCTGGTCCACCGTGATCCGCAGGACGGCCTCCGCACCCTCGTGCGCGGCGACCGCCTCCGGGTCGGTGAGCAGCCGGGCCCGCCCGCCGACGCGGAGCTTCGCGGGGACGCCGGCGGGCAGGAAGAGCAGGGCGACCCGCGCGGCGGCCAGGGCGTTGCCGAGGGTGCGGTACATGCCGTTCCCGTCATAGCTCGGCAGGTCCAGCGTGTGCGCGTCGAGCACCCGGACGAAGCCGGGCAGCCCGCCCTTGTAGGAGCAGTCCGGCCGGCCGTCGGGGCCGACGGTCGCCACGAACACCTCGTCGGCGGCGGCGATCCACTCCTGGTGCTCGGGCTCCAGGCGGTCGAGGACGTACTTCTCGGCGAGGTGGCCGGCCAGTCCGGACGTGCCGAACCGGCGCTGGAGCCCTCGGCTCTGCTCGTGGTAGAAGGCGTCGGGCTCCATGGGGCCGCTTCCTGTGATCGGGGGCCGGGTCGCGGTCAGCGGGGCAGGTCCTTCATCTGCTGCCAGATGCGCCGGTAGTAGGCGTTCGCCACGCGCTCCCGGGTGAGCACCCCCATGCACACCTCGCGGAGCGCCGCGGGCGAGGAGTGGACGAGCGGCAGCAGGACGTGGTCCAGCCAGTCGGCGCCGTGGCCCTCGTCCACGTGCACGTGGATGCTCTGGTACGTGATGACGTCGGCGGGCACACCGAGGCGGGTGCAGGCGTCGACCATCGCCTGGAAGCGCGGCGGCGCGCTGTGCTCCATCAGGCCGAGGGCGCCCAGCGCGCGCGGGACCAGGCCGCGGTGCAGCGCGTACATGAGGGTCAGGCAGGCGTTCTCGAAGACCTCCGTGCCGTTGATCTCGGAGGTGTCGATGTCGCGCTCGGCCAGGCGGTCGCGCATGTAGACGGCGGAGTGCTCGAAGAGCACGGTGTGCATCCGTTCGAGCGCGCCCTCGCCCATCTCGTCCCAGTAGTTCTCGGCCATGACCAGCTTGCTGGCACCGGCGGAGCCGAGCTGGACCAGGGCGACCAGGTCGTCGAAGCGGCTGTCGACCAGCTCCTCGGCCAGGAAGAAGAGCGCCACCTCGTCAAGCGTGGCCTCGTTCTCGATGTACCGGCAGAACTCGGGCTGCACATGGGCGGCGCTGACCGCCTCGAACCAGTCGCGGAACTCGTCGGCGGACCGGGGCAGCCGGGCGGTGTCGACCTGCTCGTCCTCCCAGCGCAGCCACTCGTTCTCGATGCGGCCGATCTGCTGCGAGGCGTTGAGCCGCGGGATCTGCTCGAAGGTCTCGGGGCCGCCCAGGTAGGCCGCGTAGTGACGGTGCAGACGGGTCATCAGTTGGAGTCGCGCGGCCAGGTCCGGCGCGGACGCGTCCTGCGGGAAGGCAGCGGAGATCGCGCTGCCGTGGGGACGGGGGCGTTCCAGAACGCTGCCCGGGAGTGCTCCAGACACTGCTTACCTCCTGGCCTTGACGGCCTGTGCGAGTTGTTCCGGGTGGGGGGCGGGCCCGTCGCCGGTCGGGGCGACGGGCCGTGGGTCGCTCAGGCCGCCGCCATCGGGCAGCCCGCCGCCTCGGCTGCGGAGACGGCCGGGGTGGCGGCCGCCGCGGCGATGTCCTCGGCGATGCCGGCGACGATGGCCTGCGCCTCGTCGGCGGTGGGCGCGGCGGCGATGACCGCGATCATCGGCTCGTCCCAGTGGATGCCGCGCACGCTGGTCGGGTAGGCGCGGACGCCCTTGTCCCAGAGGCGCTGGAAGACGGGGCGGATGTGCTCCTGGTAGCTGAGCCCCTTCGGCACGGTCATCATGAAGTGGGCGGAGAGGGTGAGGTCGCGCTCGGCGTTCCACAGCCGGAGGAGGCCGCCGGCGTGCAGGGAGCCGCTGCGCCGGGCGTTGATCTCCGTCACGTAGAGGGTGCCGTCGGCACCGGCGACGCAGTCGGCGCACATCCAGCCCCGATAGCCCAGCTCGTGGGCGGCGGAGCCGACGCCGTGCGCGACCTTCGTGACCTCGGCGCCCCAGTTCTGCGGGAGCGCGCCGTCGCCGACGTCCACGCTGCGGAACTGGTAGCCGTTCTCGACGGTGAGGGCGCACAGGACGACATCCTCGACGCCGTCCTCCCCGACCAGGATGTCGACGGCCGGGCAGCCGACGCCCGGGGCGTGCTCCACGAACTGCTGGACCAGGATGGGGAAGGCGAAGAAGGAGTCCCGCGCGGCGTTGTCGAGGAAGCTCTCGACGGTGCCGGCCGAGACGACGCCCGAGCCGTCACCGGCGACTCCGTAGGCGGTGCGGGCGATGACCCGGTCGTAGCGGGTGAGCAGCCGGGTGAGGGCGCCGCGCAGCTCGACCCAGTTGCTGACGACGACGCCGGGGGCGACGTGGATGTCGGGCAGTTCGCGGGCCAGGTCGAGAACACTGACCTTCGAGTCGAGGTAGAGACTCGCCCAGTAGTCGGAGGTCTCGACGGAGTCGAGCTCGACGTCGAGACCCCAGCCGCGGATGATGGCGGCCAGCTGGTACGTCTCGGGGGTCGGGCCGACCATCTGCATGCTGACCAGGTCGTGGCCCTCCAGGCGGGCGCGCAGGGCGCGCTGTGCCTCACCGTCCGCGAGCAGGTCCTCGACCAGCAGCCCGGTCGTCACGGCCGGGGAGATGTACGGGGGTGCCTCCACGCCCAGCGCGTTGTGCACATCCGCGAACCACTGCTCGTCCACTCCGGCGGGCAGCAGGAGGACGCGCGGGGCGGACGTCCAGAACACCGAGTGCTCGCACTCGTACGTACCGCTGAAGCGCACCACGCGGGCGCGTTCGTCCCCGGTGAGGTTCAGGTCGGGGTCGCGCAGGAAGTACTCGGCGGCGTTCGGGATGATGAGTTCTACGGTCTTGGTCACTGCGGGGTCTCCCCTGTCGCGTAGGGCATGGGTGTGAGGGCCCGCACCGTGGGCTCGCTGAGGAACGGCGGGCGGGGCTTCGAGACGTCCTGCGGTCCGTTGTCGCTGCTGTTGTAGACGAGGATCACCATCGCCCGGCGGAACGGTGAGCTGTTCGGCGCGGAGGTGTGGAGGATGTTCGGGCTGAAGAAGAGCACCGAGCCGGCCGGGCCCTTGGGGCTGACCATGCCGCGCTCGCGCACCAGGGCCCCGACGGTGTCGTGGCCGACCTGGAACTTCTCCTCGGCGGTGAGCGTGGCCACCCAGGACGGGGCGTCCTCGTAACCGGCCGGCATGCCCGAGGACTCGGTGCCGGCGAGCACGCCCCGGCGGTGCGAGCCGGGCACGAAGGTCAGCGGTCCGTTGAACTCGGTGACCTCGTCCAGGAAGATCGCCACGTTGACCAGGTCGGGGCGCTGGATGCCGTCGTTCTGCAGCCAGTAGATGTAGTCCTGGTGCCATTCCCACTGGTCCCCGGAGAACGGCGCCTTGAAGTTGATCTTCGACTGGTGGACGTACGCGGAGTGGCCCACGATCTGCTCGACCGCGCCCAGCAGCTCGGGCGCCCGGGTGACCTCGGCGATCTCCGGGTAGGTCTGGTGCAGTCCGTAGACGGAGCGAACGGTGGTGTTGTCCCGCTCCATGACGCGTCGCGGGCCGTCGTCGGCGTGGAGCCGGGGCAGCAGCGCGTCGACCACCCCGGGGACGTCGGTGTTCAGGTAGCCCGGGGGCAGCATCAGATACCCGTCGCGCCGGTACTGGTCCAGCAGTTCGGTCCCCAGTGGGCCGACCGCCAGGGTGCGAGCTACATCAGGCATGGGTCCTGAACCTCCCGGTACGGTGCGGGTCTTGCGGGCAGCGGCGAGCTACGGGCACCGATTCTGCGCAGTGGGGCCCGGGGGAGGCATCTCCGTGGTTGCTCACGTTCGGCGGCCCCGGTCCGCCCGGACGCCGGGGCGCGCCTCCCGGTCGCGGCCGAGGCGGCGGCCGGTGCTCAGCGCCGAGCGCAGCGCCGCCCAGGAGGTGAGCTCGATGAGCGCCCGGTCGCCGGGGTGGCGGGCCCGGAACGCGGCGACGTCCTGGTCGGTCACCTGGTACGGGGCGTACGCCACCAGCAGCGCGAGGGCGGCGGCGGGCCGGTCGTCGGCGGCCAGGCCCGCCACCGCGTCGGAGAACCAGGCGCGGCTCGGCCCCCGCGGGTGGTCCCCCGCGTCGAGGCGCCCGGTCACCAGGGCGCGGACCGGCTCGGGGAGCCAGTGCACGGCGGCGTCCGTCGCGGCGGCGGCCCGGCCGAACGCGTCGGCGGCGGCCGGCAGGTCCGCGGCCCAGGAGAAGCCGTCCGGGGGCGGGGCGGCCGGCAGCAGGGGGAGCGACCGGCCGGGCGCGGGGCGCGTGGCGCCGGCGGGGCGCATGGCCCGGGCGACCGTCCGCATCATCGGGCCGCGCACCGGGCCGGGGACGGCGGCGGGCATCGGCGACTCCGCGAGGAAGAGGGTGACCATGCGGTTGAGGTAGTGGAAGACGACGGCCACCGCGAGGAATTCGGCACGCTGGGCCGGCCGCCAGGAGGACGGCCAGGGCGGGGTCCCGGCGCCGGGGTCCGCCCCGGCGCGCGCCCACGCGGTCAGTTCGGGGTCCTCGTCGGCGCCGCCGTCCAGGGTCTCGTAGGTGGCCCGGTGGACGTCGACGCAGTACGGGCAGGCGTTGGCCCGGGACACGGCCGCGGCGACCCGCTCGCGGGCCGCGCGGTCGGTCGCGCCGTCCACGAGCAGGCCCTCCCGGAGCATCGCCCAGGCGGCGGCCAGCGCGGCCGGGGCCGGCGAGTGCAGGGCGAGCGGGGGCGCGAGCACCCCGAAGTCCTCCACGGCCTGGGTGTAGACGGCGGCGACGTCGCCGCGCGCCTCGGACTGCCGTACGGCCGTGACGTGCCGGACCTGTGTGCACGCGTGCCGGAGCATCGCTCCCACGATCTGTCTCATCTTCTCCGCGCCTCCCGCGAACCGTGCCGTGCCGGTTGCCGCCTCGCGGCCGCACGGCCCGGCGCTTTTCGGCGCAGGCTGTCAGCAGGCGGGCCGGACGGGCACCTCCTCGGTTGCCGGTTCGCCCGGGGCCGCGCGGCCCGGCAACCCCGGAGATGCCTGCCGGGCCGCGGGGTTGAACGCTGAGGGGGTGTCCTCGCCCCGGCCGGGCGAGGCGGAGAACGAGGAGGCGCCATGTCCCCTGTGCCTGTCGTCGAGCGGCGGCGACCGTCCCTTACGCCGGTGCTGCGGGCCCGGCTCCGAACCTCGGCGGCCCTGTCGGCGCGCAGCGGTGAGCCGGACCGGGCGGCGGTCGCCGAGCTGCGGGCGTCGGGGCTGCTGGCTGTGGGCGTGTCCGAGGCGTACGGCGGCGCGGGGGGCCGGGCGGCCGATGTGAACCGGATGGTGGAGGAGGTGGCGGTGGTCAATCCGTCGCTGGCCATCATCGCGTTCCAGCACTGCTCGGTCGCGGCGCGGATCGCTGAGTGGGGCTCGGCCGCGCAGAAGGCGCAGCTGCTGCCCCGGCTGGCCGACGGCACCTGGCTGGCCGCGTCCGCGTGGAGCGAGGGCGGCGGGCGGGGCGGGGCGGGCGGTCCGCGCAGTACGGCGGTGCGCGACGAGACGGGCGGCTGGGTGCTGCACGGGGCGAAGGCGTTCACCACGGGTGCGTGTCTGGCCGATGTGTACCTGGTGCAGGTGCGCGACGCCCGCCCGGCCGTGGAGCCGGCGCCGGGCGGGGCCCCGCGGCCGACGTTCTTCGTCGTCCCGGCGCGGGCGGAGGGCCTGGCGGCGGAACTGGGCCTTAACCTCGCCGGGATGCGCGGTTCCGCCACGGGGACGGTGTCCCTGACGGACTGCCGGGTGCGGGACGCGAACCGGCTGGGCGCGGTGGGCGCCGGGCAGGAGATCGTGGCCGGCGCGCACCGCTCGGGCGTCGGCCTGGGCGCGGTGGCGGTGGGCATCGCGCAGGCGGCCCTGGACGAGGTGACGGGGTACGCCCACCGGCACGGGCTGATGGGGCGGCAGTCGTTCCGCTACCGGCTGGCCGAGCTGACGACCCGGCTGGAGGCGGCCCGGGCCATGGTGGAGCGGGCGGGTGCGGGGACCGCTCCCCGCCCGGACCTGGCGACGCTGCACAGCAAGCTCTTCGCCTCGACGGCGGCGGAGGACATCTGTCTGGAGGCCGGCCGGCTGATGGGCTCGGCCGGCTACGTCTCGGAGAGCGCGATGGCGGGCCTGCTCGCGGACGCCCGTGGGGTGGCGCTGATGGGCCCGTCCAACGAACTGTGCCACCGGCTGCTCGCCGTGTCGCTCCTCGGCCGCGACCACGCTGTCGCGGAGGAGGAGCCAGACGAGGATCCGGCGGCGGTGTTCAGAATCTGAGGACGACCTTGCCGGTGAAGCGGCCCGTCAGCTGTCCGACCGCCGCGTCGACGCCGTTCTCCAGGCCGTCGACCACGGTCTCCGGCACCACGATCCGGCCGGTGCGCACCCAGCGGGTGAACTCCTCCTCGAACCTGGGCATCAGCTCCGGGTGGTCGAAGGTGTAGAAGCCCTGGATGCTGAGGCGTTTGCCGACCACGGTGAGCATGTTGCGCGGGCCGGTCGGCACGCCGGACCTGACCTGTTCGGTCTGCCCGCACATCACGATGCGGCCGCGCGGCCGCAGTGCGTCGATGGCCGCTTCCAGGTGCTCTCCGCCCACGCTGTCGAAGTAGACGTCGAGTTCACCCCCGATCTGCGAGGCGATGCCGTCGTGGTAGTCGAACGCGGCGTCGTAGCCGAGGGTCTCGACCGCGAAGCGGACCTTGTCGGGGGATCCGACCGAACCGATCACCCGGCCCGCACCGCGCAGCCGGGCGATCTGCCCGGCGATGGAGCCGACGCCGCCGGCGGCGCTGGACACCAGCACGGTGTCGCCCGGTCTGATGCGGGCGAGTTCGACGCCGATGTAGGCGACCACCCCGAAACTGAGGTGGTGGGAGAGCGACGGGTACGCGAGCGGGTCCAGGCGGCGGAACTGCCGGCCGTCGCCGACCGCGTAGTCCCGCCACCCGTACCGGTGCCACACGAGGTCACCGGCCGACAGGCCCTCGCACCGGGACTCGACGACCTCGCCGACCGCGTCGCTCCACAGCGGCTCGCCGGTCTCGAAGTGGGGGATGTCCAGCGCGGACAGGTCGCTCATCCGCAGCAGGGCGCCCGGGTCGATGGACATGTAGAGGTTGCGCACCAGGACCTCGCCGGGGGCGGGGTCCTGGACGTCCACCTCGACCAGTTCGACGTCCCCGGGGTCCGGCACGCGCTGGGCCGGGCGGGAGACCAGGCGCACGAGTCGGCCGGTCCTCATGACAGGGCTCGCTCCCGGTCCGCCGCCGTGTCCGCGCTCCCACGCCGGCCACGCGGGAAGAACACCCTGCGCAGCACCGAGGGACGCATCACGGCGGGAGGCGGGTCGACCAGTCCCGCCACGCGCAGGAACGCCTCGGTGATGGCCTCGTCGTCGACCGCCGCCGCGCGCAGCCTCGGCATGTAGGCGTTCACCAGCCGTACGGGCAGGCTCCGCCTGCCGCGCGTACCGGGGAAGGCCAGGTCGCCGCCGGCCGCCAGCGCCCACGGGGCGTCGTTGACGCGCGCCAGGTCCCGGAAGTAGCCGCGCGGGTCCGGGTCCCGGTCGCGGCCGGTGTGCCGGGCGAGCACCCGCGCACCGAGTGCGGCGACCGTCATCCCCTGGGCGTAGATGGGGTTGAACGAGCAGACCGCGTCGCCGAGGACGAGCAGTCCCCGCGGGAAGGCGCCGAGGGATTCGTAGCGGCGGCGCACACTGGCCGGGTAGTGGAAGGAGACCGGGTCGCCCAGCGGGTTGGCGTCGCGCACCGCCTCGTGGATCGCCGGCACCGGGAGGGACGCGGCGAACGCGAGGAAGCCGGGGAGGTCGGTCGGCGGGCGGTCGCCGTGGATTCCGTACAGCGACAGCGAGTAGCGGTCCGCGAGGCGGGCCAGCGTCGCGCCCCGGGGGGAGCCGGGGGTGGCGACGCAGACCTCGGCGACCCCGTCACCGACCGGGTCGGGGTCAAGGGGGCCCCGGAAGTCGCAGGTGGTGTAGGTGAGGTCGATCCTGACCTTGTCCTCGCGCACCCGGGGCAGGCCGAGCTCGGCGAGCCAGGCGGGGGTGCGCGAGCCGCGTCCGGTGGCGTCGACGGTGAGGTCGGCGGGGACCTCGTAGGCGCCCTCGGACCCGTTCCGGGCGTGCAGGCGCACCCCGGTGACCCGGCCGTGCCCCTCGGTGGCGGTGAGACCGGTGATGTCGGTGGCCTCGGCGAACCGTACGGCGTCCAGGGCCCGGACCCGGCGGCGCAGCCGCTGTTCCAGCATGGGCCGGGAGGGCGAGATGCAGGTGAGCCCGGTGGTGGTGCGGCGCATCATGCGGCCGTCGAAGTGCCAGCCCAGGCTGGTGCCGAAGTCGCCGACGGGGACGCCGTCGGCGCGCAGTTCCTCGGTCAGCCCGGGGAAGAGCCCTTCGATGACCTCGTGGCCGCTGGCAAGCAGCCCGTGGACGTGGTGTCCCTGGGGCGCTGCGCGCCGGGGCGCCGCGGTGTCGTCCAGCTCGTCCCGGTCGACGACCAGGACGTCGTCGTAGGAGTCGGCGAGGACCCGGGCGGCCAGCAGGCCGGCGATGCCGCCGCCGAGGACGACGGCGCGTCGGCCCGGGGCCGTGGCTCCGGCGGTCATGCGCGGCCTCCCGCCGCTGCGGTGACGGGCTGCCGGGCGCCGACGGCCGCGGCGAAGTCACGGAGGTCGGCGACGAAGCGGGCGGGTTGCTCCAGCGGGGCGAAGTGGCCGCCGCCGGGGTGCTCGCGCCACTGGACGATGTGCGGGTACTGCTGCTCGGCGAACGCCCGGACCGGCGGGGCCGGGTCGTCGGGGTAGACGGACACGCCGAGGGGCGCGGTCATCGGCGGCGGGGCGGTCGCGGTGGGCGAGCCGGGCAGCTGGTCGGCCAGTTCGTAGTAGGTCTGGGCGGACGAGCCGCCGGTCGCGGTGAGCCAGGTGAGGGTGAAGTTGGCGAGCAGGTCGTCCCGGTCGATGACCTCCTCGGGCCGCTCGGCGCAGCCGGACCACTCCTTGTACTTCTCGGCGATCCAGGCGAGCTGGCCGGCCGCGGAGTCGTCCAGGGAGTACGCCAGGGTCTGCGGCCGGGTCCCCTGGATCTTCATGTAGCCGGAGCCGTTCTCGAAGAAGTCCCCGAGCCGGGCGAGGCGGGCCAGGTCCCGCTGGTCGAGCCCGGCGACGGCCTCGGGGCCGGGGGGCGGTGTCACCAGGAAGTTCACGTGCACACCGGCCACGTGCCCGGGGTCGAGGGAGCCGAGGGCGAGGCTCACCCAGGAGCCGAGGTCGCCGCCCTGGACGAGGTAGCGGTCGTAGCCCAGCCTCCGCATGATCTCCGCCCACGCCAGCGCGATCCGGGGCACACCCCAGCCGGGTTCGGCGGCCGGGCCGGACAGGCCGTGCCCGGGGAGGGTGGGCAGGACGAGGTGGAAGGCGCGGGACGGGTCGCCGCCGTGCGCCCGGGGGTCGGTGAGGGGGCCGATGACGTCCAGGTATTCCAGGACGGACCCCGGCCAGCCGTGGGTGATGAGCAGCGGGGTGGCGTCCGGCTCGGGCGAGCGGACGTGCAGGAGGTGGACGGGGGTGCCGTCGACCTCGGTGCGCAACTGCGGGTGGGCGTTGAGCCGTTCCTCGACGGCACGCCAGTCGAACGTGTCCAGCCAGTACTGGGTGAGCTCGCGCAGATAGCCCACGGGGACGCCGCGGCTCCAGCCGGCTCCGGGGATCTCGGCGGGCCAGCGGGTCCCGGCCAGACGCCTGCGCAGGTCGTCCAGCGCGGACTGGGGGAACTCGGTGCGGTACGGATGCATGTGGTCTTCCCGGTTCCTGGTGCTGTGGTGGTTTCCGTCGCGTGGAGCGGGGCGCGCTGCCCCGGGCCCCGGACAGGCGGGACTATCGACACGCCCTAGAGGTACGAGGTGTTGGGTTCGAGGCCGCAGAGCACGCGTCCGTACAGTTCGGCGTTGGTGTCGGGGTGCATCAGCGCGTGCAGGTTGAGCGCCTGGACGTCGCGGCGGATCCGCTGGATGGGGTCCGTGCTGTAGAGGCCGCTGCCTCCGCTCGCCGCGGCCAGCGCCTCGACGGCGCCCCCCGCCTGACGGAACGTCCGGCCGAGCGCGGCGCGGGCGGCGACCCGCTCGGGCAGCGTCCACGGCTCGCGGGCGAGGCCCTTGCGGTCCAGGTCGCCGGAGATGCGGCGGGCGTGGAACTCGGCCTCGTCGGCCAGGTAGGCGGCCTCGGCCACGTGGAGGTGGGTCACGGGGGCCTCGCGGCGGCTCTCGTAGGCGGTGTAGGTGATCTTCCGGCCGGGGAGCCGGTCGTGGAAGGTCTCCACGGCGGCGCGGGCCATGCCGACCGCGGCACCGGCGAAGCAGGCGGAGCCGGTGGCCATCATCGGCGCGTTCCAGACCGGGGACGCCTGGTTGAGCTCGGTGGCGTACTGGCCCTGGAGGACCAGGGGAAGCGGCAGGACGCGTTCCATCGGCACCCGCACGTTGTCGGCGATGGTGGTGATGGACCCGGTTCCGCGCAGGCCGGAGGTGAACCAGTCGTCCTCCAGCCGGAGTTCGGCGGTCGGTACGAGGGCCATGACAGGCCAGACGCCGTCGCCGCCCGGGGCCGGGGCCATGGCGAGGACGACCTGCCACTGGCTGTGCAGGGCGCCGCTGACGAAGGACCAGCGACCGTCGATGATCATGTCGGAGCCGTCCGGGCGGGCCTGGGCGGACGGGCTGAGCACCCCGCAGACGCGGACGTCCGGGTCGGCGAAGACCTCGTCCTGGACCTGGTCGGGGAAGAGCCCGGCGAGCCAGGCGCACATGGACCACACGGCGGTGTTCCAGGCGGCCGCGCCGTCACCGCGCGCGATCTCGCCGATGACGCTCTGCAGGGTCGCGAAGTCCGTCTCCTCGCCGGAGTAGCGCGCCGGGACGCGCATCCGCAGCGCCCCGGTCCCGGCGAGCGCGTCGAGCGTGGCCTCGTGGATCCTGCGGTTGTCGTCGGTCCACCGCGCGTGCTCGCGCAGCGTCGGCAGGACCTTGCTGACGTTCTCCTGGAGGGGGTGGGCCACAGGCGCTGTCGCAGTCATGTGTGGTGCCTCTCGTCTCGGTCTGGCGACCGTGGATTCCGGGGTCTTCGCGGAGGACCGGGCGCTGCGGGACGTCGCGGCACGCGCGTCACCGGCGCCTGCCCGGGCATGGGTCAAGGCTGCGGCCCGGACGGGGCGCGACGCATCTTCCTTCGTGCGCAACGGCCCCGGGGAGCGCCGCGTGCGTCTTCCGCCTTGCCGTGGTCGCACTTCCGCTGTGCCGAAACGCCTGTTCAAGCGCGTCGGGCCCGTCGTCGGCGGTGAAGGCTGCCCTCCGGGTTCCGCCGGCGGCCCGGGAGAGGAGCGCGGTCATGTCCTGGCTTCAGCGCACACGGGTCGCGCCCGGTGCCCCGTTCCGCCTGGTCTGCTTCCCGCACGCCGGGGGCACGGCCGCGGCCTTCCGGGACTGGGCGTCGCCCGGCGGGCTGTTCGAGGTGTACTCGGTGCGCTGCCCGTGCCGCGCCGAGCGGGCGGCCGAGCCCTGCGCCACGGACGTCCGGGATCTCGCGGCGGGCGCCGCGCCCGCCGTCGCGGCCCTGGCGGACCGGCCGGTGGCGCTGTTCGGGCACTCCATGGGCGCCTGGGCAGCGTTCGAGACGGCGCTGCTGCTGGAGCGGGACGGTGTTCCGCCGAGCCGTCTCTTCGTCTCCGGCGCCTCGGCTCCACCGCCGCGCCCGGCCCCCGCCGGGCTGGAGACGGCGTCCCCGGACGAGCTCGCGGCGACCCTGGTCCGGCTCGGGGGCACCGACCCCGCGCTGCTGGACGACCCGGGGCTCCTCGACCGGTACTTCCCGCACATCCGGGCCGACCTGCTCATGGCGAGCCGGTACGCGGCGCGTCCGGCGGACCGCGTCGGCTGTCCCGTCACCGGCGTGCTGGGTGACGCGGACCCGGTGACCGGCCCCGGACAGGCGGCCGGCTGGTCGCACCGCACCACCGGTGACTTCCGTCAGATCGTCGTGCCGGGCGGCCACTTCTACCTCGCGGACGACCCGCCGCTCGCGCTGATCGACGCGGAGCTGGCCTCGTCCCCGCGCACCGCACCGGCCCCTCTGTGACGTAGCACTCCGACCCCTCCGTGAATCCGCAGCTCCGTGCATCCGCCTCTCCGTGAAAGGACCTCGCATGACGCACATCGCGCTCGACAACGACCTCCCCGGCATCACCGGGCTGATGGCCAACCGGCCGGACACCGCCGCCCCGCTGAACCACCTCGCCGAGACCCTGCTGCGGGCGCCCGCCTCGCTCCCCCAGGGCGAGCGGGAGCTGATCGCCGCGTACGTCTCGCACCTCAACCGGACCCCTTTCTGCGCCGGTTCGCACGCCGCCTTCGCGGCCGCGCAGCTGGTGGAGGGCCAGGCGCTGGTCGACGCGGTCCTCACCGACCCGGCGACCGCCCCCATCGGAGCCAAGCTGCGCGCGCTGCTGGCCGTGGCGGCCGAGGTGCAGGCGGCGGCCCGGGCCGTCTCCGCCGATGCGGTGGCGGAGGCCCGGCAGGCGGGCGCGAGCGACGCGGACCTGCACGACACCGTGCTGATCGCGGCGTCCTTCTGCATGTTCAACCGGTACGTCAGCTGCCTGGACACCGCGCTGCCGGTGTCCGACGACTACTACCTCGAATCGGCGCACCGGATCACGACCGTGGGCTACGGCCGGGCCGTGAGCGTCCCGGCCTGAGCCGGCTACGCGACGGCGAAGGGAGGACCTGAGTGTCCGGCCTGAGAACGGAAGAGCGGTGGACGGCTGCCCGGGCGCCCGGGCAGCACGGACGCACCGCCGTCGTCACCGGTGCCAGCTCGGGCATCGGCCTCGCGACCGCCGCCGCACTCGCGCGCCTCGGGGCGCATGTGGTGCTGGCGGTACGGGACCCCGACCGGGGCGCGCGGGCGGTGCACCGTATCCGGGAAGCCGTGCCGGGCGCCGTACTGACGGTCCAGGAGCTGGACCTCGCGGCGCTGGACTCCGTACGGCGGGCGGCGAAGGAACTCGACGGGCTGCCCGGGATCGACCTGCTGGTCAACAACGCCGGGGTGATGTGGACCAAGGGCACGACGACCGCCGAGGGCCATGAGCTGCAGTTCGGCGTGAACCACCTCGGGCACTTCGCGCTCACCAACCTGCTGCTGCCCCGGCTGGCCGAGCGCCCCGGCTCCCGGGTCGTGACGGTCAGCAGCCATCTGCACCACCTGAGCCGGCCCGGCCCGCCCGGCGCCCAGGTGCCCACCGGCCGCTACCGGGCGTACAACCGCTCGAAGCTGGCCAACCTGCAGTTCACCGCCGAACTGCAGCGGCGGCTCACCGCGAGCGGCCACCCGGCGATCGCCACGGCCTCCCACCCCGGTCTGGCGGCCACCGGTCTCGGCCGGGGTTTCCCGGCCGGGCTGCGGGTGGTTGGCGCGCCGTTCGCGCGGCTGCTCCTCCAGGACGCCGACGGGGGGATGCTGTCCACCCTGCGGGCGGCCACCGACCCGTCCGCGCGCGGCGGTTCGTACTACGGGCCGGGCGGGATCACGGGCACCCGGGGCGCGCCCCGGCTCGTCCGCCCCGGCCGGGGCGCCCGGGACGAACGGGCGTGGCGGCGGCTGTGGGAGCAGTCGGAGGAACTCACCGGCGTCACGTACGGCGGCTGAGCGGAACGACCGGGGCGGGGGGGGGGGGGGCCGGGGCCCCGGCCCGGCCCCCCCCCCCGCGGGGGGGGGGGCCCGGGGGGTGGCCGCCCCGGGGCCGGGGGGGGCGGGCGGGGCCCCGCCCGGGGCGCG
>NZ_JBVJAM010000012.1:0-139375 GCF_055590565.1 Streptomyces sp. NPDC041814 | reverse complement strand
CGGAACGACCGGGGCGGGTGGGGTGCGGGAAGTTTCCCGTACCCCACCCGCCCCGGTCGTTCCGCTCAGCCGAGGCTGTTCCAGGCCCGGTCCGGTTCGCGTACGGCCGCTTCGACCAGGGCGGCGTAGGTCCCGGCCCAGCCGGCGACGGTCTCCGGGTCCAGCTCCTCGGTGTTGAACTGGATGTGCCCGCCCAGTTCGCCGGTGGCCAGGGCGTGCACGGTCCAGGCGACGCCGTGCGGAATCCAGGCGCCCTCCGGGGTCAGGCCGGCCGGCTTGGGCACCTCTTCCGTGGCGTCGGCGATCCGGGTGGCGTCCGGTTCGAAGGGCGGGGCGAAGGCGCCGAAGATGAGGTTGGTCCTGCGGGGCTCGTCGTTGGGCGACATCAGCTCGGGCAGCATGTCCTCGACGTGCTGGATGGGGACCGCGTTCTCGTGCCCCTCGCGGCAGGTCCGGGCGGTGGCTTCCAGGACGTCGCGGAAGGTGTCGCGGCCTGCGAGGCCGGTGCGCAGCGCGAGGAAGTCCATGAGCGGGCCGACGATGCCCTGGTGGCGGGGGTCGGGGCGCACGGTGGTGAGCGTGTCGATGACCGGGTCGGTCGTGCCGTTGATCCGGTGGGCCAGCAGGTTGAACGCCGCCAGGTAGACGGTGGAGACGGGGGTCCCCGCCTGCGCGGCCAGCTCACGGGCCCCGGTCACGGTGGCGGCGTCGAGCAGGAAGTTGTGCGCCGAGTAGGGCGCGGAGTGGACGTGCGGGACCTCGCGGTCGGTGGGGAGCGCGAAGACGCGGGCGTCGGCCAGCTTCGCACGCCAGTAGGCGCGGGACTCCTCGGTGCGGGGCGCGTTCTCGCGGGTGAGCTCGTCGTGGGTGAAGTCGGTGTACTGGACGGCCTCGGGCAGGGCGGCGGGCCGGTCCTCGGCGTGGGCGCGGATCAGTTCGGCCAGGTCGCGCAGGAGCACCTGCATCGACCACTCGTCCCCCGCGGTGTGGTGCGTGACGAGGCTCAGGACGGCGTCCTCGGCGTCGAAGCGGACCAGGCGGGCGCGGAGCAGCGGCACGGTGCGGGGGTCGAGGCTCCCGGTCTCGGCCTCGTTGCGCAGCCGCTCGGCGGCGGCGTCCCGGTCCGGCCCCGCCGCCACGGCGAGGTGGTCGACCAGCAGGGGGACGGACCGGGCGGGCACGACCTCCTGGGTCGGGGTGTCCTTGTCGCGCTTGACGACGGTACGCAGGATGGTGTGCCGGACCACGAGCCGGTCCAGGGCCCATTGGAGGTCCGCGGTGTCCAGCGGACCGGTGATCCGCCAGCTGCCCGCCATGGTGAAACGGTGGCTGAAGAATCCGGCCTCGTCGCCCTCGTCCCCCGAGTTCCACAGCACCTGGGGCGCGGAGAGGGCTTCGGGCTGCTGGCCGGACGTCTGCTGGGTGAGCGTGGTCATCGTCTTCCTCTTTCGGAGATCGGGGATCGGGCCCGGCGGCCCGGGGGCACGTCGTCGCGGTGGGCGCCGCAGGTGCGGACGAGGCGGTCGACGGCGTCGAGGGCGTCCGGTTCGACCAGGGGGTAGGGGCACACGGTCCATGTGCGGCCCGCGAGGAGCCCGGCGGCCGGTCCGCGCGGCCGGACGGGGAGGCGGGGGCGGCCGGGGACGTAGCCGCGCAGGTCGCAGCCGCGCAGGCGGGCTTCGTCCCAGATGCCGTGGTCCCCGGCGGTGAGGTCGGTGTAGGCGCGGCCGAGACCGGCCGCCTGCGCCTCGTACAAGGTGTCGAGCACGGCGGCGGTCGGGGTGGCGACGACGACGAGTCCGGCCGGGAGGCTGTCGGGCTCCAGGGCCGTGCCCGCGCCCCGGAACACGGCCCTGGCGAGGGCGCGCGGGTCCTCGTCGGCGAGCGCGACGCTGCTGCCGGCCCGGGTCAGGGCCAGGGCGATGGAGGTGCCGAGCGTCCCGCAGCCGATCACGGTGACGTCGTGCGGGGCCGGGGCGGTCATGGCGGGCGCCGGGGGTCCGTCGGGTGCCGGGTCAGTGGCTGTGGGCCGCGAACTGGCCCGGACGGCGGCCCTCACCGGCCGGTCCGCGGTACGCCTGGGCCAGGCCCAGCCACTCGGTCGCCCGGTCGCCGCTCGCGGACAGCGCGAGGTCGTCGGGGTGGCGGCGCCGGGTGACCAGCAGGCAGAAGTCGTGGGCGGGGCCGGTGATGGTCTCCTCGGCGTCGGCCGGGCCGATGCTCCAGTGCTCCCCGGAGGGGGCCGTCAGCTCGAAGCGGAACGGCTCGGCCGGCGGCGTCAGGCCGCGCGAGAGGTAGCCGAAGTCGCGGGTCAGCCAGGCGAACTCGGCCAGGTGGCGCAACCGGTCGCTGGGCTCGCGGCGCACCCCGAGGGCGTCGGCGATGTCCTGGCCGTGCCCGAAGACCTCCATGATCCCGGCGCAGGTGAGGATCCTCGGGGGGAGCGGGTTGACGAGCCAGGGGACGATGGAGTCCTCCGGCACGGCGGCCAGGGCCCGCACGCACGCCTCGCTCTCGGCGGTGAAGGCGCCGAGCAGCTGGGCCGGGGTGAGGTGGTCGAAGCCGCGGAGCGCCGCGTTGACCGCCCCGTTGAAGTCGCCCGCCGCACCGGCGGCGATCTTCTCGAAGGTCTGCGGGTCGGCGGCCGCGGTCCTGGCCAGCTGGAAGATGAAGGTCAGGTGGGCGATCTGGTCGGCGATCGTCCAGCCGGTGGCGGGGGTGGGCGTCCGCCAGGCGGCGTCGTCCAGGTTCTCCACGAGGCGGATGGTCTCCTCGGCATCGATCGAGAGGTCCTTGAGGGTGTCCTGCAGCGTGGCCATGGGGTGTCTCCTGGGGTGGGTTGTGTGAAGCAACTCGATGGGGTTGCGTGAAGCAACCCACTGGGCGTGCGTGGGCCGTACGACGACGGGGCGTCAGGCGGCGAGCGCGGCGCCGGAGTACGGCGCGAGGGCCTGGACCAGGGAGTCCGGGACGAGCGAGGGGACGGTCGCGGTGTTGGGGCCGCGCATGCAGGCGATCCGCTGGCGGCCGCGGGCGACCAGGGTCTCGCCGCCGTCCTCGGCGAGCCGCACGTAGTCGAAGGTGAACTCCAGCTGGGTCTGCCCGAGCTCCGCCAGGCGCATCCGGATGGACAGCTCGTCGAAGGCGGTGATCTCCGCGAAGAACTCGCAGTCGACCTTGAGGGTGAAGAGCTTCAGGTCGTCCTGGACCTCGGCCAGGACGGCCGGCGCCTCCTGCTTCAGGAACATCTCACGGCACCGTCCCTGCCAGCGCAGGTAGTTCACGTAGTACACGTTGCCGACGAGGTTGGTCTCCTCGAAGGAAACGGTGTGGAGGTACTCGAAGTAGGCGCTCATGGTCTTTCCTCTTCCTGCTCGGTGACGCGGGTTTCGTGAAGCAACTTTCCGGCGATGAGTGGCCGCCCGGGCCCCTGGCCCGGGCGGGGGCGCGCGGCTATCCGGCGACGGGCGACGTCGTGGGCGCGGGCGCGGGTACGGACGGTGAGGGGATCACGGTCAGGGTCCTGGACCGGCTGTCGCGTACGGCGGCGGGGAGCGTTCCCCGGTAGCTGACGCGGACCCCCTTGTCCTGGGCGGCGCGCACGATGCCCGGGACCGCTCGTTCGGCGATGGCCGCGATGGTCATGGCCGGGTTCACCGTGAGCGCGCCGGGGACGGCCGAGCCGTCGGTGACGAAGATGCCGGGGTGGCCGCGGAGTTCGTTGCGGTCGTCGAGGGCGGAGGTGTGCGGGTCGTCCCCCATCCGGCAGGAGGCCAGGGGGTGCACCGTATAGGCGCCGACCAGGTCGTTGGTCCAGGGCATGACCTGGGACAGGCCGTCCTTCTCCAGGATCTCCTTGACCTCGGCGTCCGACTTCGCCCACGCCTCGACGGTGCTGGTGGTGGGGGCGTAACGGAGGCTGCCGCGGCCCAGCATCTGCTGCGAGATGCGGTGCGCGTTCCCGGTGGCGGGCGGCGGACCGAAGACGCCTTCGTTGTTGTCCTCGATCATGGTGAAGATGGTCAGCCAGGACTGCCAGCGCTTGAGGATCTCCTTCTTGGCCTTGCCGAACCAGGAGGGGGCGGCTTCTCCCGGCACCTGGGCGAGGATCGTGCCCAGGCCGGGCGGGAAGTAGAGCTGTTCCAGCGAGTAGCGGGAGAACTCGGGGAGCGATCCGTCGAGCCGGTCCCAGTTGGCGACGGTGGGGCCCTTGCCGATCTGGTTGACGGCGTAGGCGGTGCCATCGCCCCGGTCGAGCTTCAGCAGCTCGGCGGCCTTGTCCTCGTCGATGATCGCCGTGTTGAGGCGTTCCCCGTTGCCGGAGAAGTAGCGCCCCACCGCGTGCGGCATGGTGCCGAGGTCCTGCTCGCTGCGCTGGAGGATGACGGGCGTGGCGCCCGCGCCGGCGGCGATGACCACGATCTTCGCCTCGATGACGCCGCTTCCGGTGCGGACCCGGTAGTCCTCGGCGTCGATGACGTCGTAGTGGACGCGGTAGTCGCCCTCGGCGGTCCGGGTGATGCGCTGGACCTCGTGGAGTGGCCGGATCACGGCGCCGTGGGAGACGGCGGCGGGCAGGTAGTTGAGGAGGAGGGACTGCTTCGCCTCGTAGCGGCAGCCGGCCATCATCCAGTTGCAGTTGGTGCACCGGGAGCCGTCCACGGCGGTCGGCAGCGGGTTGGCGGTGCGGCCGGAGTGGTCGCACGCGGCCGCCCACAGGCCGCCGGCGTAGCTGACGTCGTCCCAGTCCTGCCGGGTGACGGACAGCGCCTGGGCGACACGGTCGTACCAGGGGTCGAGGGTGTCGCGGTCGATGGCCTTCGGCCACATGCGGCGGCCGATGCTGCCCTTACGCTCGAAGACGAAGCGGGGTGCGCGGGGCATCGCCGCGAAGTAGACGACGCTGCCGCCGCCGACGCAGTTGCCGCCGAGGACGCTCATGCCGTCACCGACGACGAAGTCGAAGGCCCGGGTGTAGGAGGAGCCGAGCTTGTAGTCGTGCTCGAAGTCCTCGCTGGTCAGCCAGGGTCCTCGTTCCAGCACGGTGACGGAGGCACCGCCGGCCGCGAGGTGGTAGGCGGTGATGGCGCCTCCGAAGCCGCTGCCGATCACCAGGACGTCGGTGCTTTCCGCAGGGCTCTCCGCGGGGTTCGTCATGCCGGGCTCCCGGAGGGTGTCGTGTCGGGGTGCAGGCGGGCCAGCGGGCGTCCGTAACCGGGCTTCGCGAAGCTCCAGAAACCGTCCGCGCCGGGCGGGGTGATGCCGAGGGCGGCGAGACCGGGGTGGTTCGCGGCCAGGGCCTCCGCCGTGTGCAGGTGGGCGGCCGAGTCGAAGGACATGTTGGAGAAGAGGGCCAGCAGGATCCAGAACTCGCGCTCGGGGTGTCCGGTGGCCGTCAGCCGCTTGACCAGTTCGGTGCGGTGCTCGAAGTCGAGGGCCACGAAGGGCGGGACCGTCGCGTCGAGCTCCAGGTCGTGCTGCCCGGCGTAGCCACGGGCGTGCTCGTCCAGGAGTTCCGCGAGGCCGTCCACGCCCTCCGACATTCCGGTGGCGTCCCAGCGCAGGAGGTCCAGCGCGCCGGCCGCGACGGCTCCGCCGCCGGTGGCCGCGCCGGCCACCGCACGGTCCTCGGGACCGCGCTTCTCACCGGGGATTATGGTGTCCGCGAATGCTTCCAGGGTCAGTTGTGCGCTGTCGGCCGACGGCCGGCCGGTCCCATCCGTCATCAACTCTCCCTCTCCGGACAATCGGAATGCCGTGCGGCATGCCGAGGAAGCTATGCGAGCGGGGCGAGTTCAAGCAACGGGTGAGTCTGTTCAAGAAACGACCGAGTTCCACGAAGCAACTAACCGAAGTCTCATCGGGGCCGTTCCGGGCCGCTCGATAAAACCAGCCAGCCGGTAGACTTCGAATCGCTCTTCGAACAGCGGAACCGGATCGCACGACGCGTCGGAAATCGTTCCACCTCTCCACGTCGGGAACATTTCACCCCCACTTCCAGGAGCACCCATGAGCGGTTCTGCCGAGGAACAGACGGAGCTACCCGCCCATTTCACGCAGCCGGTGCGCATCAGCGATCTGACACCCGGCCGCTCACCGCGTCTGGACGGGATCGACGAGGCGCACGCCCGGCGGCTCGCCGAGGTGTACGAGTCGCTGCCGCCGGTTCTGGTGCAGCGTCCGACGATGCGGGTCATCGACGGGATGCACCGGCTGCGGGCCGCCGAGATCCTCGGGCACGAGGTGCTGCGGGCGCAGTTCTTCGACGGCGCCGACGAGGAGGCGTTCATCCAGTCCGTCGCCCGGAACATCGCGCACGGGCTGCCGCTCTCGACCGCCGACCGCAAGGCCGCAGCGGAACGGATACTGCGGTCGTTCCCCGCCATGTCGGACCGGAGCATCGGCATCTACACCGGGCTCGACGCGAAGACGGTGGCCGCGGTCCGGCACCGTTCAACCGTGGATTCTCCGCAGCTGAACACGCGTGTCGGGCGTGACGGCAAGGCCCATCCGCTGGACCGCACCACCGAGCGCCGGCAGGCCGCCGAACTCATCACGCTGCGCCCGGGCCTGACCCTGCGCATGGTGGCCGAGCGCACCGGACTCTCCCTGGGCACCGCCCACGACGTACGGCAGCGGCTGCTGCGCGGTGAGGACCCGGCGCCCCAGCCGGGACCCCGTTCCGCGGTGCGCCCGGCCCGCGACACGGAAAGCCCGCGGCGCGCGGAACCCGTCCGCCGCACACCGTCCGGCGGGGGCCGCACCGTGACGACCCGGGACGCACTGGACATCCTGCGGAGCCTGGCCGGCGACCCGGCGCTGCGGCAGACCGATTCCGGGCGCGACTTCGTCCGGTGGCTGCACGCTCATTTCCTCACCGACGAGGCGTGGCGGCGCCAGATACCCGCCATCCCGGCGCACAGCCGACAGGCGATCGCCGATGTGGCGATGAAGTGCTCGGATTCATGGCGCCGATTCGCGAATGAAATGCATACCGGCCGCTGAACATGCGGATCGCGACCCGTTCGAAGTCAGGCAGAAGGGATCTCTTGTGACTTCCCCCTCGGTCAACCAGGCGATTCTTCGCGTCGTCGAAGAAATGCACGAACGTCTCGATCAGGAACTCACGATCGATGACATGGCACGCATCGCCATGTTCAGCAAATTCCATTTCACCCGGATCTTCCGGCTCACCACGGGAACGTCACCGCGGCGGTTCCTCTCCGCGCTCCGGATTCAGGAGGCGAAGAATCTTCTCGTCTCCACCGACATGAGCGTCGCGGACGTGAGCAGCCGGGTCGGCTACAACAGCGTCGGGACGTTCAGCACCCGGTTCAAGACCTGTGTGGGCGTGTCGCCGAGCATGTACCGGGAGAGCGGCGGCGATGTGTCGGCGCTCGGTCCCGCCCCCGTCCGCGCCGCCGACGACGGCCCCGCGCCGCTCGCCATCCGAGGGCGGGTGGTGCTGCCCGGCGACCGGGCCCTGGGCCAGGTCTTCATCGGGCTCTTTCCCAGCGCGATCCTTCAGGGCCGCCCCGTCCGGCACACCGTCATGGACGGCCCCGGCCCCTTCCAGCTGCACGACGTGCCGCCCGGCACCTGGCACGTGCTGGCCTACTCGGTCCCGTACGGCACTCCGCTCCCCGCCGGCCAGGGCGGGTACGCGCCGGACACCCTCAGCGTCGGCCGGTACGGGCCGGTCACCGTGCAGCCGGGGGTCGCCGTGCTGCCCGCCGACATCGTGCTGCGCCCGGCCGATCCGCTGGACCCGCCCATCCTCGTCGCCCTTTCGGGCCAGGACCTGCGCACCCCGGTCGCCGCCTGAGAGGCCCCGGGACGCACGAAGGGGCCGGCGGTGCGAGGGGGATTCGCACCGCCGGCCCCTTCGTGCGCCGCGACCGGCGGCGTCAGCGGTTCCGGCCGACCGTCATCGGCAGCCCGTCCGCCATGCGCAGCGAGAGCATGGCCTCCGGGAGGGGCTTGTGCCCCGGGACGGAGTCGAGCGTCAGGTCCCGGGTGACCAGGGCCGTGACGAACACCGCCTCCATCATCCCGAGGTTGCTGCCCACGCAGTACCGCGGCCCGGCCCCGAACGGGATGTACGCGTAGCGCGGCCGGTGGGCGACCCGCTGGGGGTCGAACCGCTCCGGGTCGAACCGTTCGGGGTCCGTCCACAGCCCGGGGTGCCGGTGCAGGATGTACGGGCTGATCAGGACGTCCGCCCCGGCCGACACCTCGTATCCGCCGACGTCGTCCGCCTGCTGGGCGATGCGGGGCAGCACCCAGACCGGCGGGTAGAGGCGCATGACCTCCTGGATGACCATGGTGGTGTAGGACAGCCGGTGCAGGTCGTCCAGGACCGGGGCGCGGTCGCCCAGGATCTCCAGGGCCTCCTGGCGGACCTTCTCCCGTACCTCGGGGTGGCGGTCGAGCAGGTGGAAGGTCCATCCCAGGGTGCTGGCGGTCGTCTCGTGCCCGGCGAGCAGCAGGGTCACCAGCTCGTCGCGCAGCTGCTCCGGGGCGCCCTCGACGCTCTCCGCCTCGGCCGCCGCCAGGATCATCCTGGCCAGCGCGTCGTCGGGCGCCGCTCCCCCGCTCATCCGGCCGCGCCGGTCGGCGATCAGGGCATCCGCGATCCGGTGCAGTTCGCGGCGGGCGGTGCGGAACCGGCGCTGCCGGGGCAGCGGCAGCCACGCGGGCACCTTGTCCATCGTCACCATGTCGAACATGGCCTGGTCCTGCACCGCCTCGAAGGCGTGGGCCACTTCGCCGTAGCCGTCCAGGCCGGTGTCCAGGAGGGTGCGGCCGAGGACGCCCAGGGTCAGCTGGGTGACCATGTGCATGATGTTCACGGGGGCCGCGCCCTCGTGCTGGGCGAGGAGTGCGACGAACTTCTCCGCCTCCTCGGCCACGGTCTCGGCCTGCTGGGCGATCCGGGCCGGCTTGAAGGCCGGCTGGACGGTCCGCCGTTGCTTGCGCCAGACGGGGCCCTCGCTGGTCAGCAGGCCGTCGCCGAGGGCACGGCGGGCCTGCACCAGGCCGATGCCCTTGTGGTAGTTGTCGCTGTTGTCGGCCAGGACGTGTTTGGCGTAGTCGGGATGGTTGAAGATGTACAGCTTCTTCGGGCCGATGGCGACGCGGACCGCGTCGCCCAGGGCCGCCGCGTCCCGCATCAGGCCGAGGCGGTCCGTGGCGAGCTTGCGCAGCAGTCCCGGGAGCGCGGAGACCGGCGGTTCGGCCGGCCGGGCGGTCATGCCGCCTCGCGTTCTTCGGCCAGGCCCCGGAAGCGCCCGCCCCGGAAGACCATGGTGTCGGCGGCCGGGGCCTGCTTGCGCGCGGCGACGACCCGCCCGATGAAGATGGTGTGGTCACCGCCGTCGTGGACCTCCTGGCGCACGCACTCGAAGTGCGCGTCGGCCCCGGCGATCAGCGGGGCGTCGGTGGCCCGGCCCGGCTCCCAGCCGACCGTGGCGAACTGGCTGAGCCCCGCGGGCCGGGTGGGGTCCGCGAAGTGCCGGGCGATGTCCTCCTGCCCGGCCGCCAGTACGGAGACCGAGAAGTCCTCCGCGCCGGTGAGGCTGCCGTGCATGACGGCCTCCTTGCCGACGCAGACCAGCACGAGCGGGGGGTCGAGGGAGAGCGCGGTGAACGAGTTGGCGGTCATGCCCCGCCAGGCGCGGCCGCCGACGGTGACGACGGTCACCCCGGTGGCGAAGGCCCCGAAGGCGCCGCGCAGTTGGCGGGTGTCGGTGATGTCGACGTCCTCGGCGGTGCGGGTGGTTACCAGGCTCATGCGGAGCTCCCAGCCGGTGTCGAGAGGATGGACGGGCTGATCCTGGCGATGCGTTCCCGGCCGCGGGCGACCAGGATCTCCTCGCCGTGCGCCCCCTGCTTGTACTGGTGGTACGTCAGCTCCAGTTCTCCGGGCGCGGTGCCGGTGACCCGGACCCGGACGAGCACGGCGTCACCGGGCTCGGTCTCGGTCCGGGCCTCGCAGTCCATCTCGCGGGTGCCGAGGGGTTCGGCGGCGACCGCGGCCTGTGCCAGGGTCAGTTCGCGGCACTGCTGCTGGCGCAGGAGGCAGCCGAGGTAGGAGCCGTCGGCCTCGCTCTCGGCCTCCGTCCCGGTGGCCGTGAAGTGGTATTCGTACGTCTCACCCACGGCCCTCGACCCCCTTCCCCGGCCCCGCCAGGACGGCGAAGACGGCGGGTTCCAGCGAGGTGCGCAGCGCGGTGACGAAGGTGGCGATCTCCAGGTCCCCGCTCTTGAAGAGCACCCAGTTGTCCTTGGTCCGCGGGAGCAGGGACAGGGACGTGCTGGTGAGGTGTCCGGCCTTCTTCAGGCACTCCACCACGCTCCACACCCGGGTGGCCGCGGTGTCCGGGGCCTCGCCGGTCGTGCGCGCGACCAGGGCGGCCAACGGGGCGTGGTCGCCCAGGAGGTCCGTCCAGTCCTGCTGCGTGCGTACGCAGACCGGCTCGACGTCACACGCGACGGCGGTGTCGGACACGGTCGCCAGGGTGAGGTTCATGCCGTGGGCGGCGGACACGTGCTGCCCGGAAGCGAGTTCGGGCTTGCCGTCGGGCCGGTAGCGCAGCTTGGCGGGTGCGCCCAGCGCGCGCTGCACGGCGGTGAGGGTGGCGGCCCGGCGGCTCCGGGTCACCTTCTTGGTCCTGGTCGCCACCGCTCCGTGCCCGGGGGCGTCGGTGTCGTCGTCCGGGTCGGGTTCGACCACGACAGCGATGCTCGCCCCGAGGACGTCCTCCAGCGACCGTTCCAGGTAGGAACCGAGGAGCGCCGGCGGCCAGGGCCCCGAACCGTCGTTCTTGCGTACGGCGTGCAGGGTGAGCCCCTCCCACCGCTCGACCACGGTGCCGTCCGGGGTGCGTACGGCGATGTCGTAGATGTACGTGTCACCGTCCCGGGAACGTTCGGTGGCGCAGTAGCGCAGTTCGTCGGGGTCGCCGGGCAGCCCGTCGGCGGTCAGCGGCGTCAGGCGTTCGATGCCGGACGGCAGCAGGGTGGCGTCCGGGACACAGACCTGGTTGCCGTGCATGAGCGCGTCGCGCATGCCGGGGTCGGCGAGCAGCAGGGTCGCGGGGAGGTAGCCCGCGAACCAGCCGCCGGTGCCCGCCAGGGTGAGGTCGGCGTCGACGTCCCGGGCGGCGGCGCGGTGGTAGCGGCGCAGCCGCTGGAAGCGGGGGCCCTGGAAGAGCACGCTCCCGTACAGGTCGGCGTCCGGGTCGAGCGGCACCGGGTCGAGCGGCGCGGTGCTGACGTCGGGCAGTCCTTCCGCCGGCGGGGCCGTCGTGTAGACCACGCGGGCCCGGAAGTGCTCGGCGGCGTAACCGGTCTCCTTGGTGAAGACGGCGACGTCGACGGTGTCGGGTCCGGTGACGGTGGCGGCGATCCGGATGTGCGCGGAGCCGTCCGGCGGGACGACGATCGGCCGGGTGAACCGCACGTCCTCCAGGACGGGGGTGCCGGGCCGGCCGGTGACCGCGAAGGCGACCTGGGTCATGGCCTCCATGCCCATGACGGCGGGCATCAGCAGGTTGCCGTCGAGGTGGTGGTCGGCGAGGTAGGGGTCGGAACCGACGTTGAGTTCCGCCTCGGTGATCAGCTCGACACCGTGGTAGCGGATGAGCGGGGTGGCGGTGAACCGCAGCAGCGGCAGCGGCGGCTGGTGGCGGCGGACCGTGGAGACGCCTTCGGTGCGGCCGCTGACGACGGCGACGACGGGCGCGTCCGGGTCCGTGATGAGCCGGAGCAGGATCTCCACGCCCTGCTCGGGCGAGACGGGGGCGATGCCCTCGCGGGCCAGCGTCTCCACGACGGAGAGCTTCTCGCCCATGCCGACGCCGGACCAGACGGACCACTCCACGCACCGGGCCCGCAGCCCCGGGTGGTCCCGGGCAACGCTCTCGGTGAGGTCGGCCAGCCACTCGTTGGCGGTGGCGTAGTGCGCCTCGCCCCGCAGGCCGGCCCGGCCGATGATGCTGCCGAAGGTGACGAGGAGCTTGAGGTTCTCCGCGCCTACCGCGTCCAGGACGTGCCGGAGGCCGTCGACCTTGGGCGCGAAGGTGCGCCGGAGGTCGTCGCGCCGCAGCGCGGTCAGCGGGGCGGGTTCGTTGCGCCCCGCACCGTGCAGCAGACCGGTGACCGGGCCGAGGCGTCCGGTCAGCTCCGCGAGGGCCGCCCGGACCTGGGCGGGGTCGGTGACGTCCGCGCGCGCGTAGTGCACGGGCACGCCGCCGTCCGCCATCCGGGCGAGGTTCGCGGCGAGTTCGGCGTCCGCCTCCGCGTCGGACCGTCCCATGACGGCGAGGGCGGCCCCGGTGTCCCGGGCGATGGCGAGGGCGCACTCCGCGGAGATGCCCTTGCCGCCCCCGGTGACCAGAAGGACGTCGGAGGCGCCGATCGGCGGGTCGTTGCGCTCGGCGCGGACGGGCAGCGCCCGGAGCGTCGGCACCCGGCGCACGCCGTCCTCGCCGTAGTGGGCCTCGGAGAACCGGACGGCACCGCGGGTGGCGGCGACCTCCGCGAGGACCCGTTCCACCAGGTGCGCGCCGGGCGGCGTGTGCACGATGGTGACGCGGAGCCGGGGTTCCTCCTGGGCGAGGGTCTTGACGAGGGCGGCGGCGCCGCGCCCCGACTGGACGAGTACACAGCGCAGTTCGGCGTCCTGGGAGGCGACGGCGAGGGCCGTCTTCGCCCCGTCGAGCGCGTGCTGAAGGGCCTCCTCGGGGCACTGCTCGGGCAGCCGTATCAGGATGCCCGGCCCGTACGGGGACGCCTGGAGCGCGGTACGGATCTCCTCGGCCCCGGTGTCCCCGGCGTCCGCGAACAGCTGCCAGGTGCTGGTGCCCTCCCCGGTGCGCGGGGCGGCGGGCAGCGGCAGTTCCTCGGGCGCCACGGAGAAGGCGCGGGCCCAGGGCGCGGCACCGGTGACGACCGGGCCTGCCGCGTCCGGCGCGTCGGCCGTCGCGGCCAGCTCCTCAAGGGCCTCGGCGAGGAGCCGTACGGAGGCGGTCGCGAAGTTGGTGGGCATCCGGGCGGCGGCGACGCCCAGCTGGGTGGCCGCCTGGTTGACGATCTGGCCGACCGTGATGGAGCTGAGGTGCAGGTCGTCCAGGAGGCTGGTCTCGGGTCCGACGAGCTCGACCGGGAGTTCGGCGCGCTCGGCCACCAGGGCGGTGAGCACCTCCAGGACGGACCGGCCGGCGTCGGCGCCGCCCTCGCCCGCCGCGCCGGTGTCCTCCGCCGGGGCGGCCGGGGCGACGGCGGGCAGGTCCAGGAGGGGGGCCTGCTCGCAGGGGCTGGACAGGAAGGTGCGCGGGGCGCCGATCTCCAGCGGTCGGGTGAGCCGGTGCCGGAACAGGCGCTCGTGGGCGACGGGCGCCCCGCTCACCCAGGCGGCCGCCACGACGCGGAGCAGCGAGCGGACGGACTCGTCGTCGGTGTTCAGGGCGACGGCGGGGACGCCCGTGGCGTTGCCGGCCAGCGCGGAGAGCACTCGGCCGGGGCCGACCTCGATGAACAGGTCGGTGTCACCGGCCGCCCGGGCCACGGCCTGGGAGAACCGGACGGGGGCGGTGATCTGACGGCGGAGCAGGTCCGGGACGGAGGTGTCCGGGGTGAGTTCGTCGCCGGTGACCGTGGAGATCACGCGGCGTCCGGGGGCCGGGTGGGCCCGGTCGTCCAGCCAGGTGCCGAAGGACTCGGCGGCGGGGGCGACCAGGGGCGAGTGGAAGGCGTGCGAGACCGGCAGCCGGGTGCAGGGGACGCCCTCCTCGGCGGCACGGGCGGCCAGCGCGTCGACGCCGTCGACCGGTCCCGCGACGACGGTCTGGGCCGGGCCGTTGTAGCCGGCGACGACGACGGGGAGGCCCTGGGCGAGGCGTTCGGCGGTCTCGGGTCCGGCGGCCAGGGAGGCCATGGTGCCCGAGGCGCTGTGGTCGGCCATGGCCTGTCCGCGTACCCGGGCCGTCTCCAGGAGCTGGGCGGCGGTCAGGGAGCCCGCCCAGTGCAGGGCGGATATCTCGCCGAGGCTGTGGCCGACCGCGAGGCCGGCCTCGATGCCGAGGGAGTCCAGGACCTTCAGCCCGGCCAGCGAGCCGGTGGCGATGCGCGGCTGGGCCGTCTCGGTGGCCGTCATGTCGCCCGTGGTGGGCAGGGCGGCGGTGGCATACGCCTCGGCGGCCTCCTGGAAGCGGCGGGCGAGGGCTCCGCCGGTGGTGCTGGTGCCCGATCCCTGGCCGGGGAAGAGGAAGCCGATGCGGGGCTCGTCGGCGGCGTGGCCCAGGAAGGTGTTCCCGTCCGCCGCGAAGGCTGTTTCGCGTCCGTCGCGCTGGTCGACGGCGGCGATCAGGCGGCGCAGCTGCCGTTCGGCGTCCTCGGGTGAGGTGACGACGGCGGCGGCCCGCCAGGGCAGGTCCCGCAGTTCGCGCTGGAGGAGGGCGGCGAGGTCGGTGATCTGGCCGTAGGAGAGCCGGATCGTCTCGTCGGCGGCCCGGGTGAGGCGTTCGCGCAGTTCGCCGGGGGAGTCCGCGTCGAAGAGCAGGACCTCGGCGTCCTGGAGCGCCCCGGCGAGGTCGAGTGAGCGGCGGGCGAGCGGCTTGCGCTGCTGCGGCTCGGGCTTGTCGAGGACGATGTGGGTGTTGATGCCGCCGAAGCCCATCGCGGTGACTCCGGCGCGCAGCGGGGCGTCCTCGGGCCAGGGTTCGGCCGCGCGCAGCGCCCGCAGGTTGGCGTCCTCGGCGGTGAGCAGGTCGTGCGGGTCGCTGCAGCCGATGGTGGGCGGAAGCATGCGGGCGTCGATGGCGAGCGCCGCCTTGATCAGGCCGGCGACGCCGGCGGCGGCCTTGGTGTGGCCGATCATGCCCTTGATGGAGGTGATGACCGCCGAGCCGGGATCGGCGCCCGCCCGGGCGCGGAATTCACCGAGCGAGGTGAGTTCGGTGGCGTCGCCGACCTCGGTGCCGGTGCCGTGGCCCTCGAAGAGGGGCACGGTCTCGATGCCGAAGCCGGCCTGTTCGTAGGCGCGCCGCAGGGCGAGCTGGTAGCCGCTGACCTCCGGGCGGGTGATGCCGCCCTGGCCGTCGGAGGAGATGCCCCAGCCGGCGATGGTGGCGTAGATGCGGTGGCCGCCGGCGAGCGCGTCCTCCTCCCGCATGAGGACGACCATGCCGCACCCCTCGCCGGGCCAGAAGCCGTTGGAGCCCTGGTCGTAGAGGCGCATCTCGCCGCGTGCGAGGGCACCGGTCTTGGCGAAGCCGATGACCTCGAACGGGTCGATGGACAGGTCGACGCCGCCTGCGACGGCGATGTCCGTGACGCCGCTGAGCAGGGAGGCACTGGCGGTCGTGACGGCCAGCAGGGACGAGGAGCAGGCGCCGTCGACGGTGTATCCGCCGCCGTTGAGGTCGAAGTGGTTACAGATGCGCCCGGCGATGGTGTTGGCGAGGCCCCCGGCGAGGGTGTCCTCGTCGGTGGGCGGGAACGGCCGCTTGTAGTCCTCCTCCATTCCGGCGGCGAACTCGGCGATCCGTTCGTCCTCCCAGCCGAGGTCCTTGAGCGCCCCGGTCAGCACCCGTCGTACGTACGGCCAGCGCAGGCGCATCACGTTGGCGCGGGAGAACTCGCCGGTGAGGGTGTTGCCGATGACGACGCCGGTGGTCTCGCGGGGCAGCCCGGCCGCGTCGGGGAAGCCGGCGTCGGCGAGGGCGCGGCCCGCGGTGTCCAGGGCCAGCCAGTGGGTGAGGTCGGTGGACCGGTAGGTGCTGCCGGCGGTCCGGTGGGCGACGCGGTCGAACTCGTAGTTCTCCAGGAGCGCCGCCGTACGGGAGTAGAAGCGGTCGGGGACGGTGGGGTCGGGGTCGTAGTAGTCCTCCAGGCGCATCCGCTCGTCCGGGAGCCTGCGGAAGGCGCGGCGGCCGGCGACGGCGTTGTCCCACAGCTCGCGGGGGGAGGAGGCGTCCGGGTACCGGCACGCCATGCCGACGATGGCGATCCTGTTGCTCATGCGGGCACCGACTCCTTCTGTTCTCCCGGCGCGACGCCGTCGAGGGACGCGGCAGCGGGTGCGGGGCGCAGGGCGATGACCTCGGACCCGCCCTTCGGCTGCGCGGCGGTGTTCCGGTCGGCGGTGTAGTGGATCCACCACAGGTAGCCGCCGCGGATCAGGCAGACGAGCGCGGTGGCGAAGAAGATGCCGTAGGCGATGTGCAGGGCCGTCAGAAGGCCGTACATCGCGGCGACTCCGCCGCCGAAGGCGATCTGCGCGGTCCGCTTGGACGGCGAGGTGCCCGGGTCCGTGATCATGTAGTTGGTGAAGAGGACGAAGGCGGTGCCGGTCATCATGCCCAGGGCCGCCGGAATGGAGGTCCCGAAGATCAGGCCGCGCACGATGGCCTGGAGGGCGAACCCGCCGACCCAGGCGGCGATCAGCGGCATGCGGTTGGTGAGCTTGGCGTTGAGCATGGTGCCGAGCACGATGATGATGCCGGGCAGGACCCAGTCGGCGGGCCCGTAGAGGTACTCGGTGAAGTGGTACGGCGGGGCGATGCTGGCCCACGGGAAGAGCATCAGGATGACCGCGATGCCGAAGTTCGACGGGTTCATGAAGTGGCGCATCCGGCCGCGCAGCGGCGCGCGCAGCACCCATTTGGTGCCGACGGCGACGATCACGCCGAAGACCATGACCCAGATCCGGTCGTTGACGTACGTCAGCATGTTCACGGCGAGGCCGGTGATGTGCGAGGGGAGCAGGAACTGCATCAGTCCGCGCGGGCCGCCGCCGAGGAAACGGGCCTTGCGGCCCTCGACCCGGGCGCTGACGGCCTCCAGGGCGATCTCCACGAGGTACGCCGTGGCGAGGGCGACGAACGGCCAGGTCCATGCCTGCTCGAAGCCGAGGACGGTGTAGCCGAGAATGTTGAGCACCGAGATCGAGATGGCGAACCTGGTCAGCGCCTTGATGACCTTGGCGTCGTGCCGGGGCGCGCCCTGTGCGTTGATCGGGGTGGGAGTCTGCTGGTCGGTCATGGTCACTTCTCCTTGGCCGTGACGCCGAGCTGGAGGCAGTGCCAGCCGGGGTTCAGCGATACGTCCTGGTGGTGTACCTGTCCGGAGCGGTCGCGCCAGACGAGGTCGACCTGGAGCGGTCCGTCCGGCTGGTCGCCGAGTCCGATGTGGATGTCGCTGCTGCGGCGTCCGGAGTGCCCGCCGCCGCCGTCGACCCGGCCGACGCGCACGCTGCCGTCGGAGCGGGTGACCGTGGCCTGGGCGCCGACGACGGGCGAGCCGTTAGCGTCGACCAGCTTGAGCCCGAGGTAGTCGCCGGGGTTCTTGCTGGTGTTGCTGTAGAAGACGGGTTCGCCCCACTGGCGGGCGACGGCCATGTCGAGCCGGCCGTCCCCGTCGACGTCACCGGTCGCGACGCCCCGGGTGGGCACCGGCACGGCGAGGCCGAGCGCGGGGGCCAGGTCGGCGTAGGAGCCGTCCTTGCCCTTGGAGAACAGGTGGAGTGTCTGGTCGCCGGCCAGGTCGTCGCCCTCGCGCAGGTTGGGCCACCACATCGGGTGGCGCACCAGGGCGTCGTTGGCGGTGGCGAGCTCCTGGAGCTGGGGCCAGCGGTTGGTCTTGCCCTTGACGAAGCCGGTGGCCTGCGCGATCTCCAGGTCGCCGTTGTTGTCGAAGTCGCCGGTCTTGACGTCCCAGCCCCAGCCGGACCATGCCAGGTTGAGCGGGGCGCTGTGGTCGGTGAAGGGGGCGACGCCGTCGCGCAGCTTGGCGCGTACGTCCTTCTGGTCGCGGGCGGAGTCGATGAACGCGAAGTTCGACTCCTGGATGCCGAACGACGTGGTGATGTTCGAGACGAACGCGTCGTACAGGCCGTCGTTGTCGAGGTCGCCGAAGTCGATGCCCATGCCCTTGAAGGAGCTGCGGCCCATCTGCTTGGACTTCGGGATGGTCGCGCTGTACGCGGACTTCACCTCGGCGAACCGGATCCTGCCCGGGGTGGAGGTGTTGTAGAGCAGCGCGGAGGTGCCGAAGTCGTGGCCGAGGTACAGCTCGGGGAGCTGGTCGCCGTCGAGGTCGTTGGCGGAGGCGGCCAGGGTCCAGCCGTGGCTGATGCCGGAGGGGATGGCGCCCTTGACCTCGCTGTAGCCGTTCTCGGTCCAGCGGAAGATGTGGGAGCCGCCGCCGTTCTGGGCGTGGGACAGCGAGTCGTTCATGGTGACCCCGCCGTCCTTGGACGGGTCGAGGACGGGACTGTCCGGGAAGTAGTTCCCGATCAGGATGTCGTTGTGGCCGTCTCCGTCGAAGTCCGCGACGGCGGCGGTGTTGGAGTTCCACAGCGGGCCGTTGTACGTGGTGCCACCGGCGCCGGGGACGAGTTCGACGGGGGTGAAGCTGTCGGGGCTCATCTTCGTGAGGTCCTGGCCGGCGCCCCGCTGCGCCTGGAAGATCACCGGCGTACGGCCCCAGTAGGTGACCAGGAGGTCGGTGGCGCCGTCCTCGTTGAAGTCGCCGGGGGTGCAGCCCATGGGGGCCATGGTCTTGCTGGTCGGCAGCGGGGACGGGTCCAGGACGAACGGCTCGTAGGCGGGGCTGGTGCGGTTCGGGGAGGGGGCGGGCGTCACGACGACCTGGTCGATGCGCGGGTCGGTGACGCACAGGTCGTTGGGCAGGGTGTCGCCGTCGATGTCGTTCATGGCGATGCCGGCGCCGACGGACGAGATCCAGGCGTCGATGTGCTCGTACGCCTTGTTGACCTTGCGGATGGTCTGCTGCTTGTAGCCGGCGGGCATCGCGATGGACTGGGCCTTGAAGGTGAAGTGCGAGGCCATGGCACTCTTGTCGGCCGCGCTGGAGACGGGCAGGCGCACCGCGTAGAAGGTGCCCACCATCAGGGCGAGGGCGAGAACGCCGGGTGCCTGCTTCCGCAACCAGATCCGTGGGTGGGTCATGAGAGGGCATCTTTCTGCGCGAGGGGAAGGGCGGTGAGCCGGCCGGCGATCTGCTGCCGCCAGGTCTCGTAGGCGGGTTCGCCGGACGGTCCGGTGGTCCGGGCGTCCTGGCCGGGCATGAGGCCGGTGCAGAGCCGGGCCGCCTCGGCGGGGGTCCGGTCGCAGAGCACGCGTGCGGCGAGGTGGGTGTGGGCGATGGTCAGACCGGCCTTCTCCCGGGCCTCGGCGGCGAAGGCGGCGCCTTGGGCGAGCTGGGGGCGGTGCGGGCCGGACTGCTCTGCGAAGCGCCGGAGTTCGTCCTCGCCGACGCTGCCCGCGTAGGTGGCGGCGAGGCCGGCCCCGGCGTACATGTCCGCGTGCCGGTGCTCGGCGTAGGAGCGGATGAGTCCGGTGACGACGTCGGGGTCGGTGCCGCCGACGAACCACAGGGCCCGTCCGATGCCCTGGTCGATCGCCCGCAGGCTGTAGTCCGCCGGGCCGCCCGCCCAGGCGAAGGGGTGGACGCGGTCCGGGTCGCGCACATAGGCGTCGGTACGGAAGTACGCCTGGTGGAAGCCGTAGCCGTCCAGGATCAGCCAGCGCAGCAGCGGATCGGTGCGGGTCACGTCCGGCCACAGGAAGCGGGGGAGCCGGGCCATCGCCCAGCCGATGCCGACGTACACCATGTAGATGTGGTGCTGTCCCTGCCCGGCCAGGAGTCCGTCGAGCCGCTTGGTGCTGCCGGCGAGCGAGTCGAGCATGACGGCACCCATGCCGGCGCCCTCGTACGCGAATCCGCGGTACTGCTCGTCGATGGTTTCGAGGCGTTCCTCGGCCTCGGCGGACGACCGCGCCTCGACCACGTACGCGTAACCGTCGAGGAACGTTTTGCCGATCATTTCCAGCTGGTTCTTCGACGCCGCATCCTTCACGTGGAATCCGCGAACGTCCATTCTGGTGGCCGATACATTCGGCGTGAGAATCCTGCGCCTCGCCGCGCGAAGAATTTTTGACACGTGGAGACCGTCCCTCGTCGTCATTTCTGCGATCGCATCTGATGTCTTCGACTTTCCGGAAGAAAATGCCTTCCGCAGTCGTCCGGTGTCTACTCCGTGAATGCTCAGCCGACGTTCACGGGGAGTTTTCCGCGCACCGATTCCCGCCACAGCTCATAGGCGGGCAGCGTGCCGTCGCCGGATTCCACCGCGCAGTCGTCGGCGAGCGCCGCGGCGTCCTCCACGGACAGGCCCGCGAGTTCGCGTACGGCGATACGGGTGTGCTCGGGGACCACACCGGAGTGGTGCCGGGCCTTGCCGGCGAAGACCGAGCCCTGCGCCACCTGCGGCGCGTGCTCCCCGGCCAGCCGGCGCAGGGCGGCCAGGTCCCCGGCGTTGGAGGAGCCGGCGAAGGTGGCCGCGAGTCCGACGCCGCTCCACAGGTCGGCGTGGCGCGCGGAGGCGAAGCGGCGGACGGCGGCGTCCACGTGCGCGGTGTGCGCGCCGTGGATGAACCACAGCGCGCGGCCGATGCCCTGGTCCACCGCGCGCGCGAAGTAGTCGGCGTCGCCCTGCCAGGGGTAGGCGGTGGGGACGTGCTGCGCGTCGATGTGCCGGGCGGTGTCGAAGTACGCCTTGTCGAAGCCGTATCCGTCCACGGCGAGCCAGCTCATCTGCGGGTAGAGCGGGGGTCCTTCGGCGCTGTCGGTGAGGTCGGGGAGGACCTTCTTCCACAGCGGCCGCGGCAGCCGGGCCATGGCGAACCCGATGCCGATGTAGTTCAGGAAGATGTGCGGGGCGCCGGGGCCCCGCAGCAGGTCGAGGGTCCGGTGGCCCTTTCCCGGGCCCATCGCGTCGCGCACGACGCAGGCCATGGTCGCGCCCTCGTAGGCGAAGCCCTGGAGCTCCGGGTCGACCAGGGCGAGGTGGCGCTCGGTCTCCTTCGGGTCGCCGGCCTCGATGGCCCACTCGAATCCGCAGACGACCGCCTGCGGAATGGCCTCCAGCGCGCGTGTCTGCGCCGTCTCCTCGACGGGAAAACCCCGTCGGGCGAAGGTCACTTCGTCCAGGGACGGCGCCATGAGAATCCGGCGCAGTGCTCCCACAGCCGTCACGATCTGCCTCCTTCGGACCGCCACGGGAGGCGGTGGAGGCTTCATGGTGGGCGGGGCGCCGGGGGCGGGCATCTTCCGCTGTGCGCTGTTGACCGGGCAGCCGGAATGTCCGGGCTCAGCGGGTCCGGCGGACCGCCACCTCGTCGGTGTGCACCTCGCGGTCGCAGTCCGTGCACCGCAACTGGGCATGGACCGATCCGTCGCAGCCCAGGTGTTCGGCGGTACGCGGGGGCCCGTCGGCGAGGTGGAGGTTGCGGTCCCCCCACTGCATCAGCGCGATGACGGGCTTGGCGAGGTCGCGGCCCTTCGGGGTGAGCACGTATTCGTAACGGACGGGCTTCTCCTGATAGAGCACCTTCTCCATCAGACCGTGCTCGACCAGCCTCCCCAGCCGGTTGGCCAGCACGTTCCGAGCAATTCCGAGGTTGCCCAGGAATCCGTCGAACCGTTTGATACCGAGGAACGCCGAACGAGCGATGAGGAGGGTCCACCGTTCGCCTATCACTTCAAGCGAGCGGGCGACGTTGCAATCCTGTCCTTCATAGGTGTTCTTCAACATCCACCCACCGTAGGGACCGAGTGAGTCTCTTGAAAACACCAAGGTGGTGAAGTGTGCACGAGCGATCCGTCCGGACCCGGGAAGCCATTTTGAGCGGAGCCGCCGAGGTATTCGGAGAAAAGGGGTATCTGGGCACACGACTGGAGGACGTCGCGGCGCGGCGGAAGCTGAGCAAGGGGGCCGTGTACTTCCATTTCGCGTCGAAGACCGACCTCGCGAAGGCCGTCATCGCACGGCAGTACGACCTGGTGCCCCGGCTGATCGGCCGGCTGCGCCCGTTCTTCCCCGGGGCGGCCGGCCTGCTGACCGCGCTCGCCCAGGAGGTCGCGCGGCTGCTGGCCGACGACCCGGAGGTGCGCGGGAGCTTCCGGCTGCTGGCCGAACGCGGGCTCATCGACGTGTCGGTCGACGATCCGTTCGCCGCCTGGTCGGCGGCCGTGGAGGACGTCGTGCTGGAGGCGGAACGGCAGGGCACGGTCCCGGCCGGTACGCGCAGCGCGGCCGTGGCGGGGCTCGTCGTCTCCGCGCTGGTGGGGCTGCACCACATGGGCGAGGGGGCCGGCCGCCGCGGAGTGCCGGGCGACTGGCCGGCGCTGCTGGGCGCGCTGCTCGCCCTGGACTCCCCCTACGAGGCCCGCACCAGCGCCGGGACGTCCGCGCCCAGCCGGGCGTGCATGTAGGCGGCGGACATCAACGCCATGTGGTGGTGCCAGCCCGGATACGAGCGGCCCTCGAAGTCGGCCATCCCGTAGTCCTGCTCCAGCCGTTCCAGGGTCTGCGTGGAGCGGGTCCGCAGCCGGGTGAGCCGCAGTACGTCGTCCAGCCGCCGGCCGACCATGTTGGTGAGCCAGAGCAGCTGCGGGCCCGTGCCGCGCGCGGGACCCGCGATGAGCCGGTACGCGCGGGCGGCCGCCGGGTCCGCGACGGGTCCCGGGAGCCGTACGAGCGCGGTACGGAAGGTCAGCGGGCGGCCGCCTCCGTCCCGGATCGTGTGCGAGCCCACCAGGTGCTGGTCGCGCGCGGCCTCGAAGAGGTCGGCGGCCGGTGTCGCGAGGGGCGCGGCGCTGTCGCAGGGCCGCACGCGCAGGTGGCGGTCGGGGACGACCGGGAAGCGGGCGGGCACCCCGACGAGGAAGTCCCGGTGGCTCCTGCTCAGTCCGCGGATCAGCGACGTACCGGGGCAGTGGCTGCTGAGGTCGGCCACGAAGGGCACCTCGCCGAGCCGGGACCGCTCCCCCATGGCCCGGACGAGTTCGAGGGCGCACGTCTCCAGGCCGCGCGCGTCGACGTCCTGGGGGATGCGGGTGCGGCTCCGGCGCGCCGGGTCCTCGGTCCAGAGCCGGGGCAGCAGCAGCCGCCAGCCGACCGGCAGCGCGTCGTCGTCCGTGACCAGGAAGGCGCCGATGCCGACCTGGCAGTTGACGGACCGTCCGGTGCTCGGCACGAAGCGGCGGTGGACCCCGCACGAGTGCTCACCGCGCTTGCGGACCACGGCGACGTCGATGGTCCAGGCGCGCGGCACGGTGTGCTCCTCGGCCCACCGCATCAGCTCCCCGTACGCCGGTTCCCACGGCCAGGGGCTGGCGTTGACGAACTGGTGCAGCGACTGCGCGGTGGACGTCGATCCGGCCAGCGACTCGGCGAGCCTGCGGACCGACTTCTTGCCGGGTGTGGCCAGGAGGGCGCCGAGGTAGGCGTGGGCCCAGCGGCGCTGGTCCACCCGGGGGAGGTGGCCGAAGACGACTTCGGTGAAGTCGAAGGCCGAGACCGGGCCGGGGCGCGGCGGGAGGGACGTGAGCACAGTGCGACTCCCTGTCGGCAGGGTGACTGGACCCGCAAAAGAATAGCGGACGTCCTCTTTTTTTCCTCCCGCCCGTACGGCCTCGGTTCCACTTCGCCACGTCGGAACCGGGTCCGGTGTGATACCGCGCCCGAACTGTCGCACTTTGCCAACTCCCCCTTGTTAAGCCTCCGTTGCGCCGTGATCGTGACCGCGTATTGGATACGGCAGGACAGATCCGGAGTGACTATGGCCAAGCGGGTCAAGGCCCTGCGCACACGAGCCCTCCTCGTGGAGGCGGCAGCTTCGACGTTCGTCGGGGACGGCTTCCACGGCACATCGCTGGCGCAGGTGGTCGAGAAGTCGGGCATGACGATGGGGGCGCTGACCTACCACTTCGCCAGCAAGGACGATCTGGCGGACGCGATCGAGGAGGAGGGCACCGAGGTGACGCGCTCGATGGTGCGCACCTTCGCGGCGCAGACGACGCCGCCGCTCACCCGGCTGGCCGACCTGTTGCTGGGGCTGGCCCGGCTCCTGGAGGAGGACCCCCTCGTCCGGTGCGCGGTCCGGCTGTCACGGGAGCGGTCGACCGCCCCGTGGTCCCGGCTCTGGCTGCCCCTGGTGACGACGCTGGTGGACGAGGCCTGCAAGCAGGGCCAAGTGCGTGCGGCGGCTCGGCCCGACGACGTCACCGAACTGATCAGGCTGCTGCTGCACGGCACGGAGCTCGGCCCGGACACGCAGCGCAAGGACGCGCTGGCGAAGCTGCGGGGGGCCTGGCAGGTGGCGCTGGGCGGCATCACCGCCGAACCCGAGCCGGCGGTGCCGGCCTGAGACCCGGCCCGTCGGCCCCCGGGTCAGGCGGGCAGCTTCCGGTACCAGTCGGCGGCGGCCGCGACGGCCGCCAGCGGCCCGGGCCCGGGATCGCAGTGCGCGACGTCCCAGATCTCCTCGCTCCGGTACCAGTGGTCGCGCGCCAGCAGCTCGAACTGCCGCTCGCTGACGGACCCGGGGGCCGCGCGCAGCCGCTCCAGGCAGCCGGGCCAGTCGAGTTCGCCGCGCTGGGCGGGCAGTACGGCGTGTGCCGCGAGGGTGTCCATCAGGTCCCCGTTGCGGACGGGCAGCGGGTGGGAGGCGTGGTGGACGCCCCCGGCGGCCTGCCCGCACTCCGGCGACAGGGCGAGTGCGGCGATCAGCCGGGCGAGGTCGTCCACGGCCACCGCGGACAGCAGCCCCCGGCCGCCGTCCCACCGCGACGGCACCCTGCGTACGAGCTCCGCCAGGGCCGGGACGACCCAGCGGTCTCCGCGCCCCAGGACGAGGCCCGGCCTGAGCACGAACGCGCCGGCCTCACGTGCGGGGCGCTCGGCGAGGAGCCTGCTGCGACTGGCGGCGGAGACCGGCGCGGGCACGATCCCGTCCACGTCGATGCCCCGGTGCGGCCCGCGGCCGTAGACCGCGGCGGTCGACAGATGCACGATGCGCCGCACCCCGGCCCGGACGGCCTCCGCCATCACCGCCGTCGTCCCGCCTGCGTTGACCGCCTCGCAACGGGCCGCGTCCGGGCCCAGCGCGGAGGCCAGGTGCAGGAGCACGTCGGCGCCCTCGCAGACACCCCGCAGCGAGTCCGGGTCGGTGAGCTCGGCGGACACCCACTCGTCGGCCGCGGAGGCCGGCCCCTCCGGACGCGGGCCGCGACCGACCGCGCGGAGCACGATCCCGGACGCGACGCGGTGGTGGACGAGTTCGCCCAGGACCGCACCGCCGATGAAGCCGGTGGCCCCGGTGAGCACGACCCGTGCGGGGCTCACCCCCGCGGCTCCGCCCACTCCGGCCGCACGCTGAGCCGGGCGATCGCCTCGGGGGTGGCGATCCCGGGGAGGAGATACCGCCAGAGCGAGGCGATGCGCTCGATGAGGTCGACGGACCCGGTGGCGACCTTCGAGTACAGCTGGGTGCCGCTGTACGCGCCCACCAGGACCTGGGCGAACTCCCGCTCGTCCACGTCGGGAAGGAGTTCGTCCTCCTCGCGTGCCTCGACGAGGATCGCGTGGAACTGGTCGGCCCAGCCCTGGTAGGCGCTGGCGTCCTGGATTCCGATCTCTCCCTGTTCCACGGCGAGCCGGACGCCCGCACGGAAGAGAACGTTCCGCTGGAGCTCCCTCGCCAGATAGAAGTTGACGTCCAGGAGCCGTTGCAGCCCCCGGCCCTCGTCGGGTATCTGCACGAAGGTGCCCTGCGCGTGCATGACCTCCTGCGCGATGGCCTGCTTCGTCTTGAAGTGGAAATAGAGAGCGCCCTGGGTCACACCGGCCTTGGCACTGATCCTGGCGACGCTCGCGGCATGGTAACCGCTCTCCTCGAACACCTCGGCTGCCGCACGAACAATCAAGTCCCTTGTCCTGATTGCTCGTTCCTGCTTCGGATCCCTTGTCGCCACCACACGCGCCCCTCTTGGAAAAATACCGAGCAACCGTTATTTTATCAGCCTGCTCCACATCCCTAGAAGGTTGCATCCAGCCCACCCCGCTAGGAGTCACAATGCTGACTGAGCACGTGGACACAACCGCTCGACATGGCCTGACCACGACTGTGGCAAAAGAGTATGTGCATCGAGCGGCTCTCGCCGAGGTCTTCCTGACCGGATGGCAGCGCACCGGGCCGGATGCCTTCACCCTCACCGCGCAGTGGCCCCGCAGCCACAGCTTCTACTCCGTCAGCCAGGCGCTCTACGACCCGATGCTGCTGTGCGAGACCATCCGCCAGACGTTCCCGCTCCTGATGCACGCGGCGTACGAGGTCCCGTTCGGCTACCAGCTCAGCTGGAAGGACTTCCGGTACACGGCCGACCCCGAGGCCATGCGGGTCACCGGCACCCCGGCCGAGATCGAACTGCGGGTGTGGTGCCACGAGATCAGACGCGTCCGCGGACTGCCCTCGGCCCTGGCGATGCGGTTCGAGATCAGCCGCGGTGACGCCCTCCTGGCCGTGGCGAGCACCCGTATCGGGTGCAGCTCCCCCGCCGTCTACCGGAAGGTCCGCGCAGGGCGGGGCGGTGCCATGCCGGAGCCGGTCGCCGCCGAGCGGCGCAGGCCCCTGGCCCCCCACACCGTGGACCGCCGCTTCGCCGCCGACGTCGTCCTCGCCGAGCCGGCCCGTCCGGCTGCCGGCGGCCCGCCCGGCTCCGTGGAGTGGCAACTCCTCCTCGACCCCACCCACCCCGTCCTCTTCGACCACCCGGTCGACCACGCGCCCGGCATGGTCCTCTTCGAGGCGGTGCAGCAGGCGGTCCTCGCGCTCGGCGATCAGCCTGACATGAGCATGCCTGTATCGATGGACATGGCCTTCCACCGCTACGTCGAATTCGACAGCCCCTGCACCATCACCGCCGAACCGGCCGCTCCTGAGGCCGCCGGGACGCGCCGCGCCTTCCGGGTCAGCGGTCTCCAGAACGGAACGTGCGCCTTCGAGGCGACCGTCGAGGCCGAAACGGTCCACCCGCTCCCCGCCCCCGGTCTCCGGTCCGGGGCGGTCGCCGGCACGGCCTGATCCACCCCGTACGACGCACCCCCCGCCACTGACCGCCGGTCCGCCGGCGGTCAGGACGGAGCCCAGGAGACCTGATGCACGTGCACGGCAGCCCGTTCGAGGCGGCGCGGTGAGCCTTTCCGACCCGGCCGAGCTGAACGTCGCCTTCGAGCTCGAACTGGGACGCCGTGCACCCTTCACCATGCTCGGGGACTGGGTGCTCCTCTCCGGGGCCTCGTCGGAGGCGCGCGCGCTGTGGTGGGCGCTGTCGTCGCACCTGAACGTGAAGCGCAACGACGCCGAGGTGTGGCCGGGGCTGGTGACCCTGGCCCGGCTGCTCCACCTCAAGAAGCCCGAGCACGTCGCCCGATACCTCCTCGAACTCGAGGTCATCGAGGCGGTGACCGTGAAGAGGGTGGAGACGGGCCTCAAGCGCCGGCACCGTTACGTCATCCACCAGACCCCGTCCGCCGGATACGCGGGCCCCCGCTCGATGGGCGAGTGGTACGCCCTCAACCGGGGGCCGCAATCCGAGACGGACGAGCAGCGGCGGCTCCGCGAGACGGAGTTCGACCGCTGGCTGGAGGCCGTCCGGAAGGGGCTCAAGGAGCACTGCGCGCGGGTCGCGGCCGAGCGCACCCGGGCCCGCCGGGACAGGGAACGGCCTCCCCCGCTGACCGCGTTCCGCGCCCCGGCCATCGAGGATTTCCGTACCCCCCTGGGAGGGGGTACGGAGCAGTCGGCACAGCCGTCCGACCTCGGGCGCGTACCCCCCTCCGAGGGGGTACGCGCCCCTGCGCGAAGGGGTTCCGTACCCCCTCCGGGAGGGGTGGAAGAAGACGAAGGTGAAGCAGACCAACATCAACGAGACCGCGATGCGCCTGCGGCGCGCAGCGCCGGTGACGGCCGTAGGCCAACTCACCGTAGTAGGGCCGCGAAACCGCGTCCGGCCCTCACCGGGGAGCGGTCCTTCCGGATGAGCGCGGAGCAGAGCCGCGCGGTGCGCACGGTGGAGGCGGCCTTCCCTTCCGAGCTCAGGGCAGGGCTGCCGGGCTACCGTCCGAAGGTGCTGCGCGACGCGATTCTCGCCGCGCTCAAGTGGCGGGCGGCCGAGGAGATCGCCGAGCGGGTAGGCCGCCGCTGGTACACCTGGGGCTTCTGCGACGACGCGGCGCACGGCCGGCTGGAGCGTCCCGTGGGCATCGCGGTCCGCCTCGTCGGCGACGGGGACTGCGGGGCGCCGCGCTGCGAGGACGGGGTGGACATCGACACCGGCAGGGCGTGCCCGCGCTGCTCGGAGCGCCGCTCCCACCCGTCGGCCCGCCCCGTGAAGGCCCCGCCGGAGCCCCCCGCCGCGACGGCGCGGCCGGGCACGATGTGGGAATGCCGCCGGCCGGACTGCCGGACCCCCGTCAAGGGCCCGCGCCCCGCCGACCAGCTGTGCCCGTCCTGCGCGGCGGAACACGGGCACGGGCCGGACTAGTCGTTCGTCACCCGGCGCACCTCGACCGGCTGCTGCGTGGGGACGCCGCCGGGGCCGGGGACGGCGGAGATGCGGGCCGCGATCTCCAGGGCGCGGGCCTCGGAGGCGACGTCGAAGATGTTGAAGCCGGCGAGGTGCGCCTTGGCCTTGGGGTCAGGGCTGTCGGCCACCTTCGGTGCCGCCACCCCGTCCGCGCGCACGATCTTGGTGAGCTGGGGGTCGGCGAGCGCGGTGAACTGGATCATCTCGCCGCTCTCGGTGAGTTCCTTGGTCAGGACCTCGTAGTACTGGAAGTGCGCAGCGATGTCGCTGGGGTCCCACTCGTCCATGGGCTGCTCGAAGACGCCGCCGTCGTGGTTGACCATCAGCATGAACTTCGGCATGGAAACTCCTCGTGTCGTGGTGGTGCGCCGGTGCACTTTCTCACCCCGGGGTCGGAGCGGGCGAGCCGTTCCCGACATCCCCCGGGAAAACGTCGAGAATCTTTTCGGCGGGGGCCCGGACCCGGGTCAGCGCAGCTTGCGGGCGAACTCCCGTACGTCCTGCACGAACGGTCCGGGCTGTTCCAGGGCGGCGAAGTGGCCTCCCCGGTCGTGCTCCGTCCAGTGCGCGAGGGTCGGCAGGATGCGCTCGGCGAAGCTGCGGACAGGCCGGACGATGTCCCCGGCGAAGTACGTCACACCGACCGGCATGGTGAGCGGCCACGGACCGGCCCAGGTCTCCAGGAAGTCCTCGACGGTGCGGTTGGACTCGTAGTACAGCTGGGCGCTGGTCCCGGCGGACGCGGTGAGCCAGTACACCGAGGCCACGGCCAGCAACTGGTCCCGCTCCACCGCCTCCTCGGGGGCGTCCTTCGAGGACGTCCACTCCTTGTACTTCTCCGCGATCCAGGCCAGCTGGCCCACCGGTGAGTCGGTGAGCGCGTACGCGAGGGTCTGCGGGCGGGTGGACTGGATCTTCCGCCATCCCGTGCCGTCCTCCTCGAAGGCGACCGCGTGCGCGAGCCGTGCCGCGTCGGTCTCGCTGAGGCCGGCCATCGCGGCGGGGTCCTCCGGCGGGATCGTCACCAGCATGTTCACGTGCACCCCGGCGACGTGCTCCGGGTCGGCGAGGCCGAGGTGCAGGGAGATGGAGGAGCCCCAGTCTCCGCCCTGGGCGATGTACCGGTCGTAGCCCAGGGACGCCATGAGCTGTGCCCATGCCCGCGCGACCCGCTTCACCCCCCAGCCGGCTTCGGCGGGCGCGCCGGAGAATCCGTAGCCGGGCAGGGACGGGATGACCACGTGGAAGGCGTCGCCCGGGTCCCCGCCGTGGGCGGCCGGGTCGGTCAGCGGCCCGATGACGTCGAGGAACTCGGTCACCGAACCGGGCCAGCCGTGGGTGAGGATCAGCGGTACCGCCGCCGGTTCGGGCGAACGCACGTGGAGGAAGTGCACGTCGACGCCGTCGATCTCGGTGACGTACTGGGGCACCTGGTTCAGCCGGTCCTCGACGGCGCGCCAGTCGAACTTGGTGCGCCAGTGGTCCGCCAGGTCCTTCAGGTATTCCAGGGGGACACCGCGGTCCCACTGGACGCCGGGCAGTTCGGCCGGCCACCGCGCGTCGGCGATCCGGCGGTCCAGGTCGTCCAGGGCGGCCTGAGGAATGTCTATGCGGAACGGGCGCATGGTTTCACCTTTCATCGGCCACGGGCCGATATCACGAGGCCGGTCTCAGGGAATGCCGGAGCACCCGGAGAAGAATGCGGGGGCGCATGAGCGCCTGGGGAGGATCGATGAGTCCTGCCGCCCTGATGAAGGCGTTGGATATCTCGGCATCGTGCTCCGCCGCTTTCTGGAGCCGCGCCACGTAGGCGTTCACCAGGCGGGTCTTCACCGTGCGCCTTCCCGCGACGCCGGGGAATCCGAGATCGGATCCTGCAGACATCTCCCAGGGCGCGTCGACGTCCTGGGAGATGTCGCGGAAGAAGGAGAGCGGCTGCGGTGGAACACCGTTTCGCAGGTGCCGGAGCAGGGTCAGCGATTCCAGGGCGGACACGGTCATGCCCTGGGCGTAGATCGGGTTGAAACTGCAGAAGGCGTCGCCCATGACGAGCAGCCGCTCGGGGAATGCGGCAAGTCCTTCGTAATGGCGGCGCACACTGGCCGGGAATCGGAAGGTCACCGGATCGTCCAGGGGTTCCGCCGTACGAATGGCCTCGTAAATCTCCGGGACCGGAAGGGATTTCGCGAAGGCGAGGAAGCCCTCCGGGTCGGTCGGCGGATGGTCCCCCAGCATTCCGGTCAGGGAGAGTTCGAAGCGGTTTCCGTCGCCGGGCAGCCGGTAGAAGAACGCGCCGCGCGGGTGTGCCGGGGTGGGCGCGGGGATGATCGCGAGGTCGGTACCCAGCGGGTCCTCGGCCAGCTGGTAGTGGCGCGTCGTGTAGGCCAGGTCGACCTTGACGTGCTCCTCGCGGGGGGCCGCGTACCCCAGCTCGCGCAGCCATGCCGGGGTGCGCGAGCCGCGCCCGGTGGTGTCGATCACCAGGTCGGCGTGGAGGGTCCGCTCGACACCGCCGGGGGTCCGGGGCTGGACGCGGGCGCCGGTGACGCGGGCGCGGTCGGGGCTGGTCTCCAGGCCAGTGATGTCGTGGCCGTCCAGGAAGGTGATGTGGGGGATCTTCCGGACGCGCTCGCGCACGTGGTATTCGAGCACCGGTCTGGTCGCCGGGACGCAGAGGAGCCCCGAGTGCCCCGGGCGCATCCGGCGGCCGTTGAAGCACCACCGGTTGTCGCCGTTGAAGTCGCCGGAGGTGATGCCGGCGGCCGTCAGCTCGTCCGTGAGGCCGGGGAAGTGCGCCTCCAGAATCTGCTGGCCCCTGGCCACCAGGCCGTGGGCGTGGCGGGCGTGCGGAACCCCGCGACGGTACTCCACGGTGCTCGGGAGTTCGTCGCGTTCCACGATCGTCACGTCTGTGAAGAATTCCGCGAGGACCCGGGCGGCGAGCATTCCCGCCATACTCCCGCCCAGGACGACCGCACGATCTCCGACGAGGCTGGTCACCACCAGCGCCTCCTCAATTCATAGGTGTCACTGCGATGTTCGAATGGTCGTCCTCAGCAGTTCGGGCGGCATCTTCCCATGTGCGCTGAATGGCTTCTACGGTTCAGCCGCCGGCCATCGGAGGGATCAGGACGACGGTGCTTCCCTCGGGCACCTCGGTGGTGGCCCGGGATGTGCGTGGTATGAGCGTGTCACCCACGCACATATTGATATAGCCGGCGGGTTCGCGGTCGGTACCGAGAAGCCGGCGTGCGTAGGAAGGGTGGTCGGCGACGAATCGCTTGATGACCTCGTGCAGCAGCCCGGCGGGCACTTCGAACTCCGTTTGCCCGTCGGCGGCCCAAACCGAGGGAAGAACGACCTTCACCATGGAATCCTCCTTTACATCAATCGTCTTTCGCGCACCGGAATCCGTGCGCGAAACTGGCCCATCCGCTGGGGTCGCCGTGCATTCTTTCGGCGCAGCGCACCTGGTACCGGAGATTCATCCAGGAGCCGCCGCGGATGACGCGGTACCGGCCCAGGGCCATGCGCACGGTCGGGTCGCAGTCCACCGCGTCGTCGTAGAGGTGCGAGAGCGTCGACGTCCACTCGTAGACGTTGCCGGCCATGTCGGCGCAGCCGAACGGGCTGTCGCCCCGGCCCGAGAAGGCGCCCACCGGCGTCGTACGCGGCAGCGCCCCGCGGCGGGCGCACTCCGCGGCCCACCACTCCTGCCATGCCGCGTACGAGGTGAACGAACGCGCGTGGAACTCCGTGGTGTTGGCGTTCCCCGCGTCCCAGCTGTCGCCCCACGGCCAGATCCTGAACCCGGTCCCGCGCGCCGCGAACTCCCACTCCGCCTCGGTCGGCAGCCGCTTGCCGGCCCACCGGGCGTACGCGCTCGCGTCGCCCCACGAGACGTGGACGACCGGGTGGTCCTCGTATCCGCTCACCGTGAGCCCGGGGCCGCCGGGCGCGTCCCAGCGGGCGCCGGGCTGTTCCACCCAGCCCCCCGCCCCGTAGACGAGGCTGAAGCCGCGCTCCTCCGCGTCGGTCCGGTAGCCGGTCTCCGCGACGAACCTGCCGAACTCGCCGACCGTCACCGGGTACTGGTCGATCAGGTAGGGGGCGACGGTGCGCGCGACGACCGGGGTCTCGTCGGCGAACCACAGGCGCGGGAACGGCTGGTCCGCCTCCTCCAGGAGGTCGAGCACCCGCTCCGGCGAGCCCTGGAGGAACTCGCCGCCCGGGACCCGGACCATCCGGCCGGTCGCGATCGTGGTCCCCGTCGCGCTCATGCCGCACGCGCCACGGGGGCGGCGGCCTCGGCCAGCAGCTCCCGCAGGACCTCCCGGTACTCGTCGGCCATCCTCACCACCGTCTCCCGGTCGAAGCGGTCGGTGCGGTACATCAGGTTGCCCATGGCCTCGCCGGAGGGCTCGAAGCTGAGTGTCCACAGGGCGCCGTCCGGGAGCTCGGAGACCACCGGGGCCGACTGCGGCTGCCAGGGGATCTCGGAGAACGCCGGGACACCGGCGTCGGGGTCGCCCTCGTCCTCCTCCAGGGCGTTGGCGCGCGGGAACACCTGGAAGGTGACCGGCGCGTGGTCGTCCCGCATCGCGAGGGACATGAGATCGGGCAGCGCCTCGAAGAGCTGGATCGCGGGGATGTCGTGCGCGTAGGCGTCCAGGCAGGTGGCACGGGTGCGGCGCAGCAGCTCCCCGACGTCCGCGCACCCGGCCAGGTCGACCCGGAGCGGCAGGAAGTTGAAGAACGAGCCCACGGTGTCGTTGAACTTCCCGTTGGCGCGCCCGGGGGTGTGCGTCGACACCACGACGTCGGTGGCGCCGGTGATCCGGTGGACGAGCCGGTAGTACGCGGCGAGCAGCACCATGAACGGTGAGCAGCAGGCGTCCTTGGCCAGCGCGGTCGCCCCGGAGACGAGGTCCGCGCCGACCGTGAACCGGTAGGCGGCGGTGACGGACGGCAGCCCGGCGGACTTGAGGTGGTCGGTCCTGAGTGCGGTCAGCCGGGCGTCGCGCAGCTTCCGCCGCCAGTGGTCCAGCGATCTGGCCGTCGCCGCGCTCCTCGCCTGCTCCCGCTCCCAGGCGACGAACTCGTGGTACGGCCGTACGGGCGGCAGCTCGGCCTCGGTGCCGTTCTTGCGGGCGGTGTAGTACGCGGCGAGGTCCCGGGCGAGCAGGCGCATCGACATGCCGTCGGTCGCGGTGTGATGGGTCTGGAGGAGGAGCACCGCGTCGCGCGTGTCGAAGCGGAGGAGCACGGCCCGCAGGTGGGGCAGCTCGTTGATGTCGAGCGTCCCGGCCTCGATCTCGCGGCGCAGCTCCTGTGCCCGCCGCGCCCGTTCCGCCACCGGGACGCCGGGGCACTCCCGGATGTCGAGGCGGGGCGGGGTGGCGGGGAAGACCCGCTGGTGGCCGGCGCCCGCCTCGCGGACGATCTGGCTGCGCAGCGGTTCGTGCCGTTCCACCACGTCGGTCAGGGATCCGCGCAGGTGGTCCGGGTCGACCGGACCGGTCAGCCGCCAGACGCCGACCATGTGGAACCGGGGTCCGAAGGGGCCCGACTCGTCGCCCGAGTCGAACATGCGGAGGAACTCCTGGTTGAACGACAGCGGCAGCCGGGTCGGCCCGTCCGCGGCGCTGGATGCGGTCATGCCTGCGTACTCCTACTCCTGTGACGTGCGGGCTTGCGGGCGGGCTCAGCGGGCGAGGGCGAGCTTTTCGAGGGTCGGGACGATGTCGCTGGGGCTCGGCGACGCCATCAGGTCCATCCGCAGCCGCTCGGCACCGCCGCGGAACGCCGGGTCGGTCAGGATCCGGGTGACCTGTTCGCGTATGACCTCCACGGACGGGCTGCCGAGGTCCATCACCTCGCCCGCGCCGAATCCGGTGATGTAGGCGCCGGTCACCGGCGCGAGCTTGTACCGGGGATAGGCGATCCGCTCGGACGGCGGCTCGTCCTTCTTCTTCCCGTCGCTCTCCGGGAAGTCCACGACGATCTGCGGGACCCCCACGCAGCCGGCGGCGGCCATGGTGCCGATACCGCCGTGGTGGATGAGGAGTTGGCAGGTCTGCATCAGGTTGTCGAGCGGCAGGTAGTCGACCACCCGGATGTTCGCGGGGAGTTCGCCGACGTCCGCGAGCTGACCGGCGTCCAGTGTCGCGACGACCTCGATGTCCAGACCGCCCAGCGCGTCCAGCAGCGTCCGGACGTACCCCCAGTCCGTGGCCGGTACGTACTTGCGTACCGAGAGCCCGAGCGAGAGCGCGACGCGCGGCCGTTCCGGGACGGGGTACAGCCAGTCGGGCATGGCCGTCTGGGCGGTGTGGGGTATCCACCGCATGGGGAGCCGTCGGGTGTCCACGTCGAAGTTCATGCCGCTGGGCACCACGTCGATCGTCCACTGCCCGTAGAGGGTGTCGTGGTCGATCGGGACGTCGTACCGCTCGGCCATCGCCCGGATCGTCTCGACCATGGGGTTGGGCTCGTCGGGCGCGTCCGGTCCCTCGGTCAGCTTCTCGTACAGGTCGAGGAACCAGCCGTTGTAGTCCGTCCCGGACTGCCGGGCGTGCCGGGCACCGACCGCGCGCGCGGCGATGGCCGCGCCGGGCATGCAGGGGTCCCAGATGACCAGGTCGGGCTGCCAGCTGCGGAAGAAGTCCACCATCCCGTCCATGGCGGGCAGGGGTTCGTCGGGCGAGCCCTGGAAGGGGGTGAAGTCCCACATCGCCGGCAGGAAGCCGTGGCAGATGGTGCCCCACTCCATTTCGTTCTCTTCCGGGACCCCCAGTGCCTCGGTGATGCGGGTGACTTCCTTACGGGCCTGCGGCCAGGCCCCGGTCGGTCCGGTGGGTTCGGGCATCTCGTCCGCGCCGCACATCTCCTTGAAGGTGAGGCCGGACGCCGTGACCGCGGGGCCGAGCGTGGGGTGGGAGACGACGACGACGTCATGTCCCGCGGCGCGCAGCGCCCAGGCCAGAGGGACGAAGGGGTAGAGGTGGGCGGCCGCGGGCCAGACCGCGAAGGCGACACGCATGGGAGGGCTCCTTACTCGTTGTCTTCGGACGGTTCGGGCGAGGAGCCGATCGGCCGGACGCCGCGCAGGGTCTTGTGGGCGACGAACGCCAGCCCGAGGAAGAGCAGCATGGCCAGCAGCGCCACGGAGGTGGCTCCGGTGTTGAAGGTGTCGCGCGCGGCCGCCAGGACCTGACCGCCGGCCCGGGCCGGGAGCCGGCCGGCGGCGTCGATCGCGTGGGGAAGGGTCTCGTTGATCGCGGAGGCGGTCTTTCCGGTGACGGATTCGGGGACGTTCACATGTCCGGCGTAGAAGGCCGTCATGAGGCTGCCGAAGACGGCGACGCCGAGCGCGGAGCCGAATTCACCGCTGATCCCGCTCAGAGAACCGGCCGAACCCGCCCGCTCCTGCGGCACCGCCTGCATGACCAGCTGGCCGCTCAGCACGCCGACGGGGCTGGTCCCCAGCATCACGACGCACAGCCCGCCGATCAGTGTGGCCACCCCGCTCACCGCGGTCATCCGCGTCAGCACGGCCTCGCCGGTGGCGGCGAGCAGCAAGCCGCCGGTGAGCACCGCGCCGGGTGGGAAGCGCTTCGCGAGCATCGTGGACAGATGCACCCCGAGGATCGCCATCGAGACCGGCAGCGTCATCCACAGGGCAGTCTCGAACGCCGAGTAGCCATCCACGAGTTGGAGGTGCTGGTTGAGCACCAGGCCGTTGCCGCTCTGCACGATCCCGACGAGCAGGAACACCAGCAGCGTCGGGCCGACCGTGCGGACCCGGAAGAACCCCATGTCGACCAGCGGGTCGGCAAGCCGGCGCTGGCGGCGCGCGAAGGCGACGCCGAACGCCAGCCCGACCGCGATGGCCACCAGGGGGAGCACGGACAGGCTGCGGGCCAGGGCGGTCAGGCCCCAGATGGCCGGGAGCATCGTCGCCAGCGACAGGCCCACGCTGACGAGGTCGAGCGGCTGCGCGGAGTCGTCCCGGGACTCGGGCAGCACGAACGGCCCCACCACCAGCAGCAGCACCATCACCGGCACGGCGATGAGGAAGGTGGATCCCCACCAGAAGACGCCCAGCAGGAAGCCTCCGACGGTGGGGCCGAGCAGCACACCGAGCATCGCCGCGGTCGCCATCATCGAGAAGGCGGTGGCCATCTTCTTGGGGTCGGGGAACATCTCCTTGATCAGGGCCATGACGGCCGGGCCGATGGTCGCCCCGGCGATGCCCAGCAGGGCACGCACCACGATGAGGACCGCCGGACTGTGCGAGAGCGCCGCGAGCACCGACAGGACCGCGAACGCGGCGGCACCGATCAGCAGCAGCTTCCGGCGGCCGATCCGGTCGCCCAGGCGTCCGATGGTGACCATGAACCCGACGACGAAGAAGCCGTAGATGTCGATGATCCACAGCGCTTCGAGGTTGCTGAGGGACAGGTCGCTGACCATGTAGGGGATCGCCAGGAAGATGACGCCGAGGTCCAGCATCACCAGCATCATCGGCAGCAGGAGTACGACGAGACCGAGCCACGCCTTCCTTCCGGACGGCCCGGTCTCCCCCCTCGCGGGTTTCTGACTCACGGAAATGCTCATCATGCTCCTGTACTCAAGGGCTCGTGGTGGTTGCCCGGCCGGGCGGGCTCGTGCGCGCGGATCGTCAGGGGGACGGCCGGGGTGTAGTGGATGTCGCCGTACGCCATGACCTTGACCAGCGCCCAGGACGCGGCCGGGTCCGTGCCGTGCGGCACGCGCACCGGGTAGGCGAGTTCGGCCCGGGCGCCGGGGCCGAGGGCGAACGCCCGCGTCCACGGACCGGTGAAGTCCCAGGTGCCGTACGGGGTGATGAGCTGGGCCTCGCCGCGCACCTCGTCCAGGCTGTGGTTGGTCAGCCGGACCCTCAGTTCACCGTCTCCCCCGGCATCGACCACCAGCTCCGGCGTCACCGTCTCGACGGTGAGCCGCCCCTCCTCGCCGGGGGCGCCCGTCCGGACGGTGGCGACGTCCTCGACCGGCGGGCAGCCCTCCCCGGCCAGCCGGGCCGTGAGGTGCCGGATGCCCGGGGGCGCGCCCTCCTCGGGGCGCAGCAGCACGTCGAAGCACCGGTGGTCGTCGTCCAGGTCGAAGCGCAGCTCGTCCGGCGCGCTCGCGGTGACGCCCGGCGGGACGGCCAGTTCCACGATGCCGGACGCCTTGCCGACGGCGGAGACCGTCACCCGCACGGACACCGGTCCGGTGAGGTCGATGTCCCGGGGCTCCACGTACACGGTGGCCGGCTGGTGGCCCAGCGGTGCGGCGCCCTTGTTGTGGAGCCAGTACCGGGCGAACACCGGTTCCTCCGGCGCGGTGCCGGGTCCGGGGCCAGGGGCCGGGGCGTCGGGCACGGCCGTCGCGGTGACGGTCGCCGCCGGGCCGAGGGCGAGGCGGAGTGTGCCGTCGCCGGTGTCCAGGGGTGCGCGGGGCTGTTCGTGGAGGTCGGCCTCGGCTCCGTCGTGGAGCGGGACGAAGGAGTGGACGCGGGCCTGCGTGGCGCGGCCGCGGGTCTCGTAGCAGCGCAGGGTGATGCCCGCACCCGGGTCGCCGTGCCGGGGCTTGAGCGCCGTGACCACGACGTTGTCCGGTTCGGCCCGGAGCAGGCTCGCCGAGGCGGGCAGCTCGCCGTCGTGGGAGTCGGTGAGCCTGGTCAGGAAGCGGCTGTTGTACGCGTGGCCGGCCCGTACGAAGCCGGCGTCCCGCCAGTCCCCGGCGCCGCTGACGAGGGCGTATTCGAAGGTGTGGCTCCAGTGCTGGAGGGCGAAGCTCGATCCGTCGGGGGCGGTGCGCTGCGGCGGTTCGATCCAGCTCCCGGCCGGCCAGCCGCTGCACGCCCGCAGGAGGGACAGGCAGAGCGTCCCGTCGGGCTCGACCACGACTCCGGGGGTGCCCCGGTGAAGCACCGCCGCCGAGTGGTCCTCCAGCACCTCATCGGCGGGGACGGCGTCGGGAGCCCCGGGCTGCTCGATCCGGATCTCCGCGCCGGACAGCCCGGCGGCGAGGTCCGTGACGGCGCCCGCGAGGGCCGGGCCGTCGTGCCCGGCGACGACGAGGACGGGCAGGTCCCGTGCGCCGCGCAGGTCGGTGCCCGGCGCCCACATCTCCGTACGGGAACGGGTCGCCGGGACCCAGAGGCGGGCCGTGCCGTGCTCCTTGAGCAGGGCGTCGAGCCGGGTGGTGTACCAGTCACCGGCCGCCGCGAGGACGCGGGCCGTGAAGGCGTTCTCGGCGGGCCCGCCCACGCTCACCCGGACGTCGGGGAGGTTGGAGTCGACGTCGAGCGAGCCGTACCGGGAGCCGTCCGGGCGCGAGGTGGTCGCCGTGACGCCCTGCTGGGCGAGGGCGGCGACCAGGGCGCGCACCGCCGCGTCCCGGTCCTCGCCGCGCCCGTGGTGTGCGACGACCTCGGCGACACCGATCGCCTGCGTGGCGACGGGCACGCCGTGGCTTTCGAGGACGACGCGTGCGGCGGAGGAGAGGCCCGCCCAGTTGTACGCGGGGCTGTCGAGCGCGTACGGATGCTCGGCGACGTCCAGCCGGGACGAGCCGAAGGTGCGCCCGATGACCGCGTTGCCCACCTCGTACACCGGCCGGGCGCCCGTGATGTCCAGCGGGAAGCGGACGCGCAGCAGCCGGTCCTGACCGGTCGCGCCGTCCACCCGGGTCCGGAACTCCAGGCGGTCGAGCCCGTGGAGGAGCGTGATCTCGGTGGTGATGCGGAGGTCCTCGATGCGGCAGGCCGAGACCAGGCGCAGGCCGGCCGGGGACGTCTCGACGTGCACCTCGGCCGGTGCTCCGGACGGGGTGCGGCGGCGACCGGTCGGGACGATGTGCCACGGCCCCTTTCCGAACGCCGGGTGGTCGGGGTACTCGTCGTCCAGGACCGGCCCGGCCGCCTCGCCGGGCCGCAGCAGCTCCTTGCCGGTGCGCTTGTCCAGGACGCGGGTCAGCGCGCCGCCGCGCGCCGGGTCCGCCTCCACGAGGAAGACGTCGTTCTCCGCGCGGTGGCCCTCGGTCCGTTGCCAGCCCTCCTCGGCCGGGGCCGCCGCGTCCACGAGGCGGAACACCCGGTGGCCGGTGGCGGGGACGCGGGCGGCCACGAACGACAGGGTGACGGTGGCGAGTGCGCCACCGGGGTGCCGGGAGACGCCCGTGGCGACGGCGGGGACCTCCTGGCCCTCGGCGTCGAGCACCCGCACTCCGGCCGGGCCGTCCTCGGGGAGGCCGACGGTGACGGTGGCGAGGTCGGTGCGCTCCCAGGACTGGGTGTTCACGACCAGCAGCGGGCGCCCGGCGCCCCGGGTGTCCGTGCGCCCGGCCAGGTGGGCCAGGGCCTCGTCGCGCGCCCCGGCCCCCAGCTCGTACGCCTCCCGCCAGCCGGCCGCGAGGTCGAGGTAGACCTGGTCGGAGGTGACGCCGGTGATCCCGTCGTGGTGGGCGCCGAAGAACAGCTGCCGCCAGGCCTTGTCCAGGGCCCCTTCGGGGTAGGGCGCGCCGAGGACGGTGGCCAGCGTGGACAGCTTCTCCGCTTCCAGGACCGCCGTCTCGGCGGCGCGCTGGGCCTGCTTGATGTCGATGTACGAGACGTCCTTGCCGGGGTAGACCGGGTTCATGTCGCGGGACTGCGGGGTGAACGCGATCCGGTCCCGGTCCGCGTCCTCGCGTACCCGGGTGAAGAACTCGCCGGGCAGCGCGACGACGAACCGGGGCCACACGTACCGCTCGTTCCAGTGGCGGTGGATCTCGGTCGTCCAGCGGCCGGGGGCCACGTGGTTGTAGCCGACCGGGAGGAGCACGTTGCGGGTGGACGCCACCCGCTTCAGGGTCCGGAACTGGTGGTAGGCCTCCTCCTCCGCCTCGGCGAGGGTGTCCACCTCGTTGAGCCGCCATCCGGCGGGGTAGTGGTGGGCGAGGTAGCAGGCCGGCAGCCCCGTGCCGTCCGGCCCGATCCACTCGATCTCGCTGGCGAACTGCATCCCGGTGTCGTCGCCGCCGGTCACCTGCGGCCCCCACTGGTGGAACGGGCCGCGCGCGAAGGCCAGTTCGGTGAGCCCGGCACCGGCCATCAGGGACGGGAACGCCGGGTCGTGCCCGAACACGTCGAGCATCCATCCGGTGCGCGGTTCGCCGCCGATCAGGCCGCGCTGGAAGCGCACCCCGTGGGCGATGTTGCGGATGGTGGCTTCCAGGCTCGTCAGGTTGGTGTTCGGCTCGTTGTACATGCCGCCCACCAGCTCGATCCGCCCCTCGGCGATGAACCGGCGCAGGTCCGCCCGGTCCTCCGGGCGGACGTCCCAGTACGGCTTGAGGTAGTCGAACTCGGCGAGGACGAACTTGTAGTCCGGGTCCCGGCGGGCGAAGTCGAGATGGGCCCGTACGAGGTCGAAGGCGGCGGCCTGGTGGGGCTTGCGGAGCTTCTGCGCCTCGGCCGGCTGGGAGTCCCACTCGGAGAGATAGCCGGCCTGGGTGTTCCACCAGAAGGGGTCGTAGTGGAAGTGCGGGACCATGAACATCGTCCACCCCGGGGCGGCCGCGACGAGTTCGGCGGCCGTCTCCCGGCGCCGGCCCGCCGCCTCGGCGGACACCGTCACGGCGAGGCGTGTTCCCTCCTCGGTGCCGGGGCGGACGGCGACCGGCACGTCGAGGACGCGTTCCTCGCCGGGCCGCGGCGCCGTCACGACGACCGGCCGGGGCGTGGTCACGCCGGCGCCCTCGATCCGGACGGTGACCGGCTCCCCCTCGCGTACGGACTCCGCCCCGCGGTTGGTCAGGGTCACGCGCTGCACCTGTAGCGGATGCCGCTCCGAACCCACGAAGAGTTCGGTCGAAACCACCTGGTCGATGTCCACGAAAAATCTCCGGCCTTCACGCCCCGTCGAGCTCGGTCGTCCAACGTCCTCGGCGGCGCCGCCGGATGTCATCTCCCCGGTTGCGCTGCCCGCCCCCGCAGGCCGTTCCCCTGCATCGGCCGCCCCGGCCGGCAACCAGGAAGATGCGCGCGCCCGGGCGGCCGGGCACGGTGACGGCCGGACGTCATCCACGGGTGCCACGGCCTCACGGCCGCCAACAGAAGGGTCGGACGATGAAGCCGCTGGGAATCCCAGGTGCCTGGACCGAGGAGAAGAAGCTGTTCCGCGACGACCGCGGCAGCTTCCACGAGTGGTTCCGGAACGACGCGCTCCACACCGCGGCCGGCCGGGAGATGGACGTCCGTCAGGCCAACTGCGCGGTGTCGCGGAAGGGCGTCCTGCGCGGCATCCACTTCACCGACAGCCCGCCGGGCCAGGCCAAGTACGTCACCTGTCTGCGGGGCGCGGTGGTCGGCGCGGTCGTGGACATCAGGGTCGGCTCCCCGACCTTCGGCCAGTGGCGTACGGCGGAACTGGACGACAGCAACTGCGCCGCGCTGTACGTCTCCGAGGGCCTGGGCTTCGGCTTCATGGCCGTCAGCGAGGAGGCGACGGTCATCTACCTCAGCTCCGCCACGTACGACCCGAAGCGGGAACACGGGCTGGACCCGCTCGATCCGGAGCTGGGCATCCAGTGGCCCGCGGACATCGCGCCCGTCGTCTCCGACCGGGACGCGAGCGCACCGAGCCTGGCCCGCGCCCGAGAACTCGGGCTGCTCCCCGTCCACTCCGATTGAGCAACGAGCGACCCCAGGAGGGCCCCATGGCACTGCCCCCGCACGAGCGTGAAGCGTTTCTCGCCGAGCCGCACATCGGCGCCCTGTCCGTCGCCGCCCTCGAACCGGGGCGGGCGCCGCTCACGGTCCCGATCTGGTACGCCTACGAGCCCGGCGGGGAGCTGTGGATCCTCACGGCCACCGACTGCCCCAAGCACCGGGCGATCGAGGCGTCCGGACGGTTCTCGCTCATGGTGCAGCGCACCGAGCCGACGACCCGTTACGTCACGGTGGAGGGGCCCGTCGTCGACGTGGTGCCGGGCAAGGAGGAGGAGCTGCGGCGGGAGCTGGCCAAGCGCTATCTCCCCGCCGACCAGGTGGAGGGCTACCTCGCCATGGCCCGCGAGGTGTACTCCGCCAGCGTCCAGATCCGGATACGCCCGGAGCGCTGGCTCTCCGCCGACTTCGGGGGCCAGGGGGCGCAGTTGTCCGCCGAGGAGGTGCGTGCCGCGCTCGGCGATGTCTGGTTCGACGCGGTGGGCGTACGCCCGCGCGACGAGGACGACTTCTTCGGTCTGGGCGGCGGGTCCATGGAGCTGGTCATGCTGCTCATGGCGGTGGAGGACCGGCTCGGGGTGAACATGTCGATGGACGAGCTCTTCACGGACGAGTTCACGTTCGGCGCGAGCGTGGCCGCCGTCGTCCGTGCCCTGGACGCGCCTCGGTGACCAGGTTCCTGCTGCTCGCCCACGGTACGCGCGGTGACGTCGATCCGTTCGTCGCGCTGGCCGGCGCGCTCGTGCGGCGGGGCCAGGACGTCACCGTCCTCACCCACGCCCCGTACGAGGAGGCCGTCGCGGCCACGGGGGCGGACTTCCGAGCGGTGGACGATGCGGCGGGCTACGCGCGCCATCTGCGTCGCGCCCGGGACCTGCTGGGCGGGCGGCACCGCACCCGCGTCGCCGACTACTACGGCGACGCGGACCTGTTCTTCGACCGGGTGTCCGTGGCCGGCGGCTTCGGGCAGATCCGGCGCGAGGCCGAGGTGATCGCCGACGCCGGCGACGACACCGTGCTGGTCGGCCGGCTGGCCTCCTGCCTGTCCGGGCTGATGGCGGCCGAGCTGACGGGCAGCCCGGTCTGCCAGGTCTCGCTGTCCCCCTTCCAGTCGATGACCGCCCCGATGACCGCGCTGCACCTGGCGCGATCGGCCGGGGCCGGGCTCAACGCCGTCCGGGCCGGACTCGGACTCCCCCCGGTCACCGGCTGGTCGCGGTGGCTCCTGCGGGCGGACCTGACCGTCGGTATGTGGCCCCGGTGGTTCGACGCGGCGGGACCGGCTTCCCCCGGTCCGCCGGTGCTGACCGGCTTCCCGCTCGGGGACCGGTCCGCCGGGGAGACCCGGCGGGTCCCGGTCCCGGACGCCGGCCGGGAGGACGTCGTCGTGGTCACCGGCGGCACGGGCCGGATGCTGCATCCCGCCTTCTACTCCTCGGCCGTCGCCGGACTGGCCGCGGCCGGACGGCGTGGCATCGTCGTCACCCCGCACACGGACCTGGTCCCCCGCGTACTGCCGCCCGGGGTGGTGCACCGGACCTCGATGCCCTTCGCGGACGTCCTTCCGCGCGTGGCCGGTGTCGTGCACCACGGCGGGATGGGCACCCTCGCGCGAGCCCTAGCCTCGGGCACCCCCCAACTGCTGCTCGCGGACGGCGCGGACCGGCCGGACAACGGCGCCCGGCTGGAACGGCTGGGCCTCGCCCGGAGCCTCGAAGCGCGCGACTGGTCCGCCGGGACGGTCGGACGCGAGATCGCCCGGCTGGGCCCGGCGGGCGCGCAGGATCTGATGAGCGGTCCGGACCCCGTGGAGCTGCTGACGGACCGGGTCGTGGCGCTCGCCGGCGGGGCGCGGGCGAAGAACGCGGAACGGTGGGCGGTCCGGTGAAGGTGCTGCTGGCGCAGAACATGTACTACCTGCCGTCGCACGGCGGGGCCAACAAGTCGAACCGGCTCATCTTGGAGCGGCTCGCCGGGCGCGGCCACGCGTGCCATGTGGTGGCTCCGATGACGGGGCGGCTGAGCCACATCGGCCCGGACCGGATGCCCGGCTACCTCGCGGAACGCGGCGGCGAAGTCCTCGAACACACCGACCGGGTGCTCCGGTACCGGCACGAGGGCGTCACCGTGCACGGTGTCCTGCGCGCCCGGGACCTGCCGCGCACGGTGATGGACGTGGCGGGGGACCTGCGGGCCGACTGGACGCTCGTCCCCTCCGACGACCCGGGCATGATGATGCTCTCGGCGGCGCTGCGGTCGACGGAGCGCGTCCTCTATCTCGTACACACACTTCAGCAGCTGCCGTTCGGGCCGCGTTCGTTCCGGCCCAGCAGGGCGGCGACGGCGATGATCGGGCGGTCGGCCGGGCTGGTGTCGGTGAGCCGGGCGGCGCAGGAGTACGTGGAGCGGTGGGCGGGTCTGGGCTCCGAGCTGATCTACCCCGACATCTACTCCTGCGCACCGGTCCGCGAACCGCGGCCCGCCGCGCAGAAGTACGTCACCCTCGTCAATCCGTGCGGTTACAAGGGGATCGACGTCTTCCTCGCCCTGGCGGACGCGCTGCCGCGCGTGCCCTTCCTCGCCGTGGAGAGCTGGGGCATGACCGACCGGGACCGTGCGGCGCTCGCCGCGCGGGCAAACGTCGTCGTGCACCCGGGCGCCGACGACATGGAAGAGGTGTACGGGCGCACCAAGGTGCTGCTCATGCCGTCGCTGTGGGACGAGACCTTCGGATATTGCAGTGTGGAGGCCATGTTGCGGGGCATCCCGGTGCTGGCGGCCGACGTCGGCGGATTGCGTGAGGCGAAGCTCGGGGTGGGCCGTCTCCTTCCCGTGCGGCCCATCACGCGCTATCCGGGCGCCGGGCCGGTGGCCCTTCCGGATGCCGAGATCCCCGCGCAGGACGTGGGGCCGTGGCTGGACGCGCTGCGGGGCCTGCTGGAGGACGAGGAGGGCTACGGGCGGCTGTCCCGGGAGTCCCGCCGGGCGGCGCGCGGGTTCGTGGCGGGTCTGGACCCGGACGCGATCGAGGCGTACCTGACGCGGCTCAGTACCCCAGCGCCTCGTTGACGGCGGCGGCGATGGCCCGGGCGGGTCCCGGCTCCATCATCTCCGTGTGACGGCCGTCGACGCGGCGGGCGAGGACGCGGCCGCCGACGAACGGCTGCCAGGACCGCCGGGCGGGGCCGCCCGGCGCGGAGGGTTCGAGGCTGAGCGCGTCGCCGTCGAACACCCTGGTGACCGGGGTCCGGTACAGGTGCTCGTTGGTGCGGTAGACCTCGTACACCGCGTTCAGCGCCTGTTCCGTCAGACGGCGCATGGGGTGCCCGGTCCGCACGAGATGGGCGCTGAGGGACACGTGGTCCAGGGGGAGGCGGCACAGGCGCGCCAGTCCTGCGTCCAGTTCGTCCGTGCCGGGCGGCAGCAGCATGGCCCGCAGGATCTCCTCGGGGCCGGGCAGCGGCTCGGGCACGGGCGGCGAGGTGCTGACGAGGGCCAGGAGGCTGACGTGATCGCCCTGTTCGCGGAGCCGGCACGCGATCTCGAAGGCCAGCCGGCCGCCCACGCACCAGCCGAGCAGCCGGTACGGCCCTTCGGGCCGGACGCGGCGGATCTGCTCGGTGTAGTCCTCCGCCATCTCGTCGAGGGAGGACGGCAGCCCGGCCGCCGTCACCAGGCCGCGCGCCTGGACGGCGTGGACCGGCACCCGCGCGTCGAGGTGCGGCAGCAGGCCGGCGTACGGCAGTCCGAAGCCGCTGCCGGGGTGGACGCAGAACAACGGGGCGTCGCCGCCGCCGCGCCGCAGCGGCAGCATCACGTTCCGGTCGGCGGTGGGCCGTTGAGTGGGTGCCGTCATCTCGTCTCCCCGGGAAAAGTCCCCCAAGGCTCCTCGCCGGTGTTTCCGGATGTCATCCTCCCGATTGCGGACGCGCGCCCCCGGCGCATTCCGCGCGGGCCGGGAAAAGGGCGCGCAACCGGGAAGATGACACGCACGGCGCCGACGCGAATTCTGGGTGCGCAGAAATCGCGCCGGTTGGCCCGCCCTTCGCCGCTCGCGACGCCGAGGCGCCGGCAAAGGAGGCTTTGTGTACCCCGCGAATCGCTCCCCCGAGCCGATCCGGATCAGGCTCGCGTCCACTTTCACCGCCGACCCGCTCGCCGATGTACTGGAATTCTGGGGCGACGAACTGGGATGGGAGCTGGAAGCCGCATTCGCGCCCTACGGGCAGGTGTTCCAGGAGCTCCTGACCGCCCGGGACGAACCGGCATCCCCCCGCCCGGCCGCGCGGGTGCTCCTCCTGCGCCTGGACGACTGGCTCGACGAGGGCACCCGCCTCTCCGAGTCGGTGGCCGACCTGGCGGCGGCCGTGCGCACGACGGCCACGCACGGCGGCAGCCCGGTCGTCGTACTGCTGTGCCCCTCCCCGCCGGACGGGCCCGACGCCGTACGGGCCGCCGAGGACCAGCTCGTCGCCGCCCTGAGCGGGGTGCCACGGGTCCAGGTCGTCCCCTCGGCCCGGGTCCTGGCCGGCTTCCCGGAGTGCGGCTGGCACGCCCCGTACACCGACCGGCTCGGCGCGGTCCCCTACACCGGGGCGGCGTTCGCCGCGCTCGGGACGGTGGTCGCGCGGGCGGTCCACGCCTGGGTGGCGCCCCGGCCGAAGGTGATCGCGGTGGACTGCGACAACACCCTCTGGGACGGCGAGATCGCCGAGGGCGGCATCACCGTGCCGCCCGCCCGCCGGGAGCTGCAACGGATGCTGGTGGACCAGACGCGCGCCGGCCGCCTGGTCTGTCTGTGCACCCGCAACGACGAGGCGGACGTCCTCGGCGTGCTCCGGGACCACCCCGGCATGGTCCTGCGGCCCGAGCACGTGATCGCGGTCCGGGCCAACTGGCGGCCCAAGTCGGAGAACCTGCGCTCGCTCGCCGGCGAACTGGACCTGGGCCTCGACACCTTCGTGTTCGTGGACGACGATCCGCTGCAGGTGGCGGAGGTGCGCGCCGCGGCCCCCGAGGTCACCGCGCTGCACCTGCCCGCCGACGCCGGAGCGGCGGCCGCGTTCCTGACCCGCTGCTGGCCGCTCGACGCTCCGCAGGTGACCGCCGAGGACGCCCGCCGGACCGCCAGCTACCGGGACAACCACCGCCGCGAGGAGGTACGCCGGCAGTCGGCGACGCTCGCGGACTTCCTGGACCGCCTCGAACTCGTCGTGACCGTGCGCCCCCTCGCCGCGCCCGAGCTGGACCGGGCGGCCCAGCTGACCCAGCGCACCACCCAGTTCAACCTCAGCGGCGTCCGGCGCACGGCCGGGGAGATCGCCGCCCTCACCGACCGGGGCACGGAGTGCCTGGTGGTCGATGTCCGCGACCGCTTCGGCACCTACGGCGTGGTGGGCCTCATGCTCTTCGGCGCCCGTGACGCGGCGCTGTGCGTGGACACGTTCCTGCTGAGCTGCCGTTCGACCGGCCGCGGCGTCGAGCACCGGATGCTCGCCCACCTGGGACGGCTCGCCGAGGAACGCGGGCTGGCCGAGCTCCGGCTGCCGTACGTGCCCACCGCCCGCAACGTCCCGGCCGCCGACTTCCTGGAGGAGGCCGGGGGCAGCTGGGAGGCCGGGGAGAGCGAGGAGGCGTACGAGGACGGGCGCCGCGTCCGTGTGCTCTCCGCCGGACGGGCCGCGGCCGCCCGGCACACGCCGGACCGGGGGGCGCCCCGGCGGGAGGCGACGGCCGGCAAGGCACCGGACCGCTCCTCCCCGGGCGGCCGGGCGGCACGCCGGGACGCGGCGGAGCTGGTCCACCGCACCGCCGAGGAGCTGGCGACCCCGGCCCAGGTGGTCGCCGCGATGCGGGCCCGGCGGATGGACGGCGGCCGGCACGCGGTGGCCGGGTCCGGCGCCGTACCGCCGCGCACACCGCTCGAAGCGCGCGTGCTGCGGCGCTGGGAGGAACTGCTCTCGCCCCGGCCGGTCTCGGTGCACGACGACTTCTTCGAACTCGACGGCGACTCGTTGAAGGTCGTCCAGTTCCTGGGCTGGGTGTACGAGGAGTTCGGCGTCGAACTCCCCGTCGGCGCCTGGTCCGTGGGCTCGCTGACGGCGGCCGACGCGGCGGCGGCGATCGAGGAGGCGCTGCACCCGGCGGCCGTCCCGGCCTCCTGAACCCTGCGGTGCTTCCCCGCTCCGGAGCACGGCAATCCAAGAGATGACCCGCCCGCCCGCGTGGGATGGGATAGGCGTTCGGTGGGCGGCCTCTGCCCATCCGGACGCATTCCGGTCCGGCACCGGAAGCGACTACGGAAGGCAGCGGATCGTGAAGGCACTGGTATTGGCGGGCGGTTCCGGAGTTCGCCTCCGGCCCTTCACCTACTCGACCCCGAAAGCGCTCATTCCCCTCGCGAACAAACCGGCCCTCGAATATGTCGTCGCCCATCTCCGCGATCTCGGCGCGCGGGACATCGGTCTGGTCGTCGGCGACTGGGCGGACGCCATCGCGGAGGCGATGGGCGACGGATCCCGCTTCGGGGTGCGCCTCACCTGTCTGCGGCAGGAGCGGCCGCTGGGCCTGGCCCACGCGGTGCGCACGGCCCGCCCGTTCCTGCGCGACGACGACTTCCTGCTGCATCTCGGGGACAACGTGTTCCCGAACGGCGCGGCCTCCCTCATCGAGGAGTTCCGGCGGGCCCGCCCGGCCGCGGGGCTCGTGGTGCAGCAGGTCGCGGACCCGCGCGCGTACGGAGTGGCGGAGGTGGCGGCGGACGGCGCGGTGCTGCGGGTCACGGAGAAACCGGCGCAGCCGCGTACCGACCTCGCCGTGCTCGGCCTGTACTACCTCACCTCCGCCGTCCACGAGGCGATCGGCTCCATCGCGCCGAGCGCCCGGGGCGAGCTGGAGATCACGGACGCGATCCAGTGGCTCATCGACCGGGGACGCACGGTCGAGGCGAGGCGGTACAGCGGCTTCTGGAAGGACATCGGCCGCGCCGACGACGTCCTCGCGTGCAACCGCCGGCTCCTGGACGACCTCGTCCCGGCCGTCGACGGGCACATCGACGCGGCGAGCGAGATCCGCGGCCGGGTCGTCATCGAGCCCGGCGCCCGGGTGGTCCGCTCCCGCGTCCACGGCCCCGCGGTCATCGGCGCCGGCACCCTCGTCGAGGACAGCTGGATCGGCCCGGGGACCTCCGTCGGGCGCGACTGCGTTGTGCGCGCCACGCACCTGTCCGACTCGATCGTCCTCCAGGGTGCCCGCGTCCACACCCCGCGCGGTTTGTACGGGTCCCTCGTCGGCCGGTACGCCACCGTCGGCCAGGCGGAGCCGGACGAACCGGCCCACCGCCTCGTGGTCGGCGACCACGCGCGCGTCGAAATCATCGCGGCATGAGGACCGGCCCCTGCGATGCGCCGGCCCGCGCGTTCCGAAGAACCGCCCCCCGATCAGGAGACTGCCATGGCTGACGACCGGATACCGCCCGAGGACCACGGATCACCGGACGGGCCCACCGTGGCCGTGGTCGGACTGGGATACGTGGGCTCCTGCCTGGCCGCGACGCTGGCCGACCGGGGCTCGCACGTGGTGGGGGTGGACGTCGACACCGCCCTCGTGGACGAACTCGGCGCGGGGGTCGTCCGCTTTGCCGAGCAGGGGCTGAAGGACATGGTGGGTCGTACCGTCTCGGCGGGGCGGCTCCGGGTCACGACGGACTTCACCGCGGTCACCGCCGCCGACGTCGTGGTCATCGCCGTCGGCACCCCGGCCCACGACGACGGCTCGCTGGACGACCGGCAGTTGCGCGGCGCGTGTCTGGCCCTGGGCGGCCACCTCCGCGAGGGGCAGCTGATCGTGGTCAAGAGCACGGTCACACCCGGCACCACCAGGAGCCTGGTGGCCTCGTCGCTCGGCAGCGGTGGTCTGCGCGCGGGCGCCGACTTCCTGCTGGCCTACAGCCCCGAACGGCTCGCCGAGTCCACCGCGCTCGCCGAGCTGCGCGCGTTCCCCATCGTGGTCGGCGGGCTCGACGCGCCGAGCACCCGGGCGGCGGCGGACTTCTGGCGGCGCGCCCTGGGCGTCAAGGTGATCGAGCAGGACTCCCTCGAAGCGGCCGAGATCGTGAAGCTGGCCGACAACTGGTGGATCGATCTCAACATCGCCCTCGCCAACGAACTCGCCAAGTTCTGCGCGCTGTACGGGGTGGACGTCCTCGACGTCATCGACGCGGCCAACTCCATCCCCAAGGGCAGCGGCCACGTCAACATCCTGCGCCCGAGCGCCGGTGTCGGCGGCTCCTGCCTCACCAAGGACCCGTGGATGGTGTGGCGGGCGGCACGCGGCCACGACGTGGACCTCCTCACCGTACCGGCGGGCCGCGCGGTCAATGACGGCATGCCCGAGCACACCGCGCGGCTGATCACCGACGAGCTGACCGCGCTCGGCAAGGACCCGGCCGCTTCGACGGTCGCGGTCCTGGGCGTCGCCTTCAAGAACAACACCAGCGACCTGCGCAGCAGCCCCGCCCGGGCGGTGGTCCGGGCGCTCGCGGCGGCGGGGGTGCGGATACGCGTCCACGATCCGCTGGTGGACACCGTGCAGGCGGAGGAACTGCTGGGCGTACGGCCGAGCGCCACGGTGGACGAGGCGGTGCGCGACGCGGACTGCATCGCCGTGCTGGCCCTGCACAAGGAGTTCGAGGACATCGACTTCGGTGGGCTGGCCGTCGCCGACTCGTGCGTCGTCATGGACGGGCGCGCCTATTACTCGAAGGAGAAGATCGCCGTGCTGCGTGGGCTGGGCTACCGCTACCTCGGGATCGGCCGATGAGCGCGCGGCGTGTGGTCGTCACGGGCGGCTGCGGGTTCGTCGGAAGCCATCTGGTGGAACGCCTGGTGGCCCGCGGCGACGAGGTGACCGTCTTCGACGCCGCGCCGTACCCGGCCGACATGGACGACGACGTGCGCAAGCAGGCGCTCCACGTCCGGGGCGACATCCGGGACGCCGACGCGCTCACGGCCGCGATCCCTCCCGGTACCGATGCCGTCTACCACCTGGCCGCCGTCGTCGGCGTGGACCAGTACCTCGCCCGGCCGCTCGACGTGATCGACGTCAACTTCACCGGCACGCGCAATGTGCTGGAGGCGGCGGCCCGGGCCGGGGCGAAGGTGGTGGCGGCGAGCACCAGCGAGGTCTACGGCAAGAACCCGGTCGTGCCCTGGGCCGAGGACGGGGACCGTGTGCTCGGCCCCACGACCGCCGACCGCTGGACGTACTCGACCAGCAAGGCGCTCGCCGAGCACATGACCTTCGCGTTCGCCCGCCAGCACGGCCTGGAGGCGACGGTCGTCCGCTACTTCAACGTGTACGGGGCCCGTCAGCGCCCCGCGTACATCGTGAGCCGCACCGTGCACCGCGTGCTCAACGGCCTCGCCCCGGTGGTCTACGACCAGGGCCTCCAGACCCGTTGCTTCACCCATGTGAGCGACTGCGTCGAGGGCACCGTCCTGGCGGCGGAGAAGCCCTCGGCGGCGGGCGGCGTGTTCAACATCGGCAGCATGGACGAGACCACGGTCGGCGAGGTGGTGCGCCTGGTCGTCGGACTCGCCGGGTCGGAGGGTGCCGTGATCGAGGTGGACACGAAGGACCGGCTCGGACCGGCGTACGAGGACCTGCTGCGCCGGGTCCCGGACAACTCCAGGGCCAGGAGCGAGCTCGGCTGGACCTGCGGAACGTCCCTGCGCGACGGACTGGCCGACACCATCGCATGGGCCCGCGCCCATCCGTGGTGGCTCGCCCTACCCGACAACGGCGCGCTCTGAGCCGGGCCCCGCGAGCAGGGCGAGGGTCCTGCGGCGGGGCAGGAGGCGGGTGGTCAGGAGGACGAGCAGGCGGCCGGCCCCGCCCCGGGACCGTGGTCGGCCCGTCCTTCCCGCGCAGGGCGCGCAGGGCAGCCGCGACAACCTGACGCTTCGCCCGCTTCAACCGAGGATGTACGGGAGCCGCGCCGCCAGGTCGCCCAGGGCCGCCGTCTGCGCGGCGGTCGGTGTGCTGCGGCCCGTGCCGATCCGCAGCGCGTCGGCGTCCGTGAACGAGGCGGGGAACGCGGTCCCCGCGACGGCCTCCAGCGCGGTGCGGGCCACGGACAGGGTCCCGGCGGGCGGCCCGGGGACGGCGGGCAGGTGGGCCACGAGGTCGAGGTGGTGCAGGGTGCCTTCGAGGACGTACGCCGAGAGGTAGTCGGCGACCGTGAGGACCATGTCCTGCGTACGGACCCGGGCGGCCGGGTCCGCGAGACCGGCGGCGCGGACGGCCGCCGTGCCGACGTCGTCGATGTGGTGCTTGAGCCAGCGCGGTTCGCCGTACGCGGCCGCCAGCCGGGGGATCAGCGCGTCGAGCGGGTCGTCACCCGTCGGAGGTCCTGGCAGGAGGTTCCAGTAGCCGGGCGCGTCGGCCGTGGCGGGCTCGTGGGCGGGGGTGACCAGGGTGATCAGGACGTCCTGCGCGTCGATGACCAGATGGCACACCAGGTCCCGGACGAGCCACCCCGTACAGCCCGAGGGTTTCCCGAAGTCCTCGTCGGGAAGGCCGGCCACGGCGTCGAGCAGCGCCGTCCAGGAACGCGAGAAGGAATCCATGGGCCCACGCTAGGGGGTGTTGTGCGCCTCATCCGTAGTGACGGAGCTCCGGCCACATCTCGCCCCAGGGGCGGCGCGGCCCCGTACAGACGTAGACATGACCGCCCCATTCCACGTTGTGCATGCCGTACGGATTGGTGAGGCCGGCGGCCACGGTTACGTGCCGGAAGTACCGGCGCAGCCGGGTCTCGTAGTCGGGGGCGTGATCCGGGCCGGGGGCGACCGCCAGGACCGTGGTGGCGGCCGGGTCGCCGGGGCCCCACCACCAGTCGGTGTTGTGGGCGCTCACGGCATGCGGCAGGCCGGTGCCGCGCCCGAGTTCGTTGATGGCGCCCGCCTCCCCGTAGTCGGCCGTGTAGATCACCGCGTGTGCGCGCTGCTCCGGCGGGAGACCGTCCCACACCCGGCTGACGGTGCCGACGAGTTGGGGCCAGCCGAGGGTCTCCCCCGTGTTCGTGCTGACGCCGTACGTCCAGGCGACCGCGCTGGCCGGCAGGACGGGCAGGACGATGACGGCGAGCAGCGCGGTCGAAACGGCGGTCGCGGTGATGAGGGAGCGCACGCGGTCGCGGCGGGCGCGCAGCCACCCGTCGAGCCCGACGGCACCGGCCGCCAGCAGGCACACGTACAGGCCGCCCAGGTAGTAGATCTGGGCGCCCGTGGTCACGGCGAACAGCACGAACAGCACGGCATACGCGGCGACCAGGCACTGCCACACGGGCCGGCCGGAGCGCCACAGGAAGCGCAGGCCCGCGAACCACAGGACCGCCGTGGCGAACCCGGCCGTCGCGAGCTGGCCGACGATCCAGGTGGGGATGTGGCCGGGGCCGCCGTTCTTCTCGTTGAGCGCCCGGGTCATCTCGAACATGGCCCAGTCGTGGTGCGCCTGCCACCACAGGTCCGGCAGCACGAGCAGCACGGCGAGCACGGCCCCCGCCAGGAGCCACCGGTCGGCCACCGTGCGCCGGGCCGGGCCGAGCAGGACGGCGGCCACCAGGACGGTCCCGAGGATGCCGGCGAGGTGGTTGAACTCGGCCCCGATCCCGACGAGCGCCCCGGCCGCGAGCCACCAGCGGGTGTCGCCGGTGCGGCCGATCCGTACGACCACGAGCGCGATCGCCGCCCACGCCAGCACCTCGTACGACGTGGTGTTGGCGAGGTGCGCGCCGCCCAGGAGCACGGGCATGGCGGCAGTCGCGACCGCCGCGACGAGCTGCGTCCGCCGGGCGCCGCCGAGCTCCCGCGCCGTCAGCCCGCCCACGACGACCGTGCCGGCGGCGGCGAGCGCGGGCCAGAGCCGCAGCCCGGCCTCCGACACGCCGAACAGTTCCAGCGAGAGGCGCGCCAGCAGCGGGGCCAGGACCGGCTGGTCCACGTAACCCGCCTGGAGGTGCCGGGCGGAGTCGAGGAAGTACAGCTCGTCGATGTGGAAGCCGTAGCGCGTGGACAGCGCCATGAGGAGGACGAAGACCCCGCCGGCGACGAGGAGGACGCGGCGGTCGGGCGGGGCGGGATGGCGACTGGCGGTGTCCGTCGCGTCGGCCATGTCGTCCGCCCCCCGGTGCCCGTGTCCGGGGCGTCGTGTGACCCCGGCGACCCCGCGCGCTGCGGGCCGCCCACACCCTAAGCCCCTTCCCTGTCAGTGGCGTTGGGGCCTCAGGCTTCCTGCGGGGCGGCCCACTCCACGAACTGGACGACCACACCGTTGGGGTCGGTGATCTGGAAGAGGCGTTCGCCCCGCCCACCGCGTCCTCGGGCCGCTCCAACGCCCCCCGTCAGCGCCCCGGCCAGGCAAGGTCGTCCACCGCGAGGAACGGTTCGGCGGCCAGCGTCGCCGGGGTGGCCCCCGTGAACGCCATGACGTCGCGGTGCAGGTGGGACTGGTCGGCGTACCCCGCGTCGGCGGCCACCCGGGCCGGGCCCTCGCCCGCGACCAGGCGGTGGGCGGCGTGGTCGAAGCGGATCAGGGTCGCCGCGCGCTTGGGCGGCAGGCCCAGCTGGGAACGGAAGCGGGACCACAACCGCTTGCGGCTCCAGCCGACGTCGGCGGCGAGTTCGTCCACCCGCGGCAGGCCGTGCTCCGCCGTGAGCCGCCGCCAGGCCCACGCCACCTCCGGGTCCACCGGAGCCCCGGCCCCGTACCGGCGGGTGATCAGGGCGTCCACGAGCGCGAAGCGGGCCTGCCAGGACGGGGCTTCGCCGAGCTGTTCGCGGATCCGGTACGCCTCGCGGCCCCACAGGGCGTCCAGCGGGACGACGGCGCCGTCGAGCTCGGAGGGCTCCACGCCGAGGACCGCGCGGGCGATCACCGGGGACAGCCGCACCTGTACGCATTCCACGTTCTCCCCGCGCACCCGCACCGCTCCCCCGGCACCGAGCCCGGGCCCGGCCGCCAGGCACCCGCGCTGCTGCTCACCGGCAGCGCGGTCGAGAACGGGGGTGCCGGCGCCGAATTCGAGGAGCAGCGTGACCGCGGGGTGCGGGACCATGCGCAACGCGTCCAGGTCGAGCACGCCGAACCCGGCCATCGTGACTCCGGCCACCCGGCTCGGCCGCTGCGGACGGGCGACGTCCCACACAGCCGTACCGTGCGTGAACGTGTTCACCCCTCCATGCTACGAGGGGGACCGTGCCCGCCGCCCGGAACATTCGTTCAATACGCGGGCGGGGCCGGTCGCGACAGTGGGGGCATGACTGCTTCCAGGACCACCGGATCGTCGCTCCTCACGCTGGACGACGGCGACACCATCCATGTGTGCCAGGACGGGCCGCGCGAGGCCCCCGTGTTCCTGCTGATCCACGGATCGGCATCATCGGCCCGCTCGTGGGACGCGCTGGTGCCCTTGCTGACGGCACCCGGGACACACCGCGTCGTACGGGTGGACCTGCTCGGGCACGGCGGCTCGGACAAGCCGGACGACGGCCGTTACGCGATCCCGGACCAGGCGCGGCGGACCGGCGAGGTGCTGGACCGGCTCGGTGCCGGGCGGGCCGTGGTGGTGGGCCATTCCAGCGGCGGGGTGACCGCGACGGCCCTCGCCGAGGAGCGCCCCGGGCTGGTGTCGGCGGTGGTGCTCGTCAACACCGGGCCGAACCTGGGCGCGTTCATCGCCACCGCTTCCGGCGCCGCCGGTCCCGCGCAGTGGCCGCCGAGCGACGAGCAGATCCGGCAGCTCGCGAGCACGGGCTTCAGCCGGCCCGGCTACCGGGTGCCGGACGCGCTGCTGGGCGAGGTGCGCGCCATGACGTCGCACTCCTTCACGGCCACCATGCGGGCCACCCGCGCGTATCTGGAGGAGCGGGCGCTGCCGGAGCGCCTGGCGGTGCCCGGGAAGCCACTGCTGGTGCTCTTCGGCGAGGACGACCGCCGTTGGCGCTCCTCGTCCGCCGCCGACTACCACGCGGTCCCGGGTGCCCGGGTGGAACTGCTGCCGGGGCTCGGGCACTCGCCCATCCTTGAGGACCCGCCCCGGGTCGCGGGGCCCCTGCTGGACTTCGCCGCGCTGCACGGCTGAGGGGAGGGCGTCGTGCGGATTCTCGTCTCCGGGGCCGGGATCGCCGGTCCGGTGCTCGCCCACTGGCTCACCCGGTACGGCTTCGAGGTCACCGTCGTGGAGCGCGCCCCGGCGCCGCGCAGGACCGGCGGCCACGCGGTCGACCTGTTCCGGCCCGCCGTGGACATCTCGGAGCGCATGGGGGTGCTGCCGCGCATCGAGGAGCGGGCCACCGGCACGGACCGGCTGAGCGTCTTCCGGGAGGGCGCCCGGCGGCCCGTCCGGGCGGACCTCACCAAGATCTTCGGCGGTGCCTCCGACCGGCACGTCGAGGTCATGCGCGACGACCTCACGACGATCTACCACGCCGCGACCCGCGACGACGTCGAGTACGTCTTCGGCGACTCGGTCACCTCGGTCACCTCGGCCGCCGAAGGGGCGGGCTGCGAGGTGACGTTCGAGCGCGCCGCTCCCCGCCGCTTCGATCTCGTCGTCGGCGCGGACGGGCTGCACTCCACCGTGCGCCGCCTCGTCTTCGGCGCGGACGCGGGCCGCGACTCCTTCCTCGGGGCGTACTTCGCGGTGCTGAGCCTGCCGGACGTCTCCGGCCTGGACGGGGAGTTGCTGATGCACGTCGGGGTGGGCCGCACCGCCGGGGCGTACGGGGCGCGCCATCTGGACGACGCGCGGGTCCTGTTCCTGTTCCGGAGCGCGCGCGAACTCGACTGGGACCACCGGGACGTGCCCCGGCAGAAGGAGCTGGTGCGCGGGGCCTTCGCCGGGCTGCACGCCCAGGTGGACGGGTGGCTGGGGGAGCTGGACCGTGCCCCGGCGTTCTACTTCGACTCGATCAGCCAGCTCCGGATGGACAGTTGGTCGCGGGGGCGGGTGACGCTCGTCGGGGACGCGGGCTACTGCCCCGGTCCCGCGGTCGGCGGCAGCACCACGCTGGCCGTGGTCGGCGCGTACGTCCTGGCCGGGGAGCTGGCCCGCGCCGGGGGCGACCACGAGCGGGCGTTCCCCGCGTACGAGCGGGTGATGGCGGAGCACGTACGCGGCAGCCGTGCGGTCGCGTCGAGCGCGGCGCGGACGCTGATCCCCACGTCCCGGCTGGGCGGCTGGGGCCTGGCCCAGGGCGCCCGTCTGGTCTCCGCCCTCCCGGCGGCCCCGGGCCGGGCACTGCTCCGCCTGACGACGGGCAGCGCGCGGCACTACAACGCGATGACCGTCGAGGACTACACACCGGCCGCCGCCCACTGACGGCCGGCACAGAAGCGAGAGCTCCTACGGCCGGTCCAGCGCGGCCTCCACCTGATCCATCACCCGCTGCCAGTGGGTGCGCTGCCGCTCGCGTTCCTCCGCGCTCGCCAGGTGTTCCTGGTGGAAGCGGAGCATCGTGCGGGCGCCGTCGGCGGCCGGGGCCATGGCCACTTGGAGCGTGGTGGTGCCGTGGGTGACGCGGATGCGGTCCGCCGGACGGTAGCCGCGCACCTCACCGGTCACTCCGGCGGCCGTCCGGTAGGGCGCGCCGCGCTCCGGGGTCAGCTCCGTGTCCGAGCCGAGCCACAGGGCGAGTCCTTCGGGACCGCTGATGAAGTCCCAGACGACGGGCGGGGGATGGGGCAGCGTGCGGGACACGCCGATCTGCCAGCCCGTGTCCCTGGTGAGTCCGGTGGGCATCGGTCATCCTTCCTCGGAGTGACGGGCGCGCAGCGCCCTGACCTTGTGCCGGTTGCCGCAGTGCTCCATCGAGCACCAGCGGCGGCGGCCGGGGCGCGAGGTGTCCACGTAGATCAGGTGGCAGTCCTCGGCGGCGCAGGTGCGGATGCGGTGCGCGTGGGCGCCGGTCAGCAGCTCGACGGCGTCGCGCGCGACGGTGGCGGCCAGCGCCGTGCCGGCGGGGGCGCCCGACCACCGGCGGCTGCCGTCCGGGGCGATGGCGGGAGCCAGGGCCGGGCGGGCGGCGGCCTCGTTGATCACCGCCAGGTCGCCGGGCGGGTGCGGTTCGCCGCGCGTGTGGGCGATGACCACGCGGAACAGCGCGTCGCGCAGCATCCGTAGCGCCTCGACCTCCACCGCGGAGACGGCCAGCTCGGGGGTGGGCGTCAGCCGGGAGCGTTCCGCCCAGGCGGTGACGTCGGCGGGCCCGTGCAGCACCTCGTACCGCTGGTAGGGCCCCGGGCCGCCGGTCGTCAGCAGCTCCAGGCACAGGGCGCCCGGGTCGAACCGGTAGGTGACACCGGTGACGGACCGCAGGGTCAGTCCCAGGGGCGCAGCGTTCATGTAACCAGTATAAGAGGTTACCTATGACGCGCGCCACAATCGCGCCATGTCACATCCCGGGCCTCCGCCCCATCCCCTGGTCGTCAGCAACCGATGAGGGAAGGGCCGGTCATGAACACACAGCGGAGGACCCGTACGGAGGACACGCACCACGTGGTGGTTCTGGGGGCCGGGTACGCGGGAATGGCCGCGGCCGTGCAACTGGCCGCCCGGACCGGAAAGCGGCGGGACGCCGTGCGGGTGACCGTGGTGAACGCGCGGGAACGGTTCACCGAGCGGATGCGGCTGCACATGACCGCCACCGGCCGCCCCCTCGGCACGATGAGCGTCCCGGAGATGCTGGAGGGCACGGGCGCGCGGTTCACGCGGGGCTGGGTGACGGCGGTGGACGCCGGGGCGAGGACCGTACGCGTCGACGACGAGCGCGTCCTGTCCTACGACACGCTGGTGTACGCGCTGGGCGGGGTCGCCGACACCTCGTCGGTGCCGGGCGCCGACGACCACGCGTACACGCTGGACAGCGCCGAGGACGCGCAACTCCTCGCCGAGCGGCTGGAAGCCCTCGGCCGCGACGCCGGCCGCGGCACCGTGGCCGTCGTCGGCACCGGACTCACCGGCATCGAGTCGGCGGCGGAGATCGCCGAGCGGTACCCCCGCCTCGACGTGGTCCTGCTCGGCGGCGCGGAGCCCGGCGCGACCATGAACGACAAGGCGGCGGCGCATGTGCGGGGCGCCCTCGACCGTCTCGGGGTGCGGGTGCGCGGCGGCGCGGGCGTGGTGAAGGTGCTCGCCGGTTCGGTGGAGCTGGAGGGCGGCGAGAGCATCGCGGCCGACGCCGTCCTGTGGACGGGCGGCACGCGGGTGGCACCGCTGGCGGCCGCCGCGGGCCTGGAGGTGGACGAGCGCGGACGCATCGTCACCGACCGGTCGCTGCGCTCCGTTTCGCACCCCGAGGTGTACGCGGTCGGCGACGCGGCCGCGATCCGGCAGGGCTACGGGGTCATGCACGGGACCTGCCAGGGCGGGATGCCGACGGGGGTGCACGCGGCCCTGTCGATCGACCGGGTCCTCAGGGGCAAGCAGCCGAAGCCCTTCCGGTTCGGCTACTACCACACACCGGTGAGCCTGGGCCGGGGTGACGCGGTCGTCCAGTTCACCCGGCCCGACGACAGCCCGCGCCGGATCTGCCTGGTGGGGGCGGCGGCCGTCCGGTACAAGGAGACCGTGACCGCCTCGCCCTGGCCGACGTACGGCCGTATGAAGAAGATGCCCGCGTCGGGCGCGTTCTGGCCGCGCGGCGGCCGCTTCACCCGCGTCCGAGGAGACAAGTGACCAGCGACACCGACCGTTTCGCCCATTCCGGCCAGCAGGTGTTCCTGGAGTACCGGCGGCTGCTGTTCTCCGTGGCGTACCGCGTCCTCGGCACCGCCGCCGATGCCGAGGACTGCGTCCAGGACGCCTGGCTCAAGTGGTCCGCCGCGGACCGTTCGCACGTGGCCGACCCCAAGGCGTACCTGACCCGGATCGTGACGAACCTGGCGCTCGAACGGCTGCGGTCCGCCCGGCACAAGCGGGAGACGTACGTCGGGCCGTGGCTGCCGGAGCCCGTCCTGACCGGCGGGCCCTCCGAACCCGTCCCGGACGCCGAATCGGCCGCGCTGGACGCCGAGTCGGTGTCGATGGCCATGCTGGTGGTGCTCGAAACGCTCAGTCCGCTGGAGCGCGCGGTGTTCGTGCTGAAGGAGGTGTTCGCCTTCAGCCACGCCGAGATCGCCGAGGCGGTGGAGCGTTCCGAGGCGGCGGTACGGCAGGCCGCGCACCGCGCCCGTGAGCATGTGCGGGCCCGGCGCCCGCGCTTCGAGGCGGACCGGGCGCGGCAGCGCGAGGCGGCGGAACGTTTCCACGCCGCCGCGACGGGCGGTGACGTCAACGCCCTCCTCGAACTCCTCTCCCCCGACGTCACCCTGTGGACCGACGGCGGCGGCAAGGTCCGTCAGGCGCTGCGCCCGGTGACCGGCGCTGCCACGGTGGCGGGCTGGTTCTCGGCAATCGGCACGGTCGCCTACCAGGGAGTCGAACCGGCCGACATGAAGGCGGAGCTCGCCGAGATCAACGGCGGTCCGGGCATGGTGTTCAGCGGCCCGGACCGTGTCGTCGCCACCGTGACCTTCGACTTCGACGCGCAGGGGCGCATCGCCGCGATCCACAACGTGGCCAACCCGGACAAGCTGCGGGCGGTCGCCGAGGGGATCGCGTACGACCTCGGGGCACGGTAGCCGTCGCGCGGCCTCGCTGGCCGTCGCCACCGGTCACCGCCGTCCACGCACGGCGGTGACCGTCAGACCACGTCGAACTCGTTGCCCTCGGGGTCCAGCATCGCGGTGGCGTAGAACTCCATGTCGGGCAGCTCCCTGACCTCAGCCACCGTGGCCCCGGCCCCGACCAGCCGCGCCACCTCGGCGTCGACCCGCTGCTTGCGGACCTCCAGCGGCACGGCACGCCCCCCGCCGACCTTGAGGTCGAAGTGCCACCGGTTCTTGAGCGTCTTCACCTCCGTGACCTTCTGGAACCACACCCGCGGCCCCCGCCCGCCGGGATCCAAGATCGACTCCGGCACGTCCCCCGCTCCCTGCGGCAGCTCCTCCTCGGGCACCCCCATGTCCTCCCAGTAGGCGCGCCAGCTCGCATGCCCCTCCGGCGGCGGCTCGGGAACGTAACCCAGGGCCTCGGCCCAGAAGGCCACCATCCGCTGCGGATCGGCACAGTCGATCACCAGCTGAACCGTCATCCCGGTCTCCGTCTCGGTCTCCATCACCGGAGCATCCCAGAGGGGTCTGACAGTGCCGGAAAGATCTCCTTGACCTCAAGTCCGCTTGAGGGATGAGCCTGTGACCATGGATACCGAAGAGATGCGGCGGCAGCTGCGAAACCTGACCGACCGTGCCGAGATCACCGACCTCCTGGACCGCTACCTCCATTCCCTGGACCACGGAGTCCTCGACGAGGAGTGGGCTCGCGCCTTCCACACCGAGGACGTCACGGCCGAGATGCCCGTGGGCACCGTCCACGGCCGCGATGCGGTGCTGGACCGGGTGCGGCAGGGAATGGCGCTGTTCGACCGGACCGCGCATTTCGGCACGAACAACGTCATCGAGGTCGACGGCGACAGGGCCACGGTTCGTGGCGCCCAGCTGAGCACCCATGTCCTCGCGGGCGGCCCGGACGACGTCTTCGTCTCCGCCGGGCACACGGAAACGGAGCTGGTCAGGACGGCCGACGGCTGGCGGATCTCCGCCACCGCGCTGCGGATCGTATGGACCCGGGGGACTCCGCCGCGCCTTCCGGCGGAATTCGCACCGGCCGCCGTCTGACGCACCCCCCGGTGTGGCGGGGGTCACGGGAACCCGCCGCACCGGGCGGAGAGGTAGAGGTGTGAGATGTGATGATCAGGAAGACCGGGAGAGCATGCGCACACGCATCAGGGCGGGCGACCGCCAGGCGTTCGCCGCGCTCTACGAGGAGTACGCGCGGCCGGTCTACAACCATGCCTACCGGCTGACGGGCGACTGGTCGACGGCCGAGGAGGTCATGTCCGAGACCTTCCTCGCCGCCTGGCGCACCCGGCACTCCGTCGAGCCGGAGGGCGAATCGCTGCTGCCGTGGCTGCTCGGCATCGCGACCAACAAGGCGCGCAACGCCAACCGGGGCACCGGGCGGCGCCTCGCCTTCCTGGCCCGCCGCCCCGCCCCCGCACCCGTCGCGGACATCGCGGACGCCACGGCCGGCCAGGTCGACGACACCCGGCGGCTCGCCGCGGTACGGCAGGCGCTGGACGGACTGCGCCGCCAGGACCGCGAGGTGCTGGCCCTCTGCGTCTGGTCGGGCCTCGACTACGCGAAGGCCGCCGAGGCGCTCGGCGTCCCGGTGGGCACGGTGCGGTCGCGGCTGTCCCGCGCGCGCGAACGGCTGCGGCGGCTCACGGACGAGCGGCTGGCCCGGGAACGGAACGACAACGGCACGGAACCCCACACCCGTCGCGGAGAGGTACAGGGCAGGGCCGCGTTCGTGGCCCTGCCCATCCAGGAGGAAGCCCGATGAACGACCGCACCTCCGGCCCCACCGGGGCCGAACGCGAGGAACTGGCCCGGCTGCTGCCGGCCCCGGCCGAACGGGACCTGCCCCCGGGCCGCCATCTCCACCACAAGGAAACCCTGATGCAGCTGATCGACCAGGACGGCGACCGCACCACCGCCCGCCCCCGGCCGCGCCTCCTGCGCCCCGCCGTCCTGCTGCCCGCCGCCGGGCTGGCCCTGGGCGGGATCCTGTTCACGACCCTCGCCGTGACGGGCCGGGACGAAACCCCCCGCACCGCCGCCACCGCCACGGCCCCGCGCGGCGCGACCGTGCTGCTGGACCGGATCGCCACGGTCGCGTCGAAGAGCGACACCATCGAGGTCACCGACGCCCAGTACGTGTACGTCAGGACGTTGCAGGCCGAGAACACGGGCGCGTTCGGCGGTCCGGTGAAACTGGGCAGGCCCGGTGAGCGCGAGGTCTGGATGACGCAGAAGTCCGGACCGGTGATCGACGAGGGCCTGATCCACCAGGACGGCACGTACTACCCGATCACGGTCGGCGTCCCGGACGGCGAGAAGCCCGTCGGCTGTCCGGCGGGCCTCAACCGGCCGACGTACACCTGGCTCGCCTCCCTGCCCACCGACCCCGACGCCCTGCTCCGCCGCCTCGCCGCCGAGATCACCGCGGACCAGGACGCGCGGAGCACCCCGGCCGGCGAGCGGGACCCGGACCAGGACGCCTTCGAGGCCATCGGGGATCTGCTGCGGGAGACCCTGATGCCGCCGCGGACCGCGGCCGCCCTGTACAAGGCCGCGGCGAGGATTCCCGGTGTGAGCGTGGACACCGACGCGGTGGACGCGGCCGGGCGGCACGGCATCGGCGTGGCCCGTGACAACGAGCGCGCCGGCTGGCGCACCGCCTGGATCTTCGACGCGAAGACCCTGGCGTACCTGGGCGAGCGGACCTACCTCATCCGGGACACCTCCATGGGCCGGAGGGGCACCGTCACGAACACCTCGGCGGTCCTGGAACGCGCGGTGGTCGACGCCCTCCGCGAGAAGCCGTCGACCACGGCCTGACCTCGCGGGCCCTACCCTGACGGCATGACAGACGCGGTACGGGAAAGCGGCGAGCCGGCGCCCTGGCGTCCCGAAGGGGGACCGGGCGGGGCGCCCCTCGCCGTGCCGAACGCGCTCGGCGGGCTGTGGGCGGTCCGGCACGGGCAGAGCACCGCCAACGTCGCCTTCGCCGAGGCGGGCGCGGCACGCCTGGAAGGCCGCGACCGCGACGTACCGCTGTCCGCGCTCGGGCAGGCGCAGGCGCGGGCGCTCGGGCGCTGGCTCGTGGAGTACGCCGGTGAGCTGGACCTCGTCGTCTGCTCGCCGTACGTACGGGCCCGGCAGACCTGGCAGTTGATGGCCGGGTACGCAACCGGTGAGGGCGTCGCTCCGCCTCCGCTTCTGGTGGACGAGCGGCTGCGGGACCGGGAAATGGGCGTCTTCGAGCTGTATCCGCCGGCCGCGCTGGCGGCGCGGGACCCGGAGGAGGCCGCCCGCCGCGACCGCCTGGGCGAGTGGTTCCACCGCCCGCCGGGCGGGGAATCGCTGGCCGATGTCGCCCTGCGGGTGCGCGGCTGCGTGGCCGATCTGGAGCGGGCCGCGCCCGGGCGGCGCGTGCTGCTCGTCGCGCACGACGCGACGGTCGTCGCCGTCCGCTTCGCCCTGGCGGGCGTCGGGGCCGCCGCCCCTGAGGACGTGCCGCCGGTGCCCAACGCCTCGCTGTCCCACTGGCAGGGCGACGGCGGCCGCCTGAGCCTGCGGCTCTGGGGCGGGACGGCACACCTCGAAAGGGACGGGACCGCATGACGGCCGACGATGTGCTGGAGATCCTGGATCTGCTGCGGGAGGCAGGTGCGGACGTCTGGGTCGGCGGGGGCTGGGGCATCGATGCCCTGGTGGGCCGGCAGACCCGGGAGCACCAGGATCTTGACCTGATGCACCGCCTGGAGCAGGAGCCGGCCGTCGTCGCCGCTCTCGCCGCGGCCGGGTTCACCGAAACGCTCGACTGGCGGCCCGCGCGGTTCGTCGTCACGGACGGGACGGGGCGTCAGATCGACCTGCACCCGCTCTCGTTCGGCCCGGACGGCAGCGCCCTTCAGGAGTCCCTGGAGCCCGGGAAACCGTTCGTCTATCCCGCGGACTGCTTCGTCACGGGCAGCGTCGGGGGCCGCACCGTGCCCTGTCTGTCCGCCGCGCAGCAGGTCTACTTCCACCAGGGTTACGAGCCCAGGGGCCAGGACCTCCACGACATGGCGCAGATCCGCGAGGCGTTCGGGATCGGCACGCACTTCTGACCCTTCTGATCCTGGAGTCGGGCGGGACCGGCAGCCCAATCGCGCACGAGAAGCGCTCGAAGGCGGCTTGAGGCCCGCTCGCGAAGTCCCCCGGCGAGCTGCGTGAAACGCCTTGCGCGCGGGACAGGGTGCTTGAATGGCCGCGATCAATACGGTATTCGACCCAGGGGGGCGAACTCCGCCATGCGGAAGTCGTATTACGCAGCACACGTCTACATGATCGTCGGAGTGATCTCGGGGCTCTTCTACCGGGAGTTCACGAAAATCAAGGACTTCCACGGCGATACGCAACTGGCGCTCATGCACACGCACCTGCTGGCGCTGGGCATGCTCGTCTTCCTGATCGTTCTCGCCCTGGACAAGGTCTTCGGGCTGTCCGGCTCGAAGCTGTTCACCGCGTTCTTCTGGTTCTACAACATCGGCATCGCCATCTCGACGGCGATGATGGGCGTCCACGGCATCCTGACGGTGCTCGGCCGCGACGAGGACCACATCGCGGAGGCCGTGCCGCTGACCGCCGGGCTCGGCCACATCCTCCTGACGGTGGGGCTGATCCTGCTCTTCATCCTGCTCGGCAAGCGCGTCAACGAGCACGTCAAGCCGACTGCCACGCCGAACGAGCCGACCGCGGAGACGGCGGGCGCCGTCTGATCTCGCGCCCGGGGGCTTCGATTATTACGGCGTAATAATCGAAGCCCCCGCGTCGCGCAACCGCTCGCTACCGCGCGGGCGCCTGGAACGTCACCTCGGGATTCCCCGGCGTCGGACCGGCCAGCAGACGCTGTGGCACGCCCTTGAGGTGGAGGTCGAAGAAGGCCGCGACGTAGTCGCGGGTGATGTCGCCGGAGCGGTCGGCGGGCAGCGGGGCCGAGGGGTCGGTGATGCCCAACTCCGCAGCGAGCATGGGCAGGTCGGTGAACGTGAAGTGGCCGGAGCCGGCCACCGTGAGCCACCTCTTCCAGCCGTCGAGGCGCGCCCAGTCGCGGTCCCACGTGGTGTCGAAGGTGCCGCCGGACGTGTGGTCGACCTCGGTGCCGATCATCATGAACGGCCGGCCCCGGAGCCCAGCGGCGGGGACCGGCTCGTAGAAGGTTCCGTCCATGTTCACGCCCGCGCGCACGCGCCGGTCGGCGGCCATCGTGGACGCGGCGGAGTTGCCGCCGATGGAGTGCCCGGCCATGCCGATGCGCCGCCGGTCGATCATCGAGGCGTGGCGCCAGGCGGGGTGACCGCCCGTCAGCCGGTCCAGCAGGAACGGGACGTCCTTCGCCCGGTTACGCGCGACCTCCGCGAGCCCCGCGTCACCGACCCGCTCCACGTAGTCGCAGGCGGCGCAGGGCAGGACGCGCCCGCCCGGGAAGACGGTGGCGAGGGACTCGTGGGCGTGGTCCACCGCCGCGACGACGTATCCCCGGGACGCCAGGTCCGTCGCGAGGGACGTCAGCGTGAAGCGGCTCTCCCCGAACCCGGGCGACAGCACGACGAGCGGAAACCGCCCGCGCGCGGGCGCCGCACCGGTGCGCGCGTACGTCTCGGTGGCCCCGATCACCCCGGGCGCGATGACTCCGCCCAACCCCCGTGACTCCAGCAGCAGTTCCGCTTCCTTCGTGCTCATGTACGGCGCGCGCACTCCGCTCCCGGCCTGCGCCGGATAGAACACGGACACCAGCAGCTCACGCGCCCCCGCCTCCGGCACGTACGGATCGGCGCGCCCGATGTCCCGCAGGTGCACGGTGTCCTCGCCGACGGCGTACGGCCCGGACGGCGCGGGCAGCCGCAGTTGCTGGGCGGGTGCGGTGAGCGCGGGGCCGTTCCCGGCGGGCGACGGCGTGGCCGCGACGGCCGGGACGGCGGTGGCCCCCAGGGCGAGGACGAGGAGCGAGGCGGCCAGGGCGCGGTGACGAGTTCTCATGCCCCGAACGCTAGGCGGGACCCCGACGCCCCAACGTCCGCCCAGAGTCCGCGCTTTGGTACGTCCGCGGTCGCATGGGCGGGGCGCGTGTCGTACTACGGGGTGAGGAACTCACAAAGGGTTCTTCGCAAACAGTTCTTCGCGAAGAACCCTTTGCGAAGAAACCTTTGCGGTCTATCGTGTGCCGCATGGCTGATGTGGTGAAGGGGCCGGACGACCCGGCCGTCGACAAGGACTCCGTCGTTCTGGATGCCAAGGGACTACGCGCCCTGGCTCACCCGGTGCGCGTACAACTGATCGGACTGCTAAGGAAGTACGGTCCCTCGACAGCGACCCGGCTCGCGGAGCGCCTGGGGGTGAACTCGGGCACGGCCAGCTACCACCTGCGGCAGCTGGGCGCGGCCGGCTTCGTGGAGGAGGACTCCAGCCTCGGCAACGCGCGAGAGCGCTGGTGGCGGTCGGTGCACCGCACGATCTGGTTCAACGACCCGGAGCTGGCCGAACGGGAGCCCGAGGCCGTCCTGGCCTATCTCCAGTCCGTCGCCGCCATCCACACCCTTCGCATGCAGCAGACGCTGAACGAGCTCCTGACGATGCCCCCGGCGTGGCGGAACTCCTTCGACATGAGCGACTGGGCGCTGCGGCTCACACCTGAGGAAGCCGGCTCCCTGGAGCAGGAGTTGAAAGAGGTCCTCTCGCGCTACCGGCGCGACGTACCGGAGGCCGCTGCCAGCGCCCCCGAAGGGGCCGAGAGGGTCACCGCGATCACGTATGTCCTGCCCGAACTGGACGCGCCCGGCGCGTCGCCGTATCCCGTGCCCCCGGAAGCGGAAGACGGACCCGCAGCATGACCGAGGGCCCGTCGGAGACCGGCGGCATACCCACCGCGACGTCCTTACGGCCGCTCGTCGGGGTGCTGACGGCCATGGCGATGTCGCTGACCGGCACCCGGATCTCCGTCGTGGCGCTGCCCTGGTTCGTCCTCGCCACGACTGGCAGCGCCGGCCGCACCGGGCTCGTCGCCTTCTGCGAGATGGCCCCCTACGTGGTGGTCAAGGCGTTCACCGGACCGCTGGTGGACCGAACCGGGCCGCGGGCCGTGTCCTGGACCACCGACCTGGCCAGCGCGACCGCCGCCGCGACGGTTCCCGTTCTGCACGTCCTGGACGTGCTCTCCTTCCCACTACTGCTGGGGCTGGTCGCGCTGATCGGGGCAGCCCGGGGCCCCGGCGACCTGGCCAAGGAAGTGATGGTTCCGGAAGCGGCCGAGCGCGGTCAGGTGCCGCTGGAGCGTGCCACGGGCCTGTCCGGCGTGATCGAGCGGCTCGCCTCCACGGTCGGCATGGCGCTCGGCGGCTCCCTGGTGGCGCTGCTCGGTCCGCTGACCGCCCTCGCCGTCAACGCGGGCTGCTTCGCCCTGGGATCGGTGGTCATCAGGATCGCATTGCCCCGTGGCGCGGGGCGCACCGCCAACGATGCGCCCGGCCCTGGGGAAGAGCCGGATCCAGGTTACTGGCGGCGCTTCGGTGAGGGCTTCACCTTCCTGCGCGGCGATCCGCTCCTGCTCACCGCCATCGTCATGATCGGCGTCACCAACCTGCTGGACGCGGCGTTCTCCTCGGTCCTCGCTCCGGTCTGGGCCAGGGATTCCGGCAACGGGCCGAGCGCAATCGGCCTGATGGGCGGCGTGATGGGGGCCGGAGGGGTCGCCGGAAGCCTGATCGCCGCCGTCGTCACGCACAGGCTGCCGCGGCGCGTGGTGGTGCTCGCCGGATTCCTGCTGGCCGGAGCGCCGAGGTTCCTGGTGCTCGCCTCAGGCGCACCGCTGTGGGGCGTGCTGGCCGTCTTCGCCGTCAGCGGGTTCGGTGCCGGCTTCGTCAACCCGGTGATGGGGGCCGTCCTCGTGGAGCGGGTGCCGCGCCGGATGCTGGGCCGGGTCAACGCGCTCGGTGACTCGCTGGCCTGGGCCGGAATCCCCCTCGGCGGGCTGCTGGTCGGGGCCGCGGTGACCGCTACCGGACTCGTGCCGATGCTGCTCACGTGCGGGGCCGCGTACTTCCTGACGACGAGCCTGACCGGGCTGCGGCCCGAGTGGCGCGAGATGGACCGTGCGCGGGCCCCGGTCGACTACCCGCCGACGGCATCCGGCCCGAGCAGGTCCCGCCCCGCGTAATACGCGTGCAGCGCCGCCTCGCTGCCCGAGCCCAGGGCGGTCATGATGCGCTGGTAGCGCGCCGAGCGGAGGTCGCCGGCGACGAGGACGCGGGGGTGCTGGTCGGCGGGGGCGCAGTAGCCGTCCGAGCCCCGGACCAGGTCGCCCGGCGGGGCGGCGGGGGCGCTGCCGAGGCTGAGGAAGACGGCGTCCGCGGCGAGTGTGCGGCGCAGGTCCTCCGGGGCGGTCACCTCCGCCGCCTCCGAGAGCGTCAGGTGGTCGACGGGGACGAGCGTGACCCGGGGGTCGTCGCGGATCTCGTCCGTCTTGTACGCGTCGGCCGCCGGGTACGCCACGAGCAGGCGGGCGTCCGTGTCCGGGTGGGCGCGCAGGAAGGTCCCGATCGGGCGGTCGCCGCCGAGCACGAGGAGGGTCCGGCCCTCCTCCGCTCCGGCCTGCCACAGCGGCGGGAGGGTGAGCCCGTCCGGTGCGGTGATCCAGGGGACGTCGCGCGGCTGGAGCGGCCCGACGCCGGTGGCGACGACGGCGTACGGGGCGGTGAGGCGGGCCCCCGTGTCGAGTGTGACGGTCACTTGGTCGTCGGCGGCGCGCAACTCGGTGACGCGGCAACCGAGTTCGGCCCGGCACAGCTCCGTGCCCAGGACCTCCGCCGTGATGGCGTCGGCGAGCGCGGGGCCGTTGGTGTGGCCGCCGAGGACGTTGCCGAGGGCGGGGATGCGATAGAGGTTCCGGCACAGCCGGTCCGGCTCGACCAGCACCGTGCGCAGGCCGACCCCGGCGGCCATCCGGACGGCGGCGCAGCCGGCGGGGCCGCCGCCGATGACGAGCAGGTCGGTGTCGTGCAGCGTGTCGGCCATGGGGCCATTCCAGCAAAACTTCCGGCATGGGGCTGCCCCCACCCCCGATACGGATGATCACCTCATCGCGCCCGCCCGTGCCCGTCGGACATCGTGGGGTCACACGGAGGACGACCTCGCGGTGAGGGTGCCGCGCGACGGAGGAGACCCATGATCAAGCACAAGCGGACGCTGTCCGGCGCGCTCGCCCTGGCCGTGGCGTTCGGGGTGGCGGCGGGCCTGCAGTCCGGCGGTGCGGCCGCCGCCTCGGAGCGCCCGGCCGAACCGCTCCCCGGCATCCTGCACCGGCTGACCACCGTCGACGGCGCCCCCGGGGCGCTGGTCGAAGCGCGCGGCCGGAACGGCGCCACGGTGCTGACCAGCGGCGTCGCGGACGTGGTCAGCGGGGAGCCGGTACGCGGAGACAGCCGCTTCCGGATCGGCAGCATGACCAAGCCCTTCGTGGCCACGGTGGTGCTCCAACTGGTCGGCGAGCACCGCATCGCCCTCGACGCACCGGTGGAGCGGTACCTGCCGGACGTCGTCCGCGACCACCCCGGCGACTGGCGGGGCGTCACCGTACGCCGCCTGCTCCAGCACACCAGCGGCCTGCCCGACTACCTCGACTTCCTCAGCCCGCAGGACATCCTGACGGACCCGCTCGCCCACCACGAAGCCCGCGACCTGGTGGACCTGGCGCTCGACCGGCCCCGTACGTTCCGGCCCGGGCACGGCTGGGACTACTCCAACACGAACTACCTGCTGGCCGGGATGGTCATCGAGAAGGTGACGGGCCGTCCGTACGGGGAGGAGATCCGCCGCCGCGTCATCCAGCCGCTCGGCCTGACGGCGACCACCGTGCCCGGCGACGACCCGGCGATACCCGGCCCGCATCCGCGCGGGTACGTACGCCCGGGCAAGGACGCGCCGCTGATGGACGCCACCGCGGTCAACCCGTCGGTCGCGGGCGCCTCCGGCGAGATGATCTCCAGCGCCTCCGACCTCAACCGGTTCCTGGAGGCGCTCGTGGGCGGTCGGCTGCTGGAACCGGCGCAGCTCAGGGAGATGATGAAGGCCCGCCCGGTGGGCGACGGCCGGGCGTACGGGCTGGGCCTGGAGCGCCGGTGGCTGCCCTGCGGCGGCTCCTACTGGGGCCACGGCGGCGACATCTTCGGCTTCCAGACCGCCGGCGGAGCCACCGCGGACGGTCGGCAGACCTCGGTCATGGTGAACCTCGACCCGGGCGGCACGGACGCCCAGGACGACGACATCCAGAACGCCGTCGAGGCGGGGCTCTGCGGGGCGCGGAACTGAGGGCGCCCGGCGAGCGGACCCCGTAGCCTGCCCCGCATGCCCGAAACCACCGCACCCGCGCCCCGCGACGACACCCCCGAGGACTCCCGACGGGAGCTGCTGCGGCGGACGTTCGACGAGGACGCGGAGCTGTACGACCGGGCCCGGCCCGGGTATCCGGCGGCGCTCTACGACGACCTGGCGGAGCTCGCCGGTGCGCGGCCCGGCAGCCGCGTTCTGGAGGTGGGCTGCGGGACCGGGCAGGCCACGGTCCCGCTGGCCCGGCGGGGCTGCCGGATCACCGCCGTCGAGGTGGGGCCGGGCATGGCCGCGGTCGCCCGGCGCAATCTGGCCGGGGCGGCGGACGTGGAGGTGGTGACGGCCGCGTTCGAGGACTGGCCGCTGCCCGCGGAGCCGTACGACACCGTGCTCGTCGTCACAGCGTTCCACTGGATCGACCCGGCGGTACGCGTGCCCAAGGCGGCCGACGCGCTGCGGTCGGGCGGCGCGCTCGCCGTGGTGCGCACCCAGCATGTGCGCGGCGGCACCGAGGAGTTCTTCGTGGAGGTCCAGCGCTGCTACGAGCGCTACGACCCGGAGACGAAGCCCGGGACACGGCCTCCCACCGCCGCCGAGGTCGGCAACGGGGACCACGCGGATGAGGTGGCGAGCAGCGGCCGCTTCGGCCCGACGGTCTTCCGCCGCTACGAGCACGACGTCACGTACACCACGGCCGAGTACGTGGACGTGCTGCGCACGTACTCCGGGCACCGGGCGCTCCCGGAGGCCGCCCGGCGCGGGCTGCTGGACTCCATCGCCGAGCTGATCGACGGGCGGTACGGGGGCCGGGTGACGAAGCGCTACCTGATCGAGCTGGGCGTCTCCCGCAGGCGGTGACCGCTACCCGTTCACGCCTGCGATGCCCCAGCCCCGGCGGGCGGCCTCGGCCAGGACTTCACCCCAGTTGGCCAGGAGGCGCACGAAGGCGTCGAAGTCGCTGAACCGGGACGCTTCGGAGCGCTCCCCGAAGGGCTCGCGGAGCTCATCGAGCCGGGGGCGTACGCGCTCCCAGGTCGCGAGCAGTTCCCGTACGCCCGCCGGGGACTTCGCGACCAGCAGACCGGAGCCCCCGGAGAAGAAGTCGTAGCTTTCGTCCGGCTTCTCGTCGTCGAAGTCCGGCCCGTCCCAGATCAGCCCGCCGAGCAGCGCGTCCAGCTCCGCCCGCAGGCCCGCGTCGACATGGTCGCGGGCCTTCTCCCATGCCTCCCCCGCCCAGAAGTGCGGCTTGTACGAGCCGAGGGTGCCGGGGAACTCGTACACGCCGAAGTACCCGCTGTGCGGCCCGCGCGGCCACTCCCACCCGTATGTCACCGACATGGTGTCCCACAACCCGGTCGCCTCGTCGTACCAGGCGTCCCGCAGCCGCTCCAGCCGCTCCGAGGGCGGGACCTCGGCCAGCCAGGACCAGTCGGCGATGAGTGTGGTGATGTCGACGCCCATGGCACGACCCTACGCACCCTCCGGAGAGGCGGTCACATGCTGCCGCCGCCACTGGTGTCCTGGGCGTACCGCCGGATGCCGGAGAAGCTTGCCCTCATCCCCGGGTCCGAAGTCGCCGGGGCCGGAGGATCACTTCGCTGCCGATCGGAGTGAATCCGCAGGCCAGGAAGGCGCGGAGCGAGCGGGCGTTGCCCGGGGACACGGCGGCGAAGAGCGGTTCGCCCGCCGGTACGAGCGTGAGGGCGTCCGCGAGCAGGCCGCGTCCGTGGCCGTGGCTGCCGTGGTGCGGGGCATGCAGTTCGATGCTCAGTTCGCGCCGTCCGGCAAGCCCGTCCGCCAGCGTGATCAGCCCTCGCTCGTCGCCGTAGACCTTGACGCCGGTCCTCAGCTCGCGGGCGTGCAGGACGCGCGGGTGATCGTGTGCCTCGTCCCCGAGTTCGCCCAGTCGCGGCGTTCCGCCGGTGCCGCGGGCCGTCAGGGTGGCGTCGGTGACGCCGACCGTCCCGTCGGGGCCCGCGAGGTGGCGGAGGAAGTCGGGGGCCAGGGAGGCACCGAAGCCGTCGGGGCCCAGGGCGAGCACGCCCCCGGGGTCCAGGGCGGTGGCGATCACCGCGTGCCCGGTGAAGGCGATCGATGCCTCCAGACCGCCGGGCAGCGGCGGCAGCACGGTCACGCCGCCGTCGCAGGACGGGAAACGACCGTGGGCGGCATCGGTGAAGTGGGCCAGGAGCGGGTGCGGCTCAGTCACGGTCGGCCACCCGGGAGGCGAGGAAGTCCAGCAGGGCAGTGTTGAAGGATTCGGGCTGTTCGGCGCCCGGCAGGTGGCCGGCCTTGTCGATGACGGCCATCGTCGCGTGCGGGACGAGATCGCGGATCGTCTCGGCGTCCGCGACGGGGGTGTAGACGTCGTCCGCGCCGACGACGATCAGCACCGGCACGCGGACCGCCTCCAGCGTGTCCCGGTAGTCGGGGCGTTCGGCCCGCCCACGCAGGGCCGCGGCCGCGCCCTGGGGGTCCGTGGCGCACATCATGCCCAGGACGCGGTCGGCGACGGCGGGCATCGCGGTGACGTTGTACGCGGCGAGCATCTTGTCGATCACCTCGTTCGCGTACCCGGCCATCCCCTCGGCGAGGAGCCGGTCGGCCAGGCGGTTGCGGAACGCTTTGCCCTCGTCGGTCTCTGCGGGAGCGGAGGTGTCGGACAGGACCAGCGCCCGAACCCGGTGCGGGTGACGGCGTTGGAGCTCCATGGCGATCTGACCGCCCATCGAGACGCCACCGACGACGGCCCGTTCGATACCCAGGTGATCGAGGAGCGCGGCCAGGTCGTCGGCGAAGTCGGAGAGGAACACCTTGCCCCGGGTGACGCTGCTGTGGCCGTAACCACGCAGATCAGGAGTGACGGCCCGGTATCCGGCATCGGCCAGCGCCTTGGCCTGCGGTGCCCACAGAGTGCGGTTGAACGGATGACCGTGGATCAGCAGGACCGGCAGCCCGGCCGAAGGTCCGACGTCGTCGTAGTGGACGGTGGCCCCGCGCAGCTCCATGGCGTTCATGCGGGCACCCTAGCCGAGTGATCGACGGGGACGCAGAAACGTTTTGCCTGCCGAGCGGGGCCATGGCGACCACCTGAGGCGTCACGCCCGAGGGTGAGACGACGGTGAACCGTGCGGGGCATGCGATCCCGACCCCCCTTGCCTTTGCGAAAGCAACGATATAGTTTCCTCTCGTGAACTTGGCAGGGGGTCAAGTTCTCTTGCAAGTCTATAAGATGGGGGGGGTATCTGCATGCCTCGATCGTCCGCAGCGATTCGCAGAGGTTCGCAAATCGGAAGCCGCAGCGCATCGGGATGGCGGCTCGGAGGTCGCCGCACGGGTGCCCCGGGCCGAGAGGGGCCCCTGATGACCGCACCGGCCCGCCTCCGGGCCGGATTCGCCCTGGCTCTCGCCGCCGTCGTACTGGCGGGCACCCCGGCCGGGGCCGCACCCGCCGCGGAGAAGGCGCCGCCCCGTATCGAGACGGTCCTCGATGTGTCCGGGTCGATGGCGACCAAGGACGCGGGCGGGCAGAGCAGGCTCGCCGCCGCCAAGACCGCCGTGCGCCGTCTCCTCGACGGGACACCCGACGGCACGGCCATGGGGCTGCGCGTGTACGGATCCGAGTACGCCGGTGAGGCCAAGGGCCCCGGATGCAAGGACACCGAACTCCTCGCCCCCGTCGCCCCGATGGACTCCGCCTCTAAGGCGTCCGCACTGGCCCGGGTGCAGGCGCTGAAGCCGGTCGGGATGACGCCGATCGGCCGCAGCCTCCGGGCCGCGGCCGCCGACCTCGGTGACACCGGACCGCGCCGGATCATCCTCGTCAGTGACGGCGAGGACAACTGCGCTCCGCCGAGCCCGTGCCAGGTCGCCCGTGAGCTCAAGGGGGCCGGGATCGACCTGGTCATCGACACCGTCGGGCTGAGGGTCGACGCCGCCGCCAAGCGCGAGCTGACGTGCATCGCGAAGGCCACCAAGGGGAGGTACGTGGACGCGGGTGACGCGGACGAACTGGCCGACCGGCTGGACCAGTCCGTGAAGCGCGCCCTCACTCCGTACGCGCTGAGCGGTACCAGGACCAGCGGGGGCAAGGACTGCCCCAGCGCCCCCACCCTTGTCCCCGGCCAGTACCTCGACACGATCCGCGAGGGCGAGTCCCGCTGGTACAAGGTCACGCTGCACCCGGGACAGTCGCTACGGTTCTCCGGCTCGGTCATCCCGGCCGGCACGTGGGAGACCCCGACATCGGTCAACGCCCAGCTGTCGCTCCCCGGGCAGCCCGGAGTGTGGGCCAGGGAGACGGCGGTCGAGGACCGGTGGTCCAACATCATGTCCATCGGCGTGCAGTCCGAACGCCTGTCCTGGGACGAGATTCCCGCCGGGGCCGACAGTACCGAGGTCTGCGCCCGCATCCACAGCGAGGTCCGGACATCACAGGCCGAGCCGGTCGAGGTGGCCGTCGGAATCGCCGACCGGGCCGTCCGCCCGGACGGGACACCCGACAAACGGGTCACCGGTGCGGGCGCCGAGGCCGGACAGCCGACCACTCCCCCGAGCACCGACAGCACGCCCCCGAGCACCGGCGACCGCCGCGCCGGCACCACCGGGACGACCGCGGCCGCCACGCCTTTCCTGGACCGCCCGGTGGCCCTCGCCATCGCCGCCCCGGCCGCGTTCCTGCTGACCCTGGCCCTTCGATTCGCCGTCGCCCGCAACCGCCGCAGGAGAACCTGACATGCGCGTACGTACCGCACTCATGACCACCGCGGCGTTCAGCCTCCTCGCCACCGGCGCCGCGAACGCCGCCGACGGCGACACGGGAACGACGGGGGGCTACTCGTTCAACAGCAGCACCCCGCTCGGCGACGGCGCTCAACGGCAGCTCACGGTCGGCGACTTCCACTTCTGGAAGATCACCCTCAAGCCCGGCCAGCGCCTGGACGTCAAGGCGTCGGTCGAGGTGCCCGGCGGCTACGACCCCGGCCCCTCACCCCACTACGAGCGGCTCGGTGTGCGCATCTACGACCCCACCCGCCGGCCCCTCCTGTGCGACGGCGCCTCCGACGGCATCGAGCTGATCTACCGCGGTCACGCCACGGCCCAAAGCGGCGGCACCTTCACCACCGAGTGCACCGTGGGAACCATCGACTACAAGCCCATCGAGCAAGCCGGAACCTACTACGTCCAGGTCGGCATCGGCGGAGCCACCCGTACCGAGGGGGACACACTCCCGCTCACGGTGGCCGCCACCACCGGGACCGGTGTCACGCCCAGGCCCGTCGAGTCCTGGAAGCCCGGAACTCCGGCCGGCGCCGTCCCGGCAGAGCCGAAGCCCGCCGCCACGTCCACACCACCCGAAACAGCGGCGACCCCGGACCCGGACCCGGCCGCCGCCGCCGCGACGAGCACGGGGCTGCCGCCGTGGGCGATGCCCGCCGCGCTGATCGGAGGGGTGATCGCCGCACTCGCCCTCGGCGCCGTACGCCGCCGCCCGGGCCGCGTGGCACAGCAGCGGATGATGCCCGCCCCCGGGACCACGCCCGGCGGCCCACCGCCGTACGGTGCCCGGCAGCAGCCGCCTCGCACCGACGCCCCCGCTGTCCCCTCCCCTTACGCCGGACCGCCCCCCGCCCAGCCCCGGCCCCCGTTCCAGGGCCCCTGACCCCCGCTCCCGTTCAGCGCCCGGTCGCCCACCCCGGCGCCCAGGACCCCGCCGCCCCCCACTCCCCCGCCGCCGCCAGGTACGTCCGCAGCGTCCCCAGCCCCGGGTGCGGGTTGTCGCGGTGCCAGAGGAGGGAGTGGGGGTAGGCCGGGGTCGGGGCGGTGATCGGGATGCGGCGCAGGTCGTGGCCCGTGGGCCAGATGAGGCGGGAGTGCTCGCCCATGAACGTGGCCAGGGACGGGGTGTCCGCGATGGTGTCGAGCAGGACGTCCGAGCCGAAGTTCGGGCCCGTCGCCTCGATCGTGAGGGCGAATTCCGCGACCAGGTCGTCGTAGTAGGCGCCCCACTCCGTGCCGGGGGCGATGCCCGGCATCCAGATGCGGTGGCCCACCAGGTCGGCGAGGGTCACCGAGGGGGCGTCGGCCAGGGTGTGGGCGGGGCCGGTGAGGAGCTGGAGAGGTTCGTCCAGGACACGGGCGGACGCGATGTCGTCGGGGAGGGGGTGGCCGGGGGCGGCCACCGCGCGGAAGGTCGCGTCGAGTTCGCCCGAGCGGAGCGCGGCGACGGCCGTGTCCATGCTGACCAGCATCATCACGTCGAGGGCGATCCCGGGGTGCGCGCGGTGGAAGGCGCGCATCAGGCTCGACTGCGCGGTCCGGGACGCGATCACGTCGACGCGGAGCGGCCGGCTGCCGGGGCGTACGGACGCGCCGGCGCGCTCGGCCGCGCGCAGCAGGTCGCGGGCGTGGGGCAGGAACGCCCGGCCGTCGATGGTGAGCTCGGCGCCGCGCGGGGCGCGCGTGAACAGCCGCACGCCGAGGGCCTGTTCCAGCGCGGCGATCCGCTTCGAGACGGCCTGCTGGGTGACCGAGAGGTCGGCCGCGGCCTTCTGGAAGCCGCCCGCTTCCGCGACGGCGACGAAGGTGCGCACTGCTTGGAGGTCCACGAGGAGGGAGCCTACTGATCGTTTCGGCCGGGGCCACCCGGACCATGCCTCCGCCGCCTCCGGACACGTACCGACGTGCTGAAACGATCAGCGGGACGCGTCGCCGGTGGAATCCTGATCAGGGGTGTTGACCCTGACACCGTGTGAGGCCCTGCACTGGAGTCGTCATGTTGACCATCGGAGAATTCGCCAAATACGGCCAGGTGTCGATCCGGATGCTGCGGCACTACGACGCCCTCGGCCTGCTGCACCCGCAGCGCACCGACCCGGCAAGCGGCTACCGCTATTACGGTGCCGGTCAGCTCGCCCGCCTCAACCGCATCGTCGCGCTCAAGGAACTCGGCTTCACCCTGGAACAGGTCGGCATCATCGTCGACGAGCAGGTGAACGCCGATGAGCTGCGCGGCATGCTCCGGCTGCGCCGGGCGGAGCTGGAGACGGAGAGGGCGGCCGCGCAGGCACGCCTGGGCCAGGTGGAGGCGAGACTCCGGACGATCGAGAGTGAGGGACGGATGTCCGCGAACGACGTGGTGATCAAGAGCCTGCCCGGGCAGTGGGTGGCGGAGCTGTCGGCGACCGCCGGGAGCTGGGAGCCGAAGCACATCGGGCCCGTGGTCGGTCCGCTCTTCGAGCGGCTGTGCCGGCTGACGGACGCCGCCGGGGTGCGGCCGGTCGGACCGGGCGTCGCCTATTACGAGGACGCCCCCGAGGGCGGCGGCGCGATCACGGTGCACGCCGCCCTGCCCGTCGACCGGGACGCGGTGCCCGAGGGCCACGAGTTCGCCCTCGTCCTTCTGCCGGGGGCGGACGAGGCCGCCACCATCGTGCACCGAGGACCGATGGACGACGTGCTGGCCACCGAGCAGCTGCTGGTCCGCTGGCTTGAGGACAACGACCGCGGGCAGGTGGGCTACCCCCGTGAGGTCTCGCTGTCCTGCCCGCCGGACGACCGCTCCCAGTGGGTCACGGAACTGCAGGCGGTGCTGAGCCGGTAGCCCGCCCATCCGGTTGGTGCACAACTCTTGGTTGTGCACCAACCGGCATGTGGTTGTTTGACCTGGGATTCTCGTACGCGGTTAGCTCTCGCCCGTCCCTTTTCGGTTGTCCGGGTGAGGTGTGGTGGGCAGAAGAGCGCTGGGCCGGCCGTTCGGCTGGTTGTGGGCCGCCTACGCGGTGAGCGCGTACGGGTCGGGGCTCGGGTTCGGGGCGCTGCCGCTGCTCGCCGTGCTCGTGCTGGACGCCGGGCCCGCCCAGGTGTCCGCGCTGTCGGCGGTCGGGCCCGCCGTGGGGGCGCTGATCGCCGTGCCGCTCGCGCCGTGGGTGGAGTTCCGGCGCAAGCGGCCCGTCATGATCGGGATGGACCTGGTCCGGTTCGCTGCCATGGCGTCCATCCCTGTCGCGTACGCCTTCGGGCTGCTCGGGTTCGTCCAGCTGCTGGTGGTGTCGGCGGTGATCGCCGCGGCGAAGATCGCGTTCGGCGCGGCGAGCGGCGCGTATCTGAAGGCACTCGTCCGCAAGGAGGACCTGCTCGTCGCCAACGCGCGGTTCGAGTCCACGAACTGGAGCTCCATCGCGGTCGGACCGCCCCTCGGCGGCGCGGCGATCGGGGTCTTCGGGCCGGTCACCACCGTGGTGGCCGACGCGCTCAGCTATCTGCTCTCCGCGCTCGGCATCACCGCGATCCGGGGCGAGGAGGAGGCGCCACGCCCCGGGGAGGGGAACTCGCTCAAGGCGGGCGCGCTGCTCGCCGGGTGGCGGCGCATCTTCGGCCACCCCGTGCTGCGCGCGCTCTACGTCAACCAGGTCCTCGTCGGCGGCCTCATCATGGCCACCGAACCGCTGCTGGCCGTGCTCCTGCTGCGCCGGCTCGGGTTTCCGCCCTGGCAGTACGGTCTCGCCTTCGCCGCTCCGTGTCTCGGCGGGCTGATCGGCTCTCGGCTGGCCCGCCGGGTCGTCGCCCGCTACGGCCGCGACCGGGTCTTCCGGACCGTGGGCACCCTGCGCGCGGTGTGGCTGATCGGGCTGGTGTTCGTACGGCCGGGTGTCGTCGGGCTCGTCACGGTGATGGCCGTCGAGCTGGCCATCATCGTCAACATGAGCCTGTACGGGCCGGTGCTCTCCACGTACCGGCTGGAGCACACACCCAAGCACCTCGTCGCCCGTATGCTCACCGCCTGGTCGATCGGGCAGCAGGCATCCATCGCCGTGCTCACCGCGCTTGCCGGGCTGCTCGCCGACGCCACCGGGCCGCGCACGGCCCTCGGGGTCGCCGGGGTGCTCATCCTGGGGACGCCGTTCCTGCTCCCCGGACGGGAGCGGGCGCCCGGGGCGGCCCTTGATCTCAATCGGACTTGAGGTTGCAGGATGCCCGGCATGGATACCGAAACGCTCACCCCGGAACACACCGCCGACCTCGAAGCGATCCGCGCGGTCGTCGCCGCCGTCGAACGCTCCCAGCAGCGCAAGGACCCCGACGCGTTCCTGGCCCTCTTCCGGCCCGACGCGGTCTGGACGACGGCCCACGGCAAGGTCCTCATCGGCATCGACGCGATCTCCGCGTTCACCCGGGCCGTGCTGCCCGCCGCCGACTGGGCCGGGCACGTCACCTACGACGTGGCGCACGTCCTCTTCATCCGCCCGGACGTCGCGGCGGTCAAGGTCCGGCAGCGCTACCTGGCACCCGAGGAGGAGAGCGAGGGCGCTCCGCTGTACGTGATGAGCCGGGGCGACGACGGACGGTGGCTGCTGACCGCCGGGCAGAACACGCAGGTCGTGACGGGCTGACGGGCCCCATGCCCCCGACCGCGCGGGGACCGCTCAGCCCGTCACCGTCTCTCTTCGAGCAGCGTGAACGGCTTCGGCACACCGCCCGGCCGCGGCTCGCCCTCCTTGCGGCCGGCGGCGCGGTCCGCCATCAGCCGGTGCACCTGACCCGGCCGTGGCGGAATCCCCGTCCTTCAGGGCGGGGAGCGGAGGTCAGGACATCTTCGGCGCGATGACCGAGAACGCGCCGCCCTGGGGGTCGGCCAGGACCGCCATGCGGCCGGCGACCATGTCGAAGGCGGGGGCCAGGACCGCGCCCCCGGCGCGGACCGCGGCCGCCTGGATGTCGTCCACGCTGTCCACGGCGAAGTACGGCTGCCAGTGCGGCGAGACACCCGGCGGCACCTTGCTCATGTCCATCATGCCGCCCACCGCCCGCCCGTCGACCTGGAACTCGACGTAGCCGTCGGCCCCCTCCATCTCGGAGGGGGTCGCCGTCACCGGCAGGGCGGCGGAGTAGAACGCGGACGCCGCGTCCGGGTCGGGGGTGGTCAGCTCGCTCCAGACCAGCGCGCCGTGCTCGTTGACGATGCCCGCGCCGCCGAAGGTGCCGGGCTGCCACAGGCCGAAGACGGCGCCCGCCGGGTCGGCGACGACGGCCATGCGGCCGAGGTCCATGACGTCCATCGGGGGAACGACGACCGTGCCGCCCGCGTCGGTGACGGACGTGAGCGTGGCGTCGATGGCGTCGGTCGACAGGTACGTCGTCCACGCCGTCGGCGGCATCGGGTCCGGCACCGTGCCGTCCGGGTTCATCGCCTTCATGATCCCGGCGACCGGCTTGCCCTTGAGGGTGCAGACGGAGTAGCCGCCCTGCTCCGGCGGGCCCACCTCGCCCTGCCAGCCGAAGAGGTCGCAGTAGAAGTCGATGGCCGCCTGCTGGTCGGGGACCATCAGGTCGATCCAGCAGGGGGTGCCGGGCCGGTAGGGGTCGTTCATTTCGGGCACGGGTGCCTCCGGGAGGCTGTCGGGGACGGACGGGCCCTCCTTACCCGGACCCCGCGCGAGCGGAATCGACCCGTACGGGTGACACGCCGTTCAGTACCAGGGCCGCGCGTCCGGCGCCGGCAGCGGACGCAGGGCCGGCCAGCGTTCCAGCAGGCGGGTGGCCAGGGCGGAGGCGAGGCGGCCCAGGGCATGCAGGTGGTCGTGGTCACGGGTCAGGTCGGCGACCACTCCCAGGCGGTGCACGAGGCGTTCGCGGGCGGAGATGTACCCCCACTCGAAGTCCTCGGCGGGCACCCGGGCGAGCTGGTCGGCCGTCCCCCGCCGCGCCCGTTCGACAAGCGCGTCGCCCCGGATCAGCCAGCCCGCGCACGCGTCGGCGAGGTCGCCCGGCACGTCCCGGCCCGTGAGGTCGCGCCAGGTGGAGCGGTAGACGGCTTCCACCTCGGTGAGCGGGGCCGCCGTGACCGACAGGGCGCACCAGCAGGTGGGGAAGCCGATGCGGAAGTACGCGAGCTCGACGAGGCCGTTGCCGAGTGCGGCGCCCTCGAAGTCGACGAAGCGGACGCCTTCGGCGGTGCGGAGGTCGTTGCCGGGGCAGGGGTCGCCGTGGAGCAGGGCGTGGTGCCCGGTGGGGTCGAGCCGTGCCAGGAGCCCGGCGAGTTCGTCCGGGACGGCGGCCGGTACGGGCACGTCGAGCGCGCGGGCGAGGGCGAGGAAGGACTCCGCGTCGGCGGCCGTGGGGCCCGACCAGGCGGGAAGGGCGCCCGCGTCGGCGGGCCCGGTCAGCGCGTGCAGCCGAGCCAGCGCTTCGGCGTAGCCCGGCATCCAGTCCTCGGTCCGGCCCAGGTCGTCCACGTACTCCAGGAGCATGACCCGCGCCGCCGGGTCCGCGGCGAGCAGCGCGGGGGCCACGGTGCCCCGTCCCGCCAGGCGCAGTCCGGCGGCCTCGCGGGCGAAGCGCGCGTCCGCGTCGGCGGTGGTGTCCCCGTCGTCGGTGATCTGCTTGACGATCACGGGCCGCCCGTCGGCCGCCCGCACCCGCCACACCCGGGACCGGGGGCTGCTGTCCAGTGGCTCGGCCTGCGCGGGGATGCCGCCCAGGGCGGTGAGCAGGGGCGCGGTCAGCGGAAGGGGGTTCGGCATGGGGTGAGCGTAGCCCGGGGCTTCGCCGGAGCCCCCGTTCCGGGTATTCCTCGGGAAATGTGCCCGGCGTGCGGGCGGAGGCCGTGACGGCCGCGCAGACTGGGCTTCCAGGACCGTGTCGAGGACGGAGTCATGATGAACGAACCCGTGGCGGAGCTCCATCCCGGCTACAGCAGCGCCGGTGCCACGGCGACCCCGTGGGCCGAGGTGGTGGCCGTACTCGAACAGGCCGAGATCTTCTGGCTCTCGACGGTCCGGCCGGACGGGCGGCCGCATGTGACGCCCTTGCCGGCGGTGTGGCTCGACGGGGCGCTGCACTTCTCGACGGGTCTTGAGGAGCAGAAGGGCCGCAACCTCACCCGTAATCCGAACTGCGTCCTGACGACCGGCGACAACGCGTACGGGCGAGGGCTCGACGTCGTGGTCGAGGGGCCCGCGCTGCGCGTCTTTGAGCGCGTGACGCTGGAGCGGCTCGCGGAGCTGTGGATGGCGAAGATCGGGTGGCCGTACGACGTGGTCGAGGGCGGTTTCCGGCACCGGCCGGAGGGGCCCCAGCCGGAGACCTCCGGGGCACCGGGCGCGGTCGTCCCGGTGTTCGCCGTCCGGCCGACGAAGATCCTCGCGTTCGGCCGGGGCGGGACGTTCAGCCAGACCCGCTTCAGGCCGTGAGGTCCTGGGGCTGGATCCAGGTGATCTCCGGCCGGATCCTCGGCAGCCCCCAGAACTCCAGTGCGCCGCCCGCGAGGTCGGCGAGGAACTGCACCGCTCCCCCGGTGTAGTGCCACCAGCCCCCGTTGCGTGAGGCGACGGTCACCGTCCAGGCCGACGGGCCGGCCGGGTCCGTGGTCCACAGGAAGTAGTCGCCCTGGTTGGAGCACGCCCAGGGCAGCAGCCCGCCGGGGGCGGGGTACGGGTGCAGGGGGACGTCCAGGTCGGCGTCCTCGCACCACTCGGCCAGGGTCTCCAGGTCGTCGGTGTCCTCGGCCCAGGCCGTTTCGCCGCCCGGGGCGGGGCCGCCCACGTGCAGGAAGTCGCTCAGCACGAACGTCGGGTAGCGGTCGCGCAGGAGTTTGTAGTCGGCGGGCAGGGCCGTCCCCAGGGCGGCTTCCAGGCGGGGCCAGTCGACGCCCGGCGGGGACGGCAGGCGGTGCGCCGTGAGCGCGGGCAGCACCCGTTCGAGTTCCGCGACCGCCTCGGCAAGGTCGGTGAGGCGGCGGACCGGGGTCTGGGTGCCGACGAGATCATCCACCCGCGCAGGGTGTCACAAATGGCACCCCGACCTCGCGGGGCCCCCGTACTCTGGTCCTTGACCTTCCTGTTGCATTCCCTTTGCGCAGAGGAGAGTTGACTTGCGCAAGCACCGCCGCACCGGCAGAAGCTGAAGGGTCAGGCAATGGAGATCGCACTCACGCTCGCGCTCATCGCGGCCACCGTGACGACGGGGCTGATCAGCGGGCTGTTCTACGGCTTCGCCATCTCCGTCATGCCGGCGCTGCGCGGTGCGGGGGACCGTACGTTCATCGATGTGATGCAGCGGGTCAACGTGGCCATCCTCAACGGATGGTTCGTGCTCGGCTACATCGGGGCCCTCGTGTTCACCGGACTCGCGGTCGGGCTCCAGTTCGGCGGCGGGGACCGGGACGCCGTGGTGCCGACCGTCGCGGCGCTCGTCTGCTACATCGCGTCGATGGGGGTGACCAGCCGCCTGAACATCCCGCTGAACAACGCGCTGGAGGCGGCGGGCCCGGTGGACGGGATCGCGCGGCCCGAGGCGGTGCGGGCGGCATTCGAAGGGGCCTGGGCGCGGGGGAACGTGCTGCGGACGCTGCTGTGCATCGCCGCCACCGGGCTGCTGTGCTGGGCCCTCGTCCTCAACGGCGGCAGCTGAACGCGCGGGAGGGCGGGTACGGGGCCCGTGCCCGTACCCGCCCTCCCGGAGCAGCGTCGGCTCAGCGTCCGACGGACAGCAGCGCCTCCGCGCGGCCGTGCAGCTTGGCGGCGTACGCCGCACAGCCCAGGGCCGCCGTGTTGAGGAGCGTCCGGAAGATGTTGACGGTCTCCCAGGTCCCCTTGAACTTGTCGACCAGGGAGAAGTCGTGGATCTTGGCCGGGTTGCCGAGGTCGGCGAGCTGGTTGTTGAGCGGGATCTCGACGCCCATCGTCAGCATCAGGACGACGAGGTAGAGGACGGCGGCGAGGCCGGCCCACAGGGCGATGGTCCTGCGTCCGCGGCGGAACTCCAGGAACGCGGCGAGGCCCGCCGCGACGATGGCCCCCATGAAGATGAGCGCGAACAGGCCATTGCCGTCGATCATCGCGTTGAACTGCTGCATCGCGGTCACGTAGGTGCGGTCGTCGGTCTTGGCGAGGCCGGGCATGACCGAGACGTCGAAGGCGAAGAACAGGCCGGCCATGAGCCCGAGCGTGATGACCGAGATCATGTGCAGCCAGCCCGCGGCCTTGTTCGGGCGGTCCTCCCGCGGCGGCACGGGCGCGGCGGGCTGTCCCCACGGCTGCTGGTACGGCGCCTGCGCGCCGGTGGGGCCCTGCTGCTGCGGGTACGAATTGGGTGTCATCGGGTACGTCCTCGCTCTTGTCCGGTTCGTAAGTAGGTTGCCGAGGCTCGCTGTTGACGAGGATAGAGGTGCCTTTGCTCCCGCCGCGGGCGCGGGGGCCGCCCTGGACAGGATCACGAGCGCTCCTCCAGCGGACGTCGAGCGATACTCGAACGGGCGTGCCGGGGTGCGACGGGTCAGCGGATGCGCATCCGGGCCATCATGCCCATCGCGGAGTGGTCGAGCAGGTGGCAGTGGTAGACGTAGGTGCCCCGGTAGGAGTCGAAGGTGGCCTGGAGTCTGACCGTCTCGCCGGGCATCAGGCACACGGTGTCCTTCAGCCCCGCCTCGGCCCCGGTGGGCGACGTGCCGTTGCGTTCCAGGACGCGGAACTGCACCAAGTGCATGTGGAAGTTGTGCGGCACGTCCGTGTTGGTGTTGGTGACGGTCCAGATCTCGCTGGCGCCGTACGGGATCTCGGTGTCGATGCGCGCCGGGTCGTAGACGCGGCCGTTGATGGTGCCCTGCGGTTCACCGCCGACGACGGCGACGTTCAGATCGAAGGAGCGCCGCCCGGTCACCGGCGGCAGCGGCGGCAGTGTACGCAGTACGGGCGGCACCCGGCTCGGGTCGGGCGCCGTGCGCACCACGTCGAAGCGCATGACCTTGCCCGTCCGGTCCGGATCGCCGGGGCCGAGGGTGTTCTCCAGGACGAGCTGCGTGCCGACCGGGTAGCGGGAGAAGTCGATGACGACGTCCGCCCGCTCGGCCGGTGACAGGAGCAGCGAGTCGGTGGTGAAGGGGCGCGGGAGCAGGCCGCCGTCGGAACCGATCTGCGTGAAGGACGAGCCGTCGGCCAGGCGCAGCGCGAAGAACCGCAGGTTGGAGGAGTTCAGCAGCCGGAAGCGGTACTTGCGGGCGGCGACCTGGAGATACGGGTACGGCTTGCCGTTCGCGAGGATCGTGGAGCGGCCCGCCGCGTCGTCCAGGATGTACAGCAGCTGCCCGTCGTCGTCGAAGTGGGCGTCGCGCAGCGCCACGGTGACGTCGTAGCGCCCGGCGGGCAGCGGCAGCGCCTCCTCCACGTCGTCGGTGAGCAGATAGCTGCCCGACAGGCCCCGGTAGCAGTTCTCGGACTCCGAGTGGTGGGCGTGGTCGTGGTACCAGAGCGAGGCGTGCGGCTGCTGGTTGGGATACGTGTAGGTGCGGCTCGTCCCGGAGGCGAAGGTGCTCATCGGGTCGCCGTCGCTGTCGACGGGCACCGAGGCGCCGTGCAGGTGCACCGAGGTGTCCACGCCCAGCTGGTTGTGCTGGCGCATCACCACGGGGCGCCCGGAGCGGGCCCGGACGATGCCGCCGGGGAAGTGTCCGTCGTAGGTGAGGACGTCGGTGCTCAGGCCCGGCAGGATCTCGGCGCGGGTGCGGCGCATCGCCATGTCGTAGACGTCTGCGCCGCCGCGCGTCGCGGCGGGGGTCAGCACCGGCAGCAGGGGCAGCGGCACCTGGAACGGCTGGACGGCGGGGCCGACGGGCACGCCCTGGCCGGTCGCGGCGGCGCCCTCGCGCGGGGCGGCGCCCGCCGTCATCAGCGGGGTGAAGGCCGCGCCGGTGAACAGCCCGGCGCCGGTGACGCTCAGGGCGGTCATCAGAGTGCGTCTGGTCACCATCACGGAACTCCTGCTGCTGGGATTCGGCGGACGCGCCCGAGTGCAGCAAGGACGGCTAGCAAGCGTCTCGGGGGCTGCTAGGGCGACCATCCGGAAGGCCCGTACGCCACGAATGTCCCGTTTTCGCGCTTGAGAACGCGTCCAGGCCGGAGCCAGATCCGCCAGGAATCCGCTTGCGGTCGGCTTGCGCTCCGCTCCGTATACCTGAGCCGTCCGATGCCCCACGCCCCTGCCCACCTGCCCCCACCGGAAGGCCGACCGTGGATCTTCGTAACTGGCTGCCGCGTGCCGTAGACGTGGCCGAACAATGGGGAGAACGCTTCGGCCCGTACCGGGAGCACCCGTCGCACCTGGTCGGGGACGAGGAGTTCGGTGCCGCGTTCGCCGCGTTCTCCAAGCGGCTGGACGACAACTATCCGTTCTTCCATCCGAGCTACGCGGGGCAGATGGTCAAGCCGCCCCATCCCGCGGCGGTCGTCGGTTACGTCACCGCGATGCTGTTCAACCCGAACAACCACGCCGCCGAGGGCGGCCCGGCCACCACCGAGATGGAACGCGAGTGCGTGGACCTGCTCGCCGGGATGTTCGGCTTCCAGGGCTCGCACCTGGGCCATCTCACGACGAGCGGGACCATGGCCAACCTGGAGGCGCTGTACGTGGCGCGCCGGACGCACCCCGGACGCGGCATCGCGTACAGCGCCGAGTGCCACTACACGCACGCCCGCATGTGCGGGGTGCTCGGCGTCGAGGGCCACCGGGTGCCCGCCGACGGCCTCGGCCGCATCGACCTGGACGCCCTGGAAAGGCTGCTCGCGGCCGGCCGGGTCGGCACGGTGGTGGTGACCACGGGGACGACGGGGCTGGGGGCGGTCGACCCGGTGCACGAGGTGGTGCCGCTGGCCCGGCGTTACGGCGTACGGGTGCATGTGGACGCCGCGTACGGCGGGTTCTACGCGATCCTCGGGCGCTCGGACCGGCCCGAGGGCATCGACGTACGCCCGTGGCGGGCCATCGCGGACTGCGACTCGGTCGTCGTGGACCCGCACAAGCACGGGCTCCAGCCCTACGGGTGCGGGGCGGTGCTGTTCAACGACGACGCCGCCCGGAACCACCTCGCGCACGACTCGCCGTACACCTACTTCACCGAAGCCGCACTGCACCTGGGCGAGATCAGCCTGGAGTGCTCCCGGGCCGGGGCGGCGGCCGCCGCGCTCTGGCTGACGCTGCAACTGCTGCCCCCGACCCGGGACGGCTTCGGCGAGATCCTGGCCGGCAGCCGCCGCGCGGCCGTCGGATGGGCGGAGCGCATCGAGGCGTCCGAGGAACTGGAGACGTACCAGGCACCCCAGCTGGACATCGTCAGCTACTTCCCCGCGACGCGGCCGCTGACGCTGTCCGCCGTCGACGCCGCGTCCGGCCGGCTGCTCACGGACGGCATGCACGCGGAGCGGGACCCCGTGTTCCTCAGCGTGCTGCGCACCGACGCGGCGGACTTCGCCCGGCGCAGACCCGGTGTCGTGGCCGACGCACCGACGGCCCGGGTGATGCGCAGCGTCCTGATCAAACCCGAAGCCGAACTGCACCTCGACCAGCTGCACGCCCGGGTGGAGCAGCTGGCCTCGACCGGGCGCGCCCGACCGCCGCGCCCGGCACACCCCTCATCGAACGGGAGGAGAACTTCGTGACCCACCTGTCCACGTTCCCGCCGCCCCTGCCGACGGCACCCCGGCCGGTTCTGCGGCGCGCCCGACACGACGAAGCCGGCGCCCTCGCGGCCCTGCTGGCGGACGCGTTCCACGACGACCCGCTCACCCGCTGGATCACCCCGGACCCGGAGCGCAGGGCGCGGGTGCTGCCCGCCCTGTTCGGGGTGTTCCTCGACATGTCCTTCGCGTACGACGCGGTGACCTGCACCCCGGACCTGGACGCCGTGCTGCTGTGGACGCCGCCGGGTGCCCAGGCGGAGCTGGAGGCGCGGGGCGAGGAGTTCGCCGGGCGCTTCGAGGACGTCCTCGGTGTCCGCGAGGCCGCGTCACTGGCGCTGATCGCCGAGCTCCAGGCGTCCCGGCACCCGGCCGCCCCGCACTACTACGCGTCGTTCGGCGCGGTGCGCGGCGGAGCACGCGGCCGGGGGCTGCTCGGCGCCCTGGTCGCCGAGGTGCTGCGGGAGGCCGACGCGGCGGGGTGCGGGGCCTACGCGGAGGCGAGCTCGCCCGGCGGCGAGGCGTCGGCGCGCGGCCAGGGCTTCGTACGGCTGGGCGAGGACATCGTGCTGCCGGACGGCGGGCCACGCCTCCGGCCGCTGTGGCGGGAGCCGCGATGAGGGGCGACAGCCGACTTCAGATCTACACGCCGGGTCAGGTGGACCGGGGCCTCGTGCCGGCCGGACAGCTCGGGCCGCTGCGCGAGGTGCTGGAGTGGAGCCGGACCTTCCTGGTGTCGAGCCATCCCGAGCTGGGCCGCAGCGGCCCGGTGTGCCCGTACACCCAGCCCTCGCTGCGTGCAGGCCGGTTCCTGCTCGCCGTGCCCGCGCGGAGCACCCCGGCCGCGCTGCCGGGCGCCGTGGAGGCGCTGCGCACCTGGTACGAACGGCTGGCGTCGGAGCTCGCGGAGGACGAGCGGGAACTCCTCACCGTACTGATGGTCCTTCCGGACCTGGACCACGCGGACCCGGCGGACCTGGACCTGTTGCAGTCGGACGCGAAGGACGACTTCGTGGCCCAGGGGCTGATGATCGGCCAGTTCCATCCGCTGTGCGCCGAGCCGGGGCTGTGGAACGAGGACTTCGCGCCGCTGCGCTCGCCGGTGCCGCTGCTCGCGGTGCGCCGGCTGCTGGTCTTCGACCTGCCGTTCCTGGTCGGCGCGGACCGGCACATCGACCACTATCTGCGCCGGTTCGCCCCCGACATCCCGGCACGGGTGCGCGACCAGCTGGTCAACCGCGTCGTGTCCTGAGGGCGGACACGAGGAAGGGGGCTCCGCGGCCGCGGAGCCCCCTTCGCGCGGTGTGGACACTCACGACGGATGGAGGGCCGGCTGCGCGGTCTGCCGGCTGCTCTCCAAGGTGCGGAGCCACTCGCCGGGGTCGCCGCTGCGCAGCAGGGCGGTGCCGACGAGGAGCCCCTTGTAGCCGGCGTCGAGCAGCCTGGCCGCCGTCTGCGGGCTGTCGATGGCACTGGCGCTCACCGGGCAGGGCGTGCCGCTCGCGCGCAGGGCGGGCAGCAGCTCGAAGCTGCGGGCCAGGTCGCCCCGGTCGCGCTCCTGGGTCTTGATGTCCTTGTTGTTGACGGCGATGACGCACTCGTCGGCGTGCGGCACGGACTCGATCTCGGCCTCGGTGGTGGTCTCCACGAACGGGGTCAGGCCCGCGCTGAGCGCGGCGGTGGTGAGACCGCGCAGCGCGGACGCGGACAGCAGTCCGGCGGTCAGCAGGACGGCCGAGGCGCCCAGCTCCCGGGCGGTCTCCAGCTGATCCTTGCGGGTGATGAAGTCCTTCTGGAGCAAGGGGAGTTCGGTCAGCCGGGCGACATCGCGGAGCAGTTCGCGGGTGCCGCCGAACCAGCGTCCCGTGACGACCGAGATGCAGGGCGCCCCGGCCTTCTCGTAGGCGGTGACGATCTCTGCGGGGGTGTGGCCGGAGATGAGGTCGAAGCCGAACGCGTCGCGCCGCTTGACCTCCATCACCAGGGGCTGCGGCGCCGACAGCAGGGACTCGATGAAGGGAAGGCTCATGGCTGCTCCGTAGGCCGTGTGGTCGGGGTGTCCGTGGCGGAAGGAGTGCGGGGGTCCGGGCGGCCCGGCCCGGTGTCCCAGGCGTGGGCCAGTCCGGCCACCTCGGGTGCGCCGAAGCGGCCGTCGCCGCCGCGGGCCGCGGTGTCGACGTCGATGCCGCGCAGCCGGGGGTGGCGCAGGACCCGTTCGTACGCGGACCGGTTGGTCCGGGTGAGTCCGCCGGCGAGCCAGAACGGCAGGGTGAACCGTTCGGCCAGCCGGAGGACGGTGCCCTCGTCCAGGCGCTGCCCGGTGCTGCCGACGCGGCCGTCGGCGGTGGTGGCGTCGATGAGGAAGAGGTCGGTGCCGGCCCGCTCGTACGCCCCGATCAGGGGGCGTTCCGGGCAGGTGCCGTCCGAGACGTGCAGCACCTTGACGATGACGGCGTCGGGCAGCGCCGTACGCAGGGCGCGGACGGTGGCGGGCGGCTGGTAGGCGTGGAGCTGGACGATGCGGATGCCGGTGCGGCGCAGGACACCCACGACCGCGTCCGGGTCACCGAGGAAGGTGACCAGGACGGGGTGCAGGGTGCCGGTGGCACGGACGGCCGCCGCGAGGGCGGCCACCTCGTGCTCGGGCAGGTCCGCTGGGCCGCCGGGGACGCCGTGCCACAGGCCGACGAGTCCGGCTCCGGCACCGGCCAGCACCTCGATGTCACGGGTGCTGGTGGCGCCGCAGACCTTGAGGGTGCGCGGTGGGGACAGGGTGGTCATCGGCCCAGGCCCAGCTTGGACGCGATGCGGTTGTACTGGATCTCGTTGCTGCCCGAGTAGATCGTGCCGCCTACCGCGTTGCGGACGTCGATTTCGAGCCCGTACTCGCTCATGTAGCCGTGGCCGCCGAAGACCTGGACGGCGGTGAGCGAGCCGGCGAGGTTGGCCTCGCTGGTGATCAGCTTGGCGATGGCCAGGTCCTCGGTGACGTCCTCACCCTCCTCCAGCCGCTCGGCGGTGTCGTACAGCCACTTCCTGGCCGACTCCAGGCCGATCTTGGCGTCCACGATCTTGTTGGCGACGGACTGGTAGGAGCCGATGGTCTTCCCGAACGACCGGCGGGTGCGGGCGTACTCGACGCAGCGGTCGAACCGGTGCTGCATCTCCCCCACGTTCACGATGAACGAGAGCAGGATCTCCCGCTTCATCACGTGGTCGAGGACGATGAAGCCGCCGCCCACCCGGCCGAGGACCCGGTCGCGCGGGATGCGGCAGTCGTCGAAGTACAGCTCGCTCAGCGGAGAGGTGCGCAGGCCCATCTTCTTGACGGGCTTGCCGACGGTCAGGCCCGGGGTGTCCCGGTCCACGAGGAACGCGGTCACGCCCAGGGCCCCGCCGTCGGGGTGGGTGCGCGCGTACACGACGAACACGTCGGCGACGGGGCCGTTGCTGACGAAGCACTTGCTTCCGTTCAGCACGAAGTCGTCGCCGTCGCGTTCGGCGCGCGTGGTCATCGCCATCGCGTCGCTGCCGGACTCCGACTCGGTGATGGCGTGGGCGCCGATCGCCTCGCCGGAGCTGATCCGGGGAAGGTACCTCTCCTTCTGCGCGGGCGTGCCGAACCGCATGAGGGGGACGCCGGTGCTGGCGAGCGTGGTCGTGACGCAGAAGTTCAGACCCGCGTCACGGCAGTGCTCGCCGAGCCCTTCCAGGACGTACATGGTGGTGAGCAGGGACTGGCCGAGGCCGCCGTGCTCCTCGGCGAAGGGCAGGGCGAGGATGCCGGACCGGCGCACCAGCTTCCACTTCTCCCAGGAGAACTCCGCTCGTTCGTCCTGGGCGATGTGGTCGGCGCTGAGTGCCTCGCCCCACCGGGCCAGGCCGGCCCGGAGGTCGGCCTGGTCGGTGTTCCAGCGGATCACTGGGACCCCTTTCGGAGGTGCGGGTGCCGGGTGGGATCAGTAGGCGGAGGAGGTGTGCGCGTCGAGACTGTGGACCTCGTCGCCCTGGAGCGCCGGGGTGAACACGCAGACGAGCCGCAGGTCCTCGTGCGGGGAGGCGACGAGGTAGTGCGCGTCGTGCTCGTCCAGGGAGTACAGCCGGCCCGGCGTGATGGGGTGCACGGTGCCGTCGAGCTCGACCACCTCTCCGGAGCCCTCGATGCAGTAGCAGGACTCCAGGTGGTTGCGGTACTCCAGGCGGGACTTGGTGCCGGCGCGCACCGTGGTGTCGGTGATCGAGTAGCCGACGCCGTCGGACTCGGTGAGGAAGCGACGGCTGAGCCCGTTGCCCCAGTCGACGCTCTTGACGGTCTCCAGGTCACGGATGATCATGGTCAACTCCTTGTTCGGATAGGGGTATTGGCCGTGCTGGTCTCGTCCGGTCCGGGCTGGAGCGACCGGACGAAGTCGCGCAGTGCCGTGGTGGCGGAGCCCTCCTCTTCGAGGGCCTGCTCCACGCGGGCCACGCCCGCGGAGCCGACGATCGCTGCGTCGGCCCCGCTCGCGGCGACCGCCGCGACGTGGCTGCGCGTACTGACCCCGAAGCCGACGGCGATCGGGGAGTTCGTGTGGGCCCGCAGCCCGGCGACGACCGGGGCGAGCGCGGCGTGCCCGGCGGGCGGCGCGGTGCCGCTGCGGCCGTAGTGCGCCACCAGATAGACGTACGCGGAGGACTCGCGGGCCGCCCGGGCCCGGGTCTCCTCGGGGCTGGTCGGGTAGCAGGTGGTGACGACGGCGGTGCCCGCCGCTTCGGTCGCCTCGCGGTAGGCGTCCCGCAGCCGGGGCGGCAGGCCGTGCACCAGGAGCCCGTCGGCGCCGGACGCGGTGATCTCCTTGACGGCCGCGCCCAGGTCCCGGTGCTTGAGGGAGTGGCTCCAGTCGGCGAGCAGCGCGATCCGCAGCCGCCGGAGCCCCGGCCGGACGCGGGCGACGAAGCCGAGGACGTCGTCCAGGCCGGTGCTCCGGTCCAGGGCGCGGCGGGCGGAGCGGCGTACGACCGGACCGTCGGTGAAGGAGTCCGGGAAGGGCACCGCCAGTTCGAGGCAGTCGACGCCCTCCTCGTCCAGCATGTGCACGACCTCGGCGAGCTCGTCCAGCGGCGGGTCCCCCGCGTTGAGGAACAGCGTGAGCCCGGGCCGGCCCGGTCCGCGCCCGGCGAAGAAGTCAGCCATGGCGGACCGCCCCCGCCGTCGCCGCGGTCCGCCGGGAGCGGAGCCGCTCGACCAGGGCCACGGCGGCCCCGCTGGTGACGGCGTCGTCCGTGGCGTCGAGCGCGTCGCGCCAGGTGGTGTGGTGGCCGGCCGCGAGGGCGAGCGCGGCGGCGTTGAGGCGGACGGTGTGGGTGGCCGCCGGGTGGGCGCGTCCGGCGAGCACGGCCAGGAAGTGGTCGGTGGCCGCGTCCTTGGGCGCGGGGGCCAGCGCATCGAAGCCGCCGTCGGCCGGGATCAGCGCGCCGGGCTCCAGGACCTGGTCCTCGCCCCGGGCGATGTGGACGGTGTTGCGGGCGAAGCCGAGGAGTTCGTCGGCGCCCCGGTCGTTGCTGGTGAGCCACACCGTGCGGCCGGTGAGGGTGGCGGCGAGGCGGCGCAGGTCGTCCAGGGGCATGGTGTGCGAGACACCGGTGACCTGGGCGGTGACCGGCAGATCGGCGAGGAGGGGGCCGAGCGCGTTGAGGAACCGCCCGAAGGGCTTCATGCTCACGGGCGCGATCAGGCGGGCGAGCCGGGCGAGCTCGACCGGGTAGACGAACGGCCCGGTGAAGGCGATCCCGTCCCGCTCCAGGTGCTCCTCGGTCTGCTCGTACGAGGAGGTCAGGCGCACCCCGAGGCGTTCGAGGAGGTCGACGGAGCCGAGGCTGGAGGTGTAGGCCCGGGAGCCGGACTTGACGACACGCACCCCGGCGGCGGCCGCGACGAAGGCCGCCGCGGTGGAGACGTTGAAGGTGGCGGGCCCGCCTCCGGTGCCCACGACGTTGACGGTCGCGGGCCAGGCGGGCCCGGGGCGCGCGGGGCGCCGTTCCAGGAGTGTGCCGTGCAGGGCGGCAAGCGTCGCGGGGTCGGGGAGCCGGGTGGTCAGCGAGGCCAGCAGGGCGACGGCCTGCTCCCTGGGGAGCGTGCCGTCGCCGAGCCGGTCCCACAGAGACCGCCAGGTCTCGTGCTCGGCCACCGTGCGCCGCGCCAGCAGGCCGGTGAGCGCGTCGTGCATGGTTAGCCATTCACCTCCTGGCGGGCGCCGACGACGAAGGTGTCGATGGCGGTGACGCTGCGGAAGTTGTTGGGGTCGAGGTCCGTGTCGTCCACGGCGAGGCCGAAGCGGTCCTCCACCCAGGCGATCAGCTTGAGGAGGCCGAGCGAGTCGATGGCTCCGCTCGACAGCAGGTCCTGGTCGTCGGCGAGTTGGTCCTGGGTGAGGTCCGGCAGGAACTCCTCGATCAGGAACTGCTTGATGGTGGCCGTGTTGCTCATGACGTCCTTCCTTCTACGGTGGTCAGCCGGCGGGAGTGGTCCGGCGCCGGGGACGGCGGCCGGGACGGTCCGCTCAGCCGGTCGAGCGCGGTGCGGTCGACCTTTCCGGTGGCGGTCTTGGGCAGCGGTTCATCGGTGATCCGCAGAACGCCGGGGACGGCGGCCCTGGGCAGGGCGCGGGCGCAGTGTTCCTTCAGGACCAGGCTGTTGAGGCCGCTGCCGGGTGCGCGCCGCACCCCGGCGACGAGCCGTTTGCCGGTGAGCGGGTCGGGCTGCGCGGCGACACCGGCCTCCAGGACGGCGGGGTGGCTCAGCAGCACCTGCTCGATCTCGGCGGTGTTGACGGCGACGCCGCGCACCTTGACCTGGAAGTCGCTGCGTCCGGTGAGATACAGCAGCCCGTCGGCGTCGCGCCGTACGAGGTCGCCGGTGCGGAACCAGGTGCCGTCGTCGTGGCCGAGCGGATGGCCGGTGAACCGGCCCTGGCTGCGGGCCGGGTCGAGGTAGCCGGAGGTCTGGAAGGGCGTCCTGACGTGCAGCTCGCCGGCGCCGGGGCCGGTGACCTCGCGGCCTTCGGCGTCCAGGACGAGGACCGAGACCCCGGGGAGCGGGGTGCCGATGGGCAGCGGGCCGAAGACGGTGGCCGCGGGGTCGACGTCGTGGGTGAAGCTGTCGTTCGTCTCCGTGCAGCCGTAGATGTTGGTGAGGCGGGCGGCGGGCAGCACCTCGCGCAGCTCGGCCAGGGTGCGTTCCGGCAGGACGTCGCCGGTGAAGGCGGCCCGGCGCACCGAGGGCAGCAGCACACCGGCCCGGCGGGCCGCGTCCAGGACGAGCCGGTAGAACATCGGCACGGCCTGGACGACCTCCACGTCGTGACGGAGCAGCAGGTCGAGCAGGTGGCGTCCGTCGACGGCCTTGTCCGGGTCCACGAGGACGACACGGCCGCCGTGCGCGAGGGTCGTCCACACGTCGAGGAAGCAGAGGTCGAAGTTGAGCGGCGCGTAGTTGAGGACGGTGGTCCCCGGCGCGATGGCGAAGGCGGGCCCGGCCCAGCTGACGAACCGGTCGACGGCCCGCTCGTCCAGCGGAACGGTCTTGGGCAGCCCGGTGGAACCGGACGTGGTGAGCATGAAGGCGGTACGGGGAGGCACCGGGTACGCCGCCGAGCGGGCCGGGACCCGCACACCACGAGGTTCGCCGCCGGGGGTCAGCACGTGCCGGCAGCCTGCCTGGGCGAAGAGCTGGGTCAGCAGTTGCTCGCCGAGGTGCGGGGAGGGCAGCAGGAACGGGCGGTGGGCGAGCAGGCAGCCGAGGACGAGCGCGATGGCGTCGGGTGACTTCTCGGCGAGGATGCCGACGGGTTCACCGGTCGGCAGCCCGAGGAGTGCCAGCCGTTCGCGTTCGCGGCCGGCGCTCTCGTACAGCTCGCGGTAGCTGGTCTCCTCGCCGTGCCAGACCAGGGCGGGCGCGTCGGGGCGCTCGCGGACCTGGGTGAGGAAGCCGGGGAGCAGTCCGTCGGTGGCGCCCTGGCCGGTCATGGCCGCCGTCCCGCCAGCCGGGCCCAGCCGCTCTTCACGGCGATGCCCGACGGGGTGCGGCAGGTGAAGCGGACGAGGGTGCGGTCGGCGTCAGGGGCCAGTTCGACGCGCAGCGGCACGTCCGGGACCACCGGTGCGGAGAACCGCCCGCTGACGGCGAGGACCCGAGTGACGTCGCCGTCCGCGTACCGGTCGGCGATCTCCTCGACGGCCAGGGCCAGCACGCTCATCCCGTGCGCGATGACACTGGGGAACCCGGCGTCCTTGGCCGCCCGGTCGTCCAGGTGGATCGGGTTGAGGTCGCCGGACGCGTGGGCGTAGCCGCGGATCCAGGCGGGGGTGAGCCGGTGCTCCGCGGCGGCCGGCTCACCGGCTCCGCCGGACGGGGCGGGTGCGGCCGGTGCCGGGATCTGGCCGAAGGGCTCGATGGTGGCGGCGCCCACCAGCAGGGCGCTGGTGAGGAGTTCGGCGCGCGGGTTGCCGTCCTCGCCGGTGAGGCGGGCCCGGACGGCGACGCGGGTGCCCTTCGGTTCGCGGCGGGCACCGGCCACGTCGAGGCCGACGGTGATCCGCTCACCGGGCAGCAGGGGCTGCTCGATCCGGATGTCCTGGCCGAGGTGGACGACGGAGACGGGCTCGGGCTCGGCCGCCGCCAGGTCGCGTACGGTCGCGTCGGCGAGGGTGTGCGCGAGGACGAAGGCGTGCACCGGTGAGGCGCCGGGCTGCCCGGCCGGGGGCAGGTCCGCGCGGACGGCGGCCCTGAAGGCGGCCACCTCGTCGGCGGTGAGGGTGCGGATCGCGGTGCGGGGCTGGGCGGTGGCCCGGTCGGTGGTCTGGGCGGTGGTCGTCATACCGGCGCCACCACCATGCTCGCGTTGTGGCCGCCGAAGCCGAAGGAGTTCGACAGCGCGGGTCCCAGGGCGACGGGCCGTGGACTGGTGTGCACCACGTCGATCTCCATTCCTGGCTCCAGGTGTTCGTGGTTGGCGGTGGGCGGCACCTCTTGGGCGCGCATCGCCTGGACGGCGGCGATGATCTCGACGGCGCCGGCCGCTCCGATGAGGTGGCCGATGACGCCCTTGGAGGCGGTGACGGGCGGGCCGTCGGAGCCGAAGACCTTGGTGAGGGCCGTGGCCTCGGCGCGGTCGTTGTGCGGGGTCGAGGTGCCGTGCGCGTTGATGTGGGTGATCTCGTCGGGGGCGAGCCCGGCGGCGGTGAGCGCGCCGGTCATCGCGGAGACCGCGCCGGCCCCGTCGGCCAGCGGCATCGAGAGGTGGTACGCGTCCGAGGTGGCCGCGTACCCGGCGATCCGGGCGTAGGTGCGGGCGCCCCGGGCGAGCGCGTCGTCCAGGCGTTCCAGGACGACGAAGCCGGCCCCTTCCCCCATGACGAACCCGTCCCGGTCCCGGTCGAAGGGGCGGGAGGCGTGCGCCGGGTCGTCGTTGCGCCCGGAGACCGCGTTCAGGTTGCCGAAGGCGGCGAGGGTGACCGGGGTCAGGGTGGATTCGCAGCCGCCCGCGATCGCCACGTCCGCCTGGCCCGACCGGAGGAGCGCGGCGGCGTGCCCGATGGCGTCGACGCCGCTGGCGCAGGTGGTGGCGATGGTGGTCGCGGGCCCGGTCCAGCCGAGGCGCATGGCGATCTGGGCGGCCGCCGCGTTCGGCATGGTCAGCAGCGGCATCAGCGGGTTGACCCGGTGCGGGCCCGCCTCGCTGTAGTGGGCGGACTCGCGGTCGCTGGTGGCGCGGCCGCCCACCGCGTTGCCGACGACGATCGCGGTGCGCCCGGGTTCGGGCACGGGTGCACCGGCGTCGCGGTGGGCGGCGAGCGCGGCCGTGGTGCCGTACAGCGCGAAGGGGTCCATGCGCCGGGCGTCCTTGGCGGACACGAGGGCGTCGGGGCCCTGCGTGTCGAGTCCGCTGACCCGGCAACCGATCCGGACCCGGTGGCGGGACAGGTCCAGGTGGTCGAGCGGGGCCGCGGTGGAACGGCCGGCGCGGAGTGCGGCCCACAGGGCGTCGGGGGTGCACCCCGCCGGGGTGACCACACCGATCCCGGTGATCACCACCGGGGTGCGGTGGGAGGCTGCGGCTGTCATCTTCGGTCTCGTCTCCGTCCGGTGTCCCGGGGGCTGGACCGGCCGGTCAGGCCGGGATGATGCCGCACTCGCGGGCGGACTTGATGAACGCGTCGGCGGCGAAGTCGATGTCCTCGGGCGTGTGCCGCGCGGTCACCGCGATCCGCAGCCTGGCCAGGTCGTTGGGGACGGCCGGGGTGACCACGGGGATGCCGATGACGCCGTTGCGGCGGCAGGCGGTGGCCAGGTCGTACGCCTTCTCGTCGGAGCCGGCGATCAGCGGCAGCACCGCGGTCTCGCTGTCCTGCGTACGCAGCCCCTGGGCGTTGACCAGGGCGCGCAGGCGGGCGGACTCGCGCTGGATGTGGGTGACCCGCTCCGGTTCGCGTCGCAGGATGCGCAGGCTCTCCAGGGCGGCTCCGGCCTGGGCGGGGGCGAGGGCGGCGGAGAAGAGGAACGGCCGGGCGGCGTAGCGCAGGTGGCCGATGAGCTCGGCGGGTCCGGTGACCCAGCCGCCCATGGACGGGATGCCCTTGGACAGGGTGCCGAGCTTGACGTCGGCCTTCACCCGGTGGTCGAAGTGCTCCTCGATGCCGCGCCCGGTGGCGCCGATGACGCCGAGCGCGTGGGCCTCGTCCACCATGAGCAGCGCGTTGTGCTCGTCGCACACCTTGCGCAGCTCGGGCAGCGGGGCGATGTCGCCGTCCATGGAGTAGACGCTGTCGACGATGACGAGCCGCACCCCGTCGGGCGAGGCTGCGGCCAGGCGCCGGTCGAGGTGGTCGACGTCGTTGTGGCGGAAGCGGGTGACGGTGGCGCCGGAGAGCCGGCAGCCGTCCACGATGGAGGCGTGGTCGTACTTGTCGATGAAGACGGTGTCGCCGGCGCCGACGAGACCGCCGACGGTGCCCACGTTCGCCGCGTAGCCCGAGCTGAAGACCATGGACGCCTCGCGGTCCGCGAAGCTGGCGACCTCCGCCTCCAGCTCCTCGTGCAGCGGGATCGTGCCGGCCAGGGCGCGGACCCCGTGGTTGCCGGTGCCGTAAAGGTCGACGGCGGCCTTGGCGGCGGCGACGACGCGTTCGTCGCCGCCCAGACCCAGATAGCTGTAGCCGGACATCATCAGCAGCCGTTGTCCGTCGAGATCGGCGTAGGCGCTGTCCCGCTCGACCGTGTAGGAGACGAAACTGTTGCGGCGCTCCGGCTCGGACTCCAGTGCCGCCACGCGCCTGTTCGTGGCGGCCAGCTTCGGCGCCAGCCGTTCCCAACCTCCGGTTGCGTTCACGTGGGTCTCCTCAGACTGATTCAGTCGGCCGGCGAACGGCCTATTCATGACAGGATTTCTACGCCGCGCTCCGCAACGCCGCCGCAACAAGGAAGCCGGAGCCCTTCTCGAATTACGCTCGAAGCCACTCGGGATTCACTAGAAAACCCCTGGTGAATCCATGGAGAAGAGAAGAAACATGGACCCGCGATTCAGCGGAACTTGGGCTTCCACTCATTCTCCCCGGTATGTTCCCGGGCTCAATTGACACGGCCTGAACGCCCCTGCGAAGGTCACGTCGACATCACGGGGAATGGCGAGAACTGAACGGCGCAAAGAGAAAGCAACGGCGCCGTGTTCCCCGCTCGGTTCCTGATCTGCCGCAGGGGGAGTGTCGACGTGTTGATCCGGCTCGTAGGACTTGTCAGCATCGAGCACGAGGCGGAACCGCCCCGGCACCTGTCGAGCGCACAGGCCCAAATCGCCTTCGCCCGGCTGGTCCTGGAGCGCTCCGCGGGCACCAGCCGCGACCAGCTCGCGGACACGCTGTGGCCACAGGGCCTGCCCGACACCTGGGCGTCCGCGCTGCGCAGTGTCGTCAGCCGGGTGCGGTCCTTCGTCACCAGCGCGCACCAGAGGCCCGGCGAGACTCCGCTGGTCGCCCAGAGCGGGCGCTACCTGCTGCATCTGCCGGGCGACGCGCTGACCGATGTGGAGACGGCCGAGGCGTCGGTCTCCGAGGCCCGGCAGGCGTGCCGGGAGGGCGCGCACGCGGTGGCCCTGCAACTGGCCTCCGGCGCGGTCTCCAATCTGCGCGGCGCGTTCCTGCCCGCCCACGAGGGCGAGTGGGTGAACACCACGCGCGAGCGCATCGAGGCGGTGCGCCTGAGCGCCCTGGAGCTGTCCAGCGCCTCGGCCGCCGCCCTCGGCAACAGCCACCACGCCCTGCGGTACGCCGACGAGGCGGTGCGCAGGGCGCCGTTCCGGGAGAGCGCGCACCGCTGCCGGATGACGGCGCACGCCGCCGCCGGCAACCGGGCCGACGCGCTGCGCGTCTACCAGCAGCTGCGCGAGCTCCTGTCGGACGAGCTCGGCATCGAGCCCGCCCCGTCCACCCAGACGCTCTATCTGGGCCTGCTCCGAGAGCCCGACCCGGCCCGCGAGGCGGCCCGTGCGGTGGCCCCGTACCGCGGCCCGGCGAGCGTCGACCCGCTCCTGATGAGCGCGTACGCGCCCCTGCTCCCGCCGGCCGCGTAGGCCCCGCCCGGGCAGGGAAACGTCCGCTGAATGCTCCTGCGAAATCCGGTTCGCAGGAGCATTCAGCGGACGTTTCGTGCGGAATTTTTTTCCCGGGGGGCTTTCCTCGGAAAGCCCCCCGGAGTGGATATCAGGTGATGGTGACGCCGCTGTCGATGCTGATGACCTGACCGGTCATACAGTCCTGGTCGAGGAAGAGGGCGGAGCTGCGCGCCACCTCTTCCACGGTCACGAAGCGGGGCACCGGCGCCTTCTTCTCCATCGATTCCACCACGTGGTCGGGGAGGGTCTGCGTCATGCCCGTGATCATGAATCCGGGTGAGAGCGCGTTGACCGTGACACCCCGCCGCCCGCACTCGGCGGCCAGGGTCCGGGTGAAGCCGATCAGGCCGGCCTTGGACGCGGAGTACGCCGTCTGCCCGGCCGTCGCGATCAGCCCCGAGGGAGAGACCACGTTGATCACCCGGCCCCACCGCTTGCGCAGCATGTGCGGGACGCACACCCGGGCCGTGTGGAAGGAGCCGATGAGGTTGGTCTGGATCACCGCCGCCCAGTCCTCGGGCTTCTGCATCGCCATGACCTGGTCACGGCGGATCGCGCCGTTGTTGACGAGGACGTCGACCGGGCCCAGTTGCTCGGCGATCTGCGCGTGCATGGCCGTGACGGCCTCGTACGAGCCGACGTCGCCGGTCACCAGGACGGAGTCGTTGGTGAGCTTCTCCTGCACCGCGAGCGCGGCGTCCTTCGCGCTGTTGTAGTGGACGGCCACCTTGCAGCCGAGGGCGTCCAGTTCGATCGCCAGCGCCTGGCCGAGCCCGCCGGAGGCGCCCGTCACCAGGGCGACGGGGTGCTCGGGCCGGGTGCCGGCGGGCTTCTGCGTACTCATCGTGTCCCTCCGCGCCATTCGAGGAGCATGGAGCCCCAGGTCATGCCTGCGCCGAAGCCGGCCAACAGGACCAGGTCGCCGTTCTGGATGCGGCCCTCGTCCAGCGCCTCGGCCAGGGCGATTGGGATGGACGCGGACGCCGTGTTCCCGTACTTGTGCAGGTTCGCGACCAGGGCCTCGGGCCGCAGTCCGGTGTGGCTGAGGATCGAGTTGATGATGCGGATGTTGGCCTGGTGCGGGATGACGTGGCGTACGTCGGCCGCCTCGACCTTGGCGGTCTTCAGCGTCTCCCGGACCGTACGGACGGTGTACCGCACGGCGTTCAGATAGATCTCGTTCCCGTTGATCTGCGCGTAGTGCAGACCCTGGCGCACCGTTTCCTCGGTGGTCGGCATACGGCTGCCGCCCGCGAGGACCTTGAGGCTGCCGGTGCAGCTGCCGTCCGCGCCCAGGTTCCAGGCCAGGACGTTGCTGTCGGCCGCGGGGACGAGCACGACGGCTCCCGCGCCGTCCCCGACCAGGATCGACAGGTCCCGGTCGGCGGGGTTCGCGGTCAGCGTGTGGGTGTCGGAGCCGATGAGCAGGATCGGCCGCGGGTCGATCGCGATGAGGGCCATCGCGGAGACGAGCCCGTAGACGAAGCCCGCGCACTCGGAGTTGACGTCGTGCGCGCTGCCGGCGATGCCCAGTTCGTGGTGGACGAACGCGGACGTCGCCGGCGAGGGCTGCTCGGGCGTGGCGGTGGCGACGATCAGATGGGCGATGTCGCCGCCGCTCAGGCCCGCCTTCGCGAGGGCGCGCCGGCCGGCCTCGACGGCCAGCGAGGCAGTCGTCTGGCCGGGCCCGACGGCGCGCCGTTCACTGATCCCGCACCGGCTGGTGATCCAGTGCTCGTCCACGCCGAAGCGCTCGGCGAGCTCCGCACTGGTGACCACCTTTTCGGGGACGGATATGCCCCATCCGGTGATGTCGAAGCCGTTCATGCGCGCCCGCTTCAGGCCTGCGCCGGCACGAGCGCCAGGATGCGGTCGTAGACGTGGCGCAGCGTCGTGGTGTCGTCCAGGTCGGCGAAGAGCGACTCGTCGGCCGGGATGTCCGGGTAGGTGTTCTGGAACCCGTACAGCCACTCCATGAGGTCCAGCGAGTCCACGTCCGGGATGTGCTGGAGCGGGTGGTCCGGGTCGACCTTCTGGGCGCCGGACACGGCCTCGAGCTGGCTCGCCAGTTCTTCGATGGTGGGCAGAGACATGGGGTGAGGTCCTTCCTCCGCAGGGCTTGGCCTTGTCGAAACGCATGGAACCCGTACGCACGCAACCGGCGCGCAACAGCCGGCGCCCCCGTCGTGTTGCACGTCTCTTGCGATGCGGGGGTTTTCTCGTCTCGCGATGACATCGCAGGCACCACGCCATGAGCATGAGCCGGACGGGAGTTGAGGACGAAGATGACCACGGTCGCAAACCAGTCGGTCCCCGAGGTCGACGCGATCAGGCACCACTACGAGGTGAGCAACGACTTCTACCGCCTCCTGCTGGGCCCGACGATGATGTACTCCGGCGGTTACTGGGAGGAGGGCGAGGGTCTCACCGAGGCCCTCGACGAGGCCCAGGAGCGCAAGCTGGACAAGTTCGTCGAGCTGGCCGGAGCGGCGAACGCCCGCCGCGTCCTGGACGTGGGCTGCGGGTGGGGCACCATGCTCAACCGCGTCACCACGGTGCACGGCGTCGAGCAGGCGGTCGGGCTGACGCTCAGCCGCACGCAGGAGCAGTTCATCGCCGGCCTGGACAACCCGCGGATCACCACCCGGGTGGAGTCCTGGGAGGACCACACCACCGACGACCCGTACGACGCGGCGTTCTGCATCAACGCCCTGGAGCACTTCGTCTCCTCGACGCTGCCGCCGCGCGAGCGCACCAAGAAGTACCGGGTGTTCTTCCAGAAGGTCGGCGCCACCCTGAAGCCGGGCGCCCGCTTCGTGCTGCACACCATGACGGCCGAGGCGCTGCCCATGAACCGGCAGCTGCTGGACGACCTGAAGTTCCTGCAGCGCTCGGAGTTCGAGAACTGCCACATCCCGCACCTGCACGAGCTGACGCAGGCCGCCGAGGGCCTGTTCGACGTGGTCGAGGTCGTCAACGAGCGCGAGTCGTTCGCGGTGGCCTGCCGTGCCTGGCTGCAGCTGCTCGCCGAGCGCCGCGACGAGGCCGTCGCCATGGAGGGCGAGGAGGTCGTGGCCCGCTTCGAGCGCTACCTCGACATCTTCGCGTACACGCTTGAGGACAAGTTCTTCAACAACTTCCGCGTCACCATCGCGCGCCGCTAGGAGGCTGACGTGACGAGCACTCTAGAGCCGCCGCGCAGCGACGAGGACAGCCGCCCGGCCGGCGGCGGCGGACCGCAGCGGCATCTGCGCGTCGCCGTCATCGGCAGCGGGTTCTCCGGCCTCGGCATGGCGATCCGGCTGCTGCAGAAGGGCGTGGACGACTTCCTCGTCTTCGAACGCGCCGACGAGGTGGGCGGCACCTGGCGGGACAACTCCTACCCGGGTGCTGCCTGCGACGTGATGTCCCACCTGTATTCGTTCTCGTTCGCGCAGAACCCGGAGTGGAAGTCCACCTTCGGCAAGCGCGACGAGCTGTACGCGTATCTGCGGGACACCGCCGACCGGTTCGGGGTGCGTCCGCACATCCGCTTCGGACACGAACTGCTCGGGGCCCGCTGGGACGAGACGACCCGGCGCTGGCACATCGAGACCTCGCAGGGCGACTACACCGCGCAGGTCCTGGTGAGCGGCACCGGCTACCTCAGCGAGGCGGCGGTCCCCGACATCCCGGGCCTCGCCGACTTCGCGGGCACCGTCTTCCACTCCTCCCGCTGGCGGCACGACCACGACCTGAGCGGGCGCAACGTCGCCGTGATCGGCACCGGCGCCTCCGCCATCCAGTTCGTGCCGAAGATCCAGCCCGAGGTGGGGCGGCTCGACCTCTACCAGCGCACCCCGCCGTGGATCGGCCCGAAGAACGACAAGGCGACGAGCCCGCTCCAGTCCAAGCTGCTGCGCGGCGTCCCCGGCTACCAGAACTTCCGGCGCAACTTCAACATGTGGGGCCGGGAGATCCTGGCCTTCGTGATGAAGCGGCCCAAGGTCGCCGGGAAGATGCAGAAGATGGCCAGCGACCACCTGAAGAAGTCGGTCGCCGACGAGACGCTGCGCGCGAAGCTCACCCCGGACTACGTGATGGCGTGCAAGCGCCTGCTGTTCTCCAACACGTGGTACCCGGCGATCCAGCAGCCCAACGTGGACCTGGTCACCGACGGCATCGCGAAGGTCACCGCCCACTCGATCGTCACCGCCGACGGGGCCGAGCGGGAGATCGACACGATCATCCTGGGCACGGGCTTCAAGGCCACGGACCGCCCGGTCGCCGGGCGGATCACCGGCCGCGGGGGCAGGTCGCTGCGCGAGGTGTGGCAGGAGGACGGCATGGCCGCGCACCGCGGCACCACCGTCGCCGGCTTCCCGAACCTGTTCCTGCTGCTCGGCCCGAACACCACCCTGGGGCACTCCTCGCAGGTCGTGATGATCGAGGCGCAGATCGGCTACGTGCTGGACGCGCTGAAGGTCATGGACCAGAAGGGCCTGGCCTCGGTGGAGGTTCGAAAGACGGTCCAGGACGACTGGAACGAACGGCTGCAGGCCCGCCTCGATGGCACCGTGTGGAACGCAGGCAACTGCAAGAGCTGGTACCTCGACGCACACGGGCGCAACCCGTCGATCTGGCCGACGTACACCTGGCGCTTCCGTCGCCAGACCAAGCGATTCACCCCCTCCGAGTACCAGCTCGCCACCCTCGCGGGCGCCGGCCTGCCGGCCCTGAACCACACGTAATGGACGGGAGACAGACCGAATGAGAAGCAGCAGCACCCCCATCACGCGGCGCAGCATCCTCGGGGGCATGGCGGCCGCCACGGTCATCGGCTGGAGCACTTCGCACCAGGCGTGGGCACGTGAGTCGGACTCCTTCGCCCATACGGCGGCGAGCCTGCCGTCGCTCGACGGCACGCTGGAGACCTCGGCGGGTGTCACGTCCACGTTCAACCACGACTTCGGCCACATGGTGACCGGCGCGTGCTGGGCGGTGCTGCGTCCCGGCTCGGTGCAGGACATCGTCAAGATGGTCAACTACGCCCGGGCCAACGGGCTGAAGATCGCGATGAACGGCCGCGGCGGGCAGAACGGCGACGAGGAGTCGCACTCCTGCTACGGGCAGGCGCAGGTCCCGCAGGGCGGCATCGCGATCGACGCGCGCGGCCTGACGAGGATCGTCCGCATCGGCTCGTCGTCCGCCGTGGTGGAAACCGGTGTCACCTGGGCCCAGCTCACCGACGCCGCCCTCGCCCGGGGCCTGACCCCGCCGGCGCTCACCGACTACCTGCACCTGTCGATAGGCGGCACGCTCAGCGTCGGCGGCATCGGCTCCACCGTGGCGCGTTACGGGCTGCAGATCGACACCGTGAAGTCGATCGACATCGTCACTGGCAACGGCGACCTGGTCACGGCCAGCCCCAGCTGCCACGCCGATCTGTTCAACACGGCGCTCGGCGGCGGCGGCCAGGTCGGCATCATCGTGCGCGCCGAGGTCGCCCTGATCCCGGCACCGCCGAAGATGACCGTCTTCACGCTCTACTACAACGACGTGTCCGCGTTCCTCGCCGACTCCGAGAAGCTCATGGCCGAGAAGCGGTTCGAGGGCCAGGTCGGCGAGATCGCCCGAACCCCGGACAACTCCGGCTGGTGGTACAAGCTGGAGGGCCAGGCGTACTGGAAGGGCGGCACCGCCCCCGACCGCACCGCGCTGCTCACCGGTCTGCACGACGAGCGGGCGTCCGCGACGATCGAGGACCTGTCCTTCCGCGAGGCCGTGTTCCGCACCGACGGCGACGAGGCGTGGCTCAAGGAGAACGACTTCTGGGGCCAGCCCAAGCCGTGGCTGAGCCTGTTCGTCCCGGCGTCGAAGGCGAAGGCGTTCGCGGACCTGCTGACCGCCGAGCTGAACGGCGACGACCTGGGCGCGGGCTTCCTGCTCTACTACCCGTACCCGACGTCGAAGCTGACCCGACCGCTGTCGGTGCAGCCCTCCGAGCCGACCGCGTACCTGTGCGACGTGCTGCGCTTCCCCGCCCCGGGCGCGGACATCGCGCGGATGCTGGACCAGAACCGCCGCCTGTACGACAAGGCGGTCGCGCTGGGTGCCAAGCGCTATCTGGTGGGCGCGATCCCGAACATGACCCCGGCGGACTGGCGGACCCACTTCGGCGCCCGCTGGAAGGTCCTCGTCGCGGCGAAGCAGCGCTACGACGCGGCGGGCATCCTCACCCCCGGTCAGGGCTTCTTCGGCTGATCCGGGACGCCAGGGCCCCGGCCGGCGAGACCCAGACCGCCACCCGGAACACCCCGACAGGAGAATCGGCATGACAGTTTACGACTTGATCGACGAGGCGATCGTGGACGCGCCGCCGGAGGCGGTGTGGGAGGCGCTGATCGCCGAGTTCCGAGGCGCCGGCCGCTGGTGGGTGCCGGCCAACACCTTCGCCGCCGTGTCCGGTTCGCCGGACGAGGTGGGCGGCGAGGTCGCGGTCACGGTGCACACCAAGGGCGTCGACAAGGGCGGCCCGAAGCTGCGGTTCACCGCGCGCACCCGGGCCGTCGAGCCCCAGCGGCTGCTGTCGGTCGACTACGTGTCCGGGGTGTTCCGGGGCACCAGCGACTTCTACCTGGAGCCGCTCGACGGCGGCCGCACCAAGGTCGGCATGCACTTCGTGGGCCGGCCGAACGGCTTCCTGAAGGTCCTCGCGAAGGTCGCCGACATCGGCGCGGAGCACTCCACCGCCACCAGCAAGGCGTTCGTCCGGCTCGGCGAGGTCCTCGCGGCCGGGACCGCTCCGGCCGCACGGACCGGTGAGGCGGCGAAGGCCCGGAAGCTGGAGGGCAGTACCCGATGACGACGGTGGCCGCCGCGCCGGCGACCGAGACGCAGGTGCGCACCGACGACGGGGCCCGCCTGGCGGTGTCCGTCCTGCCGCCGCTCACGCCCCCGACCGGCGTGACCGTGGTGCTGGTCCACGGCTGGGGCGCGTCGCGCCGGGTGTGGAGCACGGTGGCCGACCGGCTGATCCGCCTCGGGCACCGCGTCGTCTCCTACGACCTGCGGGGCCACGGCGCGTCCACGCAGGGCACCGAGCCCTTCGGGATCGCCCGGCTCGGGGCGGACCTGGCCGCGGTCCTCGCCCATGTGGAGGCACCGGACGCCGTCGTCGTCGGGCACTCCGGGGGCGGGTTCGCCGCCCTGTCGTACGCCGCGTCGGAGAACCGGAACGCCGGCGCGCTGAGCGGCCTGGTGCTGCTGGCCACCGCGGCGCACGACCAGGACACGCCGGACAGCGAGGTGCGCATGATGGGCAGCGCGCTGTTCCAGCGGGCCGTCTCGCGCCCGGCCCTGGGCCGCAAGCTCCTCGGGCAGAACATGCTCGGCCCGAAGGCGGACCGGCGGCTGAGCGAGGTGAACCGGCAGATGTTCGCCGCCGCCGGGCCCGCGATGCGCGCGGAGGCGTTCCGTTCCTCGCGGGGCATGGACCTGCGCGAGGCCCTGGTGTCGGTGACCGTGCCGGCGGTGGTCCTCGCGGGCACCCGCGACAAGGTGATCGAGCCGCGGCTCGGCCGGGTCGTCGCGGAGGCGCTGCCCCGGGCGCGCTTCGAGGAGGTGCCGGACGTGGGGCACATGCTGCCCCTGGAGGCGCCGCAGACGGTGGTGGGCGCGGTCAGCGAGCTGACGCGGGACCACGGATAGCGCGGCGCGCTCAGGGAGAGGCGGCCGGTCCCGGGCGGGGGCCGGCCGCCTCTCCCTGAGCCGGCATGATCCGGCCGGAAGGCCGCAGGTCAGGCGCGGGCCCGCAGTGTGAGCGCCCGGCCCAGGCAGGCGAGGGCCGCCGTGCAGGCCAGGGTGCGGGCGGCGTTGGCCGGCGTCCAGGCGCCCCGGAACCGGTCACGGATCACGGCGATCTCGGGTCCTGACGCCTCCGCGGTCAGCCGGGCGAGCTGCCGGTTGAGGGGGATGTTGACCTTCATCGTGACGGCGACGGCCGCCGAGTAGAGGGCGAGCGCGGCCCAGGTCCAGCGCGCGGCGCGGGTGTGGCCGAGGCGGCGCAGGGAGACGCCGGAGACCCCGGTGGCCAGGAACGCGCCGAAGAAGACGAGCCCGAAGAAGCCGTTCTCGATGGCGTCGTTGATGTGGCCCATGGCGCTCGCGAAGGCCGCGTCGTCGGTGCGGTCGAGCCCCGGCATGACGGACACGTCGAACGCGAAGTACAGCCCCGCGCTCAGCCCCATCGCGATGGTGGCCGCGTACAGCGACGCTTCGGTGCGTCCGCCCGGCCGGGCCGGGAGGGAGGTGGTCGGCGCGGTCATGGCTTCTCCTCGGGGCGTGGTGCGGGGCGCAGTACGGGGGCGAGCAGGCGTTCGTAGCGGCGGCGCAGCACCGTCCGGCCGAGCAGCCGTACCGGTGGCGGGATGGTGGCGGCGACCTGGGCCACGGATGCCGGGTCGGCCCCGTCGAACATCCAGGGCTGGAGGCGGCCGAGCACGCCGGGCGGCGCGGTCCGCAGCAACCGCCGTTCGACGGACGCGTAGCGCGTGGCGCCGAGCGCGGTGAAGGCGGGGAAGGCGATGCGCTCCTCGGCGGCGAGGTGGTCGCGCAGGACGGCGGCGAAGGTGTCGGCCGCGGGGCGCAGTGCCCCGGGGTCGGCGCCCGGGCGGAGCGCGGCGCCGACGGCGTCCATCGCCGCGTCGAGGCGTTGGTGGTCGCCGTCGATGGCGTCGGCGGCCCGGCCGAAGCCGGGGACGGCGCGCCGGAGTTCGGGCCAGAGCACGGCGTCCTCGCTGTGGTGGTGCCAGTCGATCACTTCGCGCAGGCTGTGCCACCAGGTGACCGTTCCGCCGGTGCGGGCGCCGGGCCCGGAGCGTGCGACGGCCACGAGGCGGGCGGCGTCGCGGCGCATCGCGATGTGCATCAGCGCGAATCCGTGGAAGTGCCCGGGCAGCGACGGGAGGTGTTCGCTCGTCATCGGTTCGGTACCGGTCATGGGTGGTGCCTCCTCACACGAGGGGGACGGGGACAGGGACGGGCGGCCGCGCTGGGTGCGGCCGCCCGTCCCACGGGTCCCGGTGTCGGTCAGGCGTTCCAGACACCGCTGGCGGCGGCGTCCCGGGCGAAGTCGGCGAAGTCCTTCGGCTTGCGGCCGGTGGCCTCCTCGACGCCGTGCACGAGGTGGGCGTTGCGGCCGTCGAGGATCAGCCCGAACAGGTCGGCGAACTCGACGGGGAGCCCGTTCTCCTCCAGGGCCTGGCGGTACTCGTCCACGCTCACGGGGATGTACGTGATGGTGCGGCCGGTGGCCTTGCCCAGCTCCTGGGCGATGTCGCCGAAGCTGAGCAGGCGCGGGCCGGACAGCTCGTACGTCTTGCCGATGTGCTTGTCGTCGGTGAGCGCCGCGACGGCGACGTCCGCGATGTCGTCGGCGTCCACGAACGGCTCCACCGCGTCCCCGGTCGGGAGGACGATCTCGCCGGCCATGACCAGGTCGTGGAAGAAGCTCTCGCTGAAGTTCTGGTTGAACCAGCTGGCGCGGACGACGGTCCAGTCGGCGCCCGACTCCTTCACCTTGTCCTCGCTGATGACCGCGCCCTCCTCGCCGCGCCCGGACAGCAGCACCAGACGGCGCGCCCCCTTGGCGACGGCGGCCTTCGCGAACGCGCCGACGGTCTCGGCGGCCCCCGGGAAGGCGAGGTCGGGGTAGTAGGTGATGTAGACGGCGCTCACCCCGTCGAGGGCGGCGTCCCAGGTGGCGGGGTCCTCCCAGACGAAGGGAGGCGTGCCGGAGCGCGATCCGATGCGTACGGGGAGCCCTTTGGCGGACAGCCGATCGGCGACCCGCCGCCCGGTCTTGCCCGTGCCGCCGATCACAAGGGTCGTGTTCGTCATGTTCGTCCCGTCTGTCGTGGCCTGCGTGGTGGTGTGGTGCTCGTCGTTCTCGTCATGAGGGAGTGGTCGCGTGCGGATGTGGTGGGGGTCCGCACGGTGGCGGCGGTGGCGGCGCTCTCCGGTGGGGGGTGGCAGCGGCAGGACCGTCGGGTACGGCCTTCATCCGCAGCGTAGGCAGGCCCTCGCCGCACGAGCCACGTCACCGGGCCTCGTCTCTAGCGGTTCTCCAGGGGGTCTCTGGGCGATCACCTCGTAGGACTGAGGCGTCAGTAGCGGTAGTGGTCTGGCTTGTACGGGCCCTCGACCTCGACACCGATGTACGCCGCCTGCTCCGGGCGCAGGGTCGTGAGCTTGACGCCGAGGGCGTCGAGGTGGAGTCGGGCGACCTTCTCGTCGAGGTGCTTGGGCAGCACGTAGACGTCGGTCGGGTAGTCCTCGGGCTTGGTGAACAGCTCGATCTGGGCCAGGGTCTGGTCCGCGAACGAGTTCGACATGACGAAGGAGGGGTGCCCGGTCGCGTTGCCCAGGTTCAGCAGACGCCCCTCGGAGAGCACGATGAGGACCTTGCCGTCGGGGAACGTCCAGGTGTGGACCTGGGGCTTGACCTCGTCCTTGACGATGCCGTCGATCCTCGCCAGACCGGCCATGTCGATCTCGTTGTCGAAGTGACCGATGTTCCCCACGATGGCCTGGTGCTTCATCCGGGCCATGTCCGAGGCCATGATGATGTCCTTGTTGCCCGTCGTCGTGACGAAGATGTCCGCCTGCTCCACCACGTCATCCAGAGTGGCGACCTGGTAGCCGTCCATCGCCGCCTGCAACGCGCAGATCGGGTCGATCTCCGTGATGATCACCCGGGCACCCTGGCCCCGCAGCGACTCCGCACACCCCTTGCCCACATCCCCGTAACCGCAGACGACAGCGGTCTTCCCGCCGATCAGGACGTCGGTGGCGCGGTTGATGCCATCGATCAGCGAGTGCCGGCAGCCGTACTTGTTGTCGAACTTCGACTTCGTCACCGCGTCGTTCACATTGATCGCGGGGAACAGAAGGCTGCCGTCACGGTGCATCTCGTACAGGCGGTGCACACCCGTCGTGGTCTCCTCCGTCACCCCACGAATCTCGGAAGCCAGCTGCGTCCACTTCTGCGGCGACTCACCCAGCGTCCGGTTCAGCAGCGTCAGGATGTGCGCGTACTCCTCACTGTCCGCCGTCGCCGGGTCCGGAGCCGCACCCGCCTTCTCGAACTCGACGCCCTTGTGGACCAGCAGGGTGGCGTCACCACCGTCGTCCAGAATCATGTTCGGACCACCGGTCGGCGTGTTCGGCCAGGTCAGCGCCTGCTCCGTGCACCACCAGTACTCCTCCAGCGACTCCCCCTTCCACGCGAAGACGGGGACACCGGCGGGCGCCTCGGGAGTGCCGTTCGGGCCGACCGCGATCGCCGCGGCCGCGTGGTCCTGCGTGGAGAAGATGTTGCAGGAAGCCCAGCGCACTTCAGCGCCGAGGGCGACCAGGGTCTCGATCAACACCGCCGTCTGCACGGTCATATGCAGCGAACCGGTGATGCGAGCACCCGCCAGCGGCTGCGCGGCGGCGTACTCCTTGCGGATCGACATCAGACCGGGCATCTCATGCTCGGCAAGCGTGATCTCCTTCCGCCCGAAAGCGGCGAGAGAGAGGTCGGCGACCTTGAAATCAATGGTCTCAACTGGCATGGAGGCTCCTAGTGCTCATGACGTTGCGGTGGATGTCGAGGGTCGCCGTCGATTTGTTCAGCGTGATGTAGTGCAGCCCGGGCGCGCCTTCGGCGAGCAGCCGGTCGGCCATCAGGGTCGCGTGGGCCACGCCGATCTCGTACGCGATGTCCGGACGGTGCTGCGCGGCTTCCAGGCGGTGGGCCAGGTCCTCGGGGAAGGCGGCGTCGGAGAGTTCCGCGAAGCGGCGGATCTGCCGGACGTCGGTGGCCGGCATGATCTCCGGGATGATCGGGGTGGTGCAGCCGGCCGCCGCCACCCGGTCCCGCAGCCGCAGGTAGTCCTCCACGTCGAAGAACATCTGCGTGATGGCGTAGTCGGCCCCCGCACGGCACTTGGCGACGAAGTGCCGGGTGTCGCTGTCCCAGTCCGGCGAGCGCGGGTGCCGCTCGGGAAAGGCGGCGACACCGATGGTGAAGTCGCCCAGCGAGCGGACCAGTTCGACCAGCTGGTAGGCGTGGTGGAAGCCGTCCGGATGCGCGGTCCACTCCCCCTTGGGGTCGCCGGGCGGGTCGCCCCGCAGCACCAGTACGTCCCGCACCCCGGCGTCCGCGTACTGGCCGATGATGTGTCGCAGCTCGGCGACCGAGTGCCCGACGGCGGTCAGGTGGGCGACGGGCCGCAGGGTCGTCTCGGTCACCAGGCGCTTCGTGACGTCGATGGTCCGGTCCCTGGACGACCCGCCCGCGCCATAGGTCACGGACACGAAGTCGGGGCCCAGCGGCTCCAGGCGGCGGATGGCCTGCCACAGGGTCCGTTCGCCCTGGGCGGTGCGGGGCGGGAAGAACTCGAAGGAGAACGTCGGACGGTCCGTGACCAGGTCCATCACCGGCCACCCCCCGCCCGGCCCGCGTTGAAGTACGACGCCTCGGGGTGGTGGACGACGATGGCGTCCGTGGACTGCTCCGGGTGGAGCTGGAACTCCTCGGAGAGGTGCACCCCGATCCGCTCCGGCCGCAGCAGGTCCGCGATCTTGGCGCGGTCCTCCAGGTCCGGGCAGGCCGGGTAGCCCAGCGAGTAGCGGCAGCCTTGGTACTCGGTGCGCAGCATGCCGTCCAGGCCGTCGGGTTCGCGGTCGGCGATCCCGAGTCCGGCGCGGACCCGCGCGTGCCAGTACTCGGCCAGCGCCTCCGCCAGCTGCACGGAGAGACCGTGGAGTTCGAGGTAGTCGCGGTACGAGCCGGAGGCGAAGAGCTCCGCGGTGGCCTCGCCGATCTTCGAACCGACGGTCACGATCTGGAGCCCGACCACGTCCGTCTCGCCGGACTCCTCCGGCCGGAAGAAGTCCGCCAGGCACAGGCGGCGGCCGCGCGACTGGCGGGGGAAGGTGAACCGGGTCCGCTCGTGCCCGTTCTCGTCCAGGATGATCAGGTCGTCGCCCTTGGACACGCACGGGAAGTAGCCGTGCACGACGGCCGCTTCGAGCAGGTTCTCCGTACGCAGCCGGTCCAGCCACATCCGCAGCCTCGGCCAGCCCTCCGCCTCGATCGTGTCGCCCTTCAGCCCCCACTGCCCCTTGAACAGGGCGGCCTCGTCCAGCCAGGAGGTGTACTCCTTGTGCGGGATGCCCTTGACGACCCGGCTGCCCCAGAACGGCGGAGCGGGGACGGGGTTGTCGACGGCGACGTCCGACCGGCCGGCGTCCGCCGGCTCCTCAAGCCTCGGCTGCTCCCTCAGGGGTACGCGGCGCTGCTTGAGCGGGGGCAGTGCGGCGCCGGGGACGCCGCGCTTGACGGCGATGAGGGCGTCCATCAGGCGCAGGCCCTCGAAGGCGTCGCGCGCGTAGCGCACCTCGCCCTCGTAGATCTCGTGGAGGTCCTGCTCGACGTAGGCGCGGGTCAGCGCGGCGCCGCCGAGGATGACCGGGTAGTCGGCGGCCAGCTTGCGCTGGTTCAGCTCCTCCAGGTTCTCCTTCATGATCACGGTGGACTTCACCAGCAGCCCCGACATCCCGATGACGTCCGCCTTGTGCTCGGCCGCCGCGTCGAGGATGGCCGAAACGGGCTGCTTGATGCCCAGGTTGACCACGTTGTAGCCGTTGTTGGAGAGGATGATGTCGACCAGGTTCTTGCCGATGTCGTGGACGTCGCCCCGGACGGTGGCCAGCACGATGGTCCCCTTGCCCTCCTCGCCCTCGGCCCGCTCCATGTGCGGTTCCAGGTACGCCACCGCGGCCTTCATGACCTCGGCGGACTGGAGGACGAACGGCAGCTGCATCTGCCCGGAGCCGAACAGCTCGCCGACGACCTTCATGCCGTCGAGCAGCGTGTCGTTGACGATGTCCAGGGCCTTGCGGCTGGTCAGGGCCTCGGCGAGGTCGTCGTCCAGGCCGTTCTTCTCGCCGTCGATGATCCGCCGCTTGAGGCGCTCGTCCAGCGGCAGGGCGGCCAGTTCCTCGGCCTTGCCCTCCTTCATCGACTTCATGTTGACGCCCTCGAAGAGCTCCATGAGCTTCTGGAGGGGGTCGTAGCCCTCGGCGCGGCGGTCGTAGATCAGGTCGAGGGCGACCTCGACCTGCTCCTCCTCAAGCCGGGCGATCGGCAGGATCTTCGACGCGTGCACGATCGCGGAATCCAGGCCCGCCTTCACGCACTCGTCCAGGAAGACCGAGTTCAGCACGACACGCGCGGCCGGATTCAGACCGAAGGAGATGTTCGACAGACCCAGCGTCGTCTGCACGTCCGGGTGGAGCCGCTTCAGCTCCCGGATGGCCCCGATGGTGGCGATACCGTCCTTGCGGGACTCCTCCTGACCGGTGCAGATCGTGAAGGTCAGGGTGTCGATGAGGATGTCCGACTCGCGGATGCCCCAGGTGCCGGTCAGATCCGCGATGAGCCGTTCCGCGACGGCGACCTTGTGCTCGACGGTGCGGGCCTGGCCCTCCTCGTCGATGGTCAGCGCGATCAACGCGGCACCGTGCTCCGCCGCCAGCTGCGTGACCTTGGCGAAGCGGGACTCGGGCCCGTCCCCGTCCTCGTAGTTGACCGAGTTGACGACGGCCCGCCCGCCCAGCCGTTCCAGGCCGGTGCGCAACACGTCCACCTCGGTGGAGTCCAGGACGATCGGCAGTGTCGACGCGGTCCCGAGACGCGCCGCGAGCTCGTCCATGTCGGCGGCCCCGTCGCGGCCCACGTAGTCCACGCACAGGTCGAGCATGTGCGCGCCCTCGCGGACCTGCTCCCTGGCCATCTCCACGCAGTCGTCCCAGCGGCCTTCGAGCATGGCCTCACGGAACTTCTTCGACCCGTTGGCGTTCGTACGCTCACCGATCGCCAGGTACGCCGTGTCCTGGCGGAACGGCACCGTCTGGTAGAGGGACGCGGCGCCCGGCTCCGGCTGCGGGGTCCGGTCCGGCGGCACGACGCCCCGCACCCGCTCCACCACCGCCCGCAGGTGGTCCGGCGTCGTCCCGCAACAGCCGCCCACCAGCGACAGGGAGTAGTCCCGTACGAACGCCTGCTGCGCGTCCGCCAGGCCGTCGGGCCCGAGCGGGAAGTAGGCGCCGTCCGCGCCCAGCACCGGCAGACCCGCGTTGGGCATGCACATCAGCGGGGTCGCCGAGTGGCGGGCCAGGTGGCGCAGGTGCTCGGTCATCTCGGCCGGGCCTGTCGAGCAGTTCAGGCCGATGAGGTCGATGCCCAGCGGCTCCAGGACCGTCAGCGCCGCGCCGATGTCCGAACCGAGGAGCATCGTCCCGGTCGTCTCGAAGGCGAGCGAGCAGATCAGCGGGACCCGGACCCCTGTCGCGTCCATCGCGCGGCGCGCACCGACCAGCCCGGCCTTCGTCTGGAGGAGGTCCTGCGTCGTCTCCACGATCAGCGCGTCCGCGCCGCCGGCGAGCAGCCCCTCGGCGTTCGCCTGGAAGCCGTCCCGGATCGTGGCGTACCGGATGTGACCGAGCGACGGAAGCTTGGTGCCCGGGCCCATGGAGCCGAGGACCCAGCGCTGTTCGCCGGTGGAGGCGGTGAACGCGTCGGCGGCCTCGCGGGCGATGCGCGCCCCGGCCTCGGACAGCTCGTGGACCCGCTCGGGAATGTCGTACTCGCCGAGCGCCGCGTGGTTGGCGCCGAAGGTGTTCGTCTCGACGCAGTCCACGCCCGCGGAGAAGTACGCGTCGTGGACGGAGCGCACGATGTCGGGGCGGGTCACGTTGAGGACCTCGTTGCACCCTTCCAGCTGCTGGAAGTCCTCAAGGGTCGGGTCCTGGGCCTGGAGCATGGTGCCCATCGCGCCGTCGGCCACCACCACACGGGTGGCGAGCGCGTCCCGGAGTGCGGCGACCCGCTCCCCCGCGGTCATGACGCACCACCCAGGACGGGGGCGAGCGCGGCCGCCGCCTCGGCGCCGTACTGCCGCCGCAGGATGTCCAGCAGGTGCCCGCGCTCCGGCTCGTAGGACTGGGACCCCACGGCGGCCAGGGCCAGCGAGGCGACCGCGCAGCCCAGTTGCGCCGCCTGCTCCGGGGCGGCTCCCCGGACGGTGGCGGCGAGGAAGCCGGAGCGGAACGCGTCGCCCACCCCGGTCGGGTCGGCCGTCTCGACGCCCGCGATGCCCGGCACGGTCAGGGCGGGGGAACCGGCGCTCTCGATGCGGGCGCCCCGCGCGCCGAGCGTGGTGACCCAGGTGCCGACGCGGCCCAGCACGTCGTCGCGGTCCCAGGAGGCGCGTTCCAGCAGGAGCGCCGCCTCGTACTCGTTGGTGAACAGCCACCGGGCGCCGTCGACCAGCTCGCGCACCTCGTCGCCGCCGAGGCGGGCGAGCTGCTGGGAGGGGTCTGCGGCGAAGGGGACGCCGAGGGCCCGGCAGGCCGCGGTGTGCCTCAGCATGGCGGCCGGGTCGTCGGGGGCGACGAGGACGAAGCCGACGCCCCCGGCCCGGGACGCCTCCGCCGTCAGGTCGATCTCCCGGGCCTCCGCCATGGCGCCTGCGTAGAACGCCGCGATCTGGTTGTCGTCCTGGTCGGTGATGCACGAGAAACGGGCGGTCTGCCGCTCGTCGCTCACGCGCACCGCACCGGTGTCGACGCCGTGCTCCTTGAGCCACACCTCGTACGTGGCGAAGTCGCTGCCGACGGCGCCCACCAGCAGCGGATCCAGTCCGAGCGAGCCGAGCCCGAAGGCGATGTTGGCCGCCACTCCGCCGCGCCGCACCTCCAGGTCGTCCACGAGGAACGAGAGCGACACATGGGCGAGCTGGTCGGCGATGAGCTGGTCCGCGAACCGGCCCGGGAAGACCATCAGGTGGTCGGTGGCGATGGAGCCTGTCACCGCGATACGCATACGAACTCCTGTCCCTCTCGACTGGGCACCGGTCAGAGACCGGCGGCGGCCTTGAGCTGCTCGACGCGGTCGGTGCGCTCCCAGGTGAAGTCGGGCAGCTCGCGGCCGAAGTGCCCGTAGGCGGCGGTCTGCCGGTAGACGGGGCGCAGCAGGTCCAGGTCGCGGATGACGGCGGCCGGGCGGAGGTCGAAGACCTCGCGGATGGCGCTCTCGATCCGGGCCTGCGCGACCTTCGCGGTGCCGAAGGTCTCCACGAAGAGACCGACCGGTTCGGCCTTGCCGATCGCGTACGCGACCTGGACCTCGCAGCGGGTGGCGAGGCCGGCGGCGACGACGTTCTTGGCGACCCAGCGCGTCGCGTACGCCGCCGAGCGGTCCACCTTCGACGGGTCCTTGCCGGAGAAGGCGCCGCCGCCGTGCCGGGCGTAGCCCCCGTACGTGTCGATGATGATCTTGCGGCCGGTGAGGCCGGCGTCGCCCATCGGGCCGCCGATCTCGAAGCGGCCGGTCGGGTTGACCAGGAGCCGGTAGTCGTCGGTCTCCAGCTTGATGCCCTCGTCGGCGAGCTCGTTCAGGACGTGCTCCACGACGTGCTCGCGGATGTCGGGGGCCAGCAGGCCGTCGAGGTCGATGTCCGCGGCGTGCTGACTGGAGACGACGACCGTGTCCAGGCGCACCGGGCGGCTGCCCAGGTAGCCGATCGTCACCTGGGTCTTGCCGTCGGGGCGCAGGTAGGGGACGGTGCCGTTCTTGCGGACCTCGGTGAGGCGGCGCGAGAGCCGGTGCGCCAGGTCGATCGGCAGCGGCATCAGGCTGGGCGTCTCGTCGCAGGCGTAGCCGAACATGAGCCCCTGGTCGCCGGCGCCCTGCTGGTCGAGCGTGTCGTCGCCGGAGCCGTCGACGCGCTTCTCGTATGCCGTGTCGACGCCCTGCGCGATGTCCGGGGACTGCGCGCCGATGGAGACGGAGACCCCGCAGGAGGTGCCGTCGAAGCCCTTGGCGGAGGAGTCGTAGCCGATGTCGAGGATGGTCCGGCGCACGATGCCCGGCACGTCCGCGTACGCCGACGTCGTCACCTCGCCCGCGATGTGGACCTGTCCGGTCGTGATCAGGGTCTCGACCGCGACGCGGGAGCCGGGGTCCTGGGCGAGGAGCGCGTCCAGGATCGCGTCGCTGATCTGGTCGGCGATCTTGTCGGGGTGTCCCTCGGTCACGGACTCCGAGGTGAACAGACGTGTCGTCATGACTCTCCTGAGATGTGAGGTGGGGCGGTTGGCGGTGACCGCGGCGGTCACCGGATGCGGCGGACCACCGCTTCGAGGGTGTGGGCGAAGGCCCCGGCCGGGGTCGCGGTGCCGGTGAGGACCACTCCGGGCGGCCTGGAACCGGCGGCGACGAGTTGCCTGGCGAGCGCGTAGGCCCGCTCGCCGCCCCCGCAGAACGCGCCGAGCACGAGGGGGCCGCCGAGGTCGGTCAGCGCCCCCGCCACGGCATCGGCGGCCGGGGCCGAGGCGTCCGCGTACGGCGGCGGCCGCAGCAGCACCACGGCCTCCGGCCCCCGGTAGGCGTAAGCGACCCGGGTCAGCGCGGACAGCGGGGTCCCCGGCGCCCGGACCAGGCAGACGGTGCCGGTGCCGGGGCGCGCGGCGGGGCGCAGCTCCGTCAGGGCGGCCGCGCGCCGGGTGCCGGGCCGTCCGCGCGGTGTCCGGTCCGGCGGTGCCGCGAGGAGCGCGAGCGCCCCGCCGACCGTCGTCTCGGGCGTCGCCGTGCGCGGCAGTTCGCGCAGGGCGTGCGCGGTCCTGGTGAGCAGGTCCTCGGCCTGGGCGAGACCCGTCCCGAGACAGGTGGCGGTGAGCACGAGGCCCCCCTCGTCGTCCCGGTGGGCGACGAGCGTGAGCGGGAATCCGGTGCGCGCCCCCAGCGTGTCGGGGGTGCTGACGCGGACACCCAGCGCGGCGAGGGCCGGTGCGAGGTCGCCGGGCGGGCGCGGCCGGTTCTCGAAGACGACGAGGCTGCCGGTGCGCGGGACGGCGGCCGGGGCCGCGGAGCCACCGGGGCGGGTCCAGGACCGGATGCGCCCCTGCGACACCCATTCGTACCCGGACACGTCCAGGGCCTGGTCGCGCAGGCGGACCGGGAGTTCGGCGAGCGGGGCGTACGGGTTGACGCCCGCGGTCATCGGCAGCGGGTTGCGCAGGGCGGCGGGCAGCCGTTCGACGCCGTCGAGGAGGATGCCCCGGCCGGAGACCGCCGCGCTGAAGCTGATGTCGGCGGCGCCCTCGTGACCGCCGGCCCGGTGGAGGGCCAGCGCCCACACGGCGTGCAGGGCGCTGCTCTCCGGGCAGCCGAGGCCGCCCGCCCACGCGGCGAGCCGTTCGCTCTCCTCGGGCGTGATCCGGGCGCGGACCTGGCCGGTGCCGTTGCCGGCGGGCGGATACGTGGCGGGGCCGGGCGGCGCATCGCGCCAGAACTCGCGGGCCGGGGCGGTGTCCTGGGCGGCGAGCCAGCGCGTGTAGTCGCCGAGGTCGGGGCGGCGGGTGCCGCCGGGCAGCTCGCCGCCCGCCAGGTAGGCGCGGTAGAACTCGTGCAGCAGGAGCCGCACGCTCCAGTCGTCGAGGAGCGCGGGGTGGAAGCTCAGCAGGACGCGGGTGCTGCCCGCCGCGTCCGGGCCGCCGCCCAGGAAGGTGACGCGCAGCGGTCCCGGGCGGCGCGGGTCGAGACCCCGGCGCCGGTCGGCCTCGACCAGTGCCTGCCAGTCGACGGTGCCGTGCGGGAAGCGCAGCACTTCGGGCCCGGCGCCCTCGTGGCAGACGATCCACGGCTCGGGCCCCTCCTCGAAGGCGGCCCGCAGCACGCTCTCCCGTTCGGCGACGGACTGCCAGGCGGCGGCGAGCCGTTCCGGGTCGAGCGGCCCGTACCAGGTGACCGCGAGCTGTTCGCACCAGCCCTCGGTGCCGGGGTGCGCGTCCGCGTCCGCGAGGAGTTCTCGTTGCAGCGGCGTCGGCTCGATCCGGGGCGCGGGCCCGGGGCCGCTCTCCGCGACGGTGAGCAGGTCCGCGAGGAGCCCGGCGGGGAACGGCGCGTCGCCGGGCTGCGGCCCGCCCGGGGTCAGGCGCAGGGTGTGGTGCCCGTCGTCGGCGGGCTCCAGGCACGGCCGCCAGGCGGGGGCGGGGCGTGTGCCGAGCCGGGCCAGGCGGTCGAGGGCGGCCTCGACGCGGTGCGGGTCCACGGGGCCGCGCAGCTCCAGGACGGGCGGTGCGGCCGGGTCCTGGCCGGTGAGGTCGAGGACGACGGTCATCGGGCCGCCGGGGGTGGCCGGGGCGGGGGTGGTGTGCGAGGAGTGGTCGGTGGTCATCGTCCTGCGGGGCACGCATGCGGGAGCGCGGCGGACCGGCTGCGGCGCGCATGCGGGAGACCCCCTCCCTCCCCTCTGTCGGCGAATGCGGAACGAGTATGCGAGGGCCCGCCCACACGGCACCGACACGGCACTGACACGGCGGTGGTCCGGTGGTGGGGCGCCGTGGTCCCGCAGGCTTCCGTCGGGGAGGCGACCGGTTCCGTACCGTACGCGGGCATGCGAAGGCCCCGCGTCTTCCTCCAGCGGGACTGGACGCGGGGCCGAGTGCCGCACGATTCAGAGCAGTTCGGTGACCGCCCCCGCGAAGCCCGTGTCGAGCATGGTGCGGACCGTCGTGTCGGCGGAGGCGGCCAGGCCGGTGTCGTGGCAGGCGACGCTGAGCATGTACCGCCCGCCCAGGACCCGGTGGGTGTCGAAGGCCCATTCGCCGTCGGCGGCGGGCCGGCCGTCGGGCGCGAGCAGTTCGCCGCCGCCCTCGGCGAAGCCGAACTCGGTGAAGTCGAGCCGCAGCCCCTGTCCGAGCGCCTTGGTGTACGCCTCCTTGAGCGTCCACAGCCGCAGCAGCCGCGTCGCCCGCTCGCCCTCCGGGAGGTGCTCCAGCGACCCGCGCTCGGCGGGCGTCAGCACGTGTCCCTGGAGCAGGTCGTACGACATGGGCCGGGTGGCGGGTTCGACGTCGACGCCGATCCGGCCGTTGCGGCTGATGCCGACGGCGATCATGTCCTCGGTGTGGGTGAGGCTCACGTCGATCTGGTCGAGGCTGCGCAGATACGGCCGCCCGCCGATCCGGTACGCGAGGTCGAGCTCGGCCGGTCCGGTGCGCAGGGCGGCGGCCGCCGTGTACTTGGTGACGAGGCGGGAGGCGAGGAACCGGTAGCGGAGCGTGGGGTCCTGGGTGCGCCGGTAGCGCTGCCAGTCGCCGCCGAGCAGTTGGCGCAGGGCCGGCCGGGTGACGGCCGCCCCGAGCCACTCGCCCCAGGTGGTGTGGACGACGGCGTTGCCGTGGCGGTCCATGGCCTCGCGCACCCGGTGCCAGGGCGCGCCGGGCCCCGCGACGTGGAGGGGTGCGCTGATCCGCCCGGCACCGGGCGCGGGGATGCTCGTCATGGTCTGCCTTCCTGAGCACCGGGGGTCATGGTGCGTACGGGAGCGCGTCGAGGTCGTAGCCCAGGCCCTGGCCGTGACGGCGGATCAGCTCGGCGAGCACCTGGTCCTGGACGCCGTCGGGCAGGGCGGGCACGGGGATGCCGAGGCGCTGCCCGGCCCGGGTGAGGGCGAGCACGGCCCAGGCGGGGTCGGCGAGGAACGGGTCGGTGCCGTCCTGGCCCTCCCAGACGGCGAGCACGGCCGCGGCGCCGACGATCCGGCTGTAGCGGTCGCTGAGCCGGACGACGGCCGGGTCGGCGAGGGCGGCGGGGCCGGGCGGGATGCGGCGGCACTGGGCGCGCAGCCCGCGCAGCTCGGTGGCGAATGCCTCGGCGAGCCCGGCCAGCGCGCCGGTGTGACCGCCGGCCTCGCGGAGCGGGGCGAGCCGTTCGGCGGTGGCGGCGAGCGAGGCGGCCATGAAGTCGCCGCCGCCCGCGATGCCGAGGAGCCGGTAGTCCAGGTGGGGCAGTTCGGCGCCTGTGGTGAACAGTTCGGCGGGCGGCTCCGGTTCGGCGAACCAGGAGCGTTCGGCGAGTCCACGCAGCTGCGGCACCAGGACCGACTGGCAGGAGGCGGATCCGGCGTGCCCGAGCCCGGCGACGGGCAGGTCGCGGCTGAGCTTGCCGAGCGCCCCGTACGCGGGGTTCGTGTGGTCGTAGCCGCGGGCGCCGAGGACCGTGGCGAGCTCTTCCAGGTTCTCCCGCAGCAGTTCGGGCACCACGTATTTGACGGCGGCGGCGAAGAGGTGGGCGCTCGCGGGCAGCAGGCTGAGGGCGCGCAGGACGGTGGTGGACATCGCGTCGCAGGCCAGGAGGTCGGCGAAGACCCCGGTGAGCGGCTTGTGCCAGCGCCGGGCGACCCCGCTCACGCGGCCCTCCGTCGCGGCGCGCGCGGCGGAGTGCAGGACCGTTCCGGCGGCGGCGGTGACGAGCCCGCAGATCAGGCTCCGGTTCACCTGGAAGGCGCGCAGGGCGATACCGGCCCCGTCGCCGGGGTGGCCGACGAGCGCGTCCTCGGGCACGGGCAGCCCGGCGAACTCCAGGCCGGAGAAGAGGGCCCCGCGCATCCCGGAGCTCTCCACCCGGGGCAGGTGGCGCAGGTGTGCCGGGTCCTGTCCGGCCGGGTCGAGCAGCAGGACGGAGTGACTGCGTGGGCCCGGGGCCTCGTCGGTGCGGGCGTAGACGACGTGGAGGTCGGCGCGGGACGCGTTGAGGATGACGTCCTTGCGGCCGCTGATCAGGCGTCCGCCGGGGGCCGGGCGGGCGGTGAACTCGTGGCGCAGGATGGCGTTGGCGTGGGCGAGTTCGTGGTGCAGGATCGCGATCCGGCCGCCGCCCAGCAGCAGGCGGGCGGTCTCGCGGCGCTGCTCCTCGTCCCCGGCCGCCCACACGGCGCCCGCCGCGAAGAGGGAGATGAGGCCGTGGCCCATGCCCAGTCCCAGGTCGCGCCGGAACACCGGCCGCACGGCCCGTGCCAGCAGATCGGCGCGGGTCAGCCGCCCGCCGAGGGCGACGGGCACGAATTCGGCGCCGATCCCTTCGTCGGTGAGCAGTTCCTCGGTCGCCTCGGGCGGGGTGCTGCGGGCGTCGGCGTCGAACAGGGCGGCGAACCCGTGCGGGTTGGCGGGGTCGTAGGGGTCTCCGAGCCGTGCTTCCAGGCGTCGGGCCCGGTCGAGGGCGTCCGCGTCTGCGCGGCCGGAGGCAGGGGAGGAGGAGGGGGCGGGGCGCCCGGGGATCTCTGCGAGGGTGGTCATGACGGCGGCGTCCGCCTCCTTCGTCGTACGGGCACGGGGTGCGGGTGGGCGTGGCTCGACCCTGCGGGCGGCCGCTCGCGACACGGTGGAGAACGGCTGGGGAACCGCTCCACGGCCGGTCCGGGAGCCTTGCGGCGGAGCCGGGGACCCGTCACAGCATGCGGATCGCGGTCTCCGCGTGGCGCTTCGCCAGGTTGAGCGTGGCCGTCGAGTTGCGGCCCAGCGCCTCGCGTACGTACCGGCGGGCCTGAGGCAGTCCGGCGCCCTCGCCCAGCACCTGTTCGACGGCGCTCTCGCGGAGGACGACGGTGTGCTGGGAGACGACGGTGACGCCGGTCGCGTCGGGCACCACGGACCACTCGCCGGTGTGCGCCTCCATGAGGGCGGGGGTGGCGGTCTGCTTGTAGACGATGCGCCCGGCGTGCGGGAAGCAGATGCGGACGGACTCGGTGGTGTGCGTACTGCCGTCGGCGGTGACGGTGTCCATCGCCATGACCTGGACGCCGGGGGCGGGCTCGGTGAAGTCGAGGCGGGAGACGTGCGGGACCAGCTCGGGCCAGTCGCCGATGCGGTAGAGGAAGTCGTACACCAGCTCGGCGGGGCCGTGGACGCGTACCGAGTCCTCGAAGGACAGGACGAGGTCGTCCAGGAGGGTCCAGCGCTCCGCGATCCCCTTCAGACTGGCCAGCTCCGCACGGGAGTTGGTGTCGCAGGCGGTCTCGACCCAGCGCACGTCCTCGAAGCGGTCCCCGGCGACGGTGAAGTCGTGCAGCAGGACCAGCCGGGTGCCGCCGCCGGGGCGCTCCTCGACGATCCAGGTGCCTTCCATGGTCTCGACCGGTGCCTGCGGCCGGGTCTGCCGGAAGGTGATGCGCCGCGCCGCCGGGTCCTGGGTCCGCTCGGAGAGCCAGGACCGCACGTCGCCGTTGGCGGTCGCCCACATGCGCAGCCGCTCGTCGCGGCCGTCGAACTCCAGGCGCTCCACGTGCACGTTGGGCGGGAAGAACAGCGGCCAGCGCTCGGCGTCCGCGATCAGCCCGTAGACGACGCCCGGCTGGGCGTCCACGTCGACACTGTGCCTCGTCCGGTGCACACGTACGTCCGACACCACACACCTCTTTCTCGGTTGTTCGTGGTCCCCGCCCGCGCGGCGCGGGCGGTCCGGGAGGGTCAGAAGTTGCCCAGGCCGCCGCAGACGTTGAGGGCCTGCGCCGTGATGGAGGCGGCGGGCCCGGACGCCAGGTAGCCGACCAGGGCCGCGACCTCCTCCGGGGTGGAGTAGCGGCCCAGGGGGATCTTCGCCTCGAACCGGGCGAGGACGTCCTCGTCGGTGGTGTCCCAGGCGGCGGCGTATCCGGCGCGCACCCGCTGGGCCATCGCGGTCTCGACGTAGCCGGGGCAGACGGCGTTGACGGTGACGCCGGTCGGCGCCAGCTCGCGGCCGAGCGCCTTGGTGAAGCCGACGACGCCGTGCTTGGAGGCGCTGTACGGGGCGCCGAGCAGGACGCCCTGCTTGCCGGCGGTGGAGGCGATGTTGATGATCCGGCCCCGGGCGGCGGCGTCCTGGAGCCCGCCGTTCGCCAGGGCCTCGCGGGTCACCAGGAACACGCTGTTGAGGTTGGTGTCGATGACGTCGTACCAGAGCTCGTCGCTGAGCTCCGCGGTCACCCCTCCGCCACTGCGCCCGGCGTTGTTGACGAGGACGGTGAGCGGCCCGTACGCGGTGACGGCGGCGCGCACCAGGGCGGCGACGTCCTCGCGGGAGCGCACGTCGGCGGCCTGCCCGGAGACGTCCAGGCCCTCGTCGCGCAGGGCGTCGACGGTCTCCTTGACGGCCGCGTCGGTACGGGCGCACAGGAAGACGCGGTGTCCGGCGCGGCCGAGCGTCCGGACCACTTCCAGGCCGATGCCGCTCGTGCCGCCGGTCACCAGGGCGACGGGGCGGGTCTCGGAGGTGGCGGTCATGAGCGGTGCTCCTTCGTCGTGGCCGGGTGTACGGAAACGGCGCGCGGCTCCACGCGGGCCGGCAGCGCGAGCGGGGCGGACGGCCCGACCGGTGCGAGCGCCCGGTCCAGCGCGGTCCGGCTGAGCACGGGTCCGCGCGCGGCGACGTATCCGTCGGGGCGCACCAGGAGCCAGGAGCCGGGGCGCAGGCCGAGCGCGGTGCGCAGCGCGGCGCCGGGGTCGGCGAGCGGGGCGGGCCCTTCGGAGCCGTCGGCACGGCCGCCGAGGGTGCGCACGGAGAGCCATTCGGCGTACTGGGCGGCCGCGGTGACGGCGACGCCCACGGGTACGTCGCCGGGTCCGGTGCCGCCCGCTCCGAGCAGCAGGCTCCACCGCACGTCCCGCAGCTCGTCGGCGAACGCCTCGCGCACCGTGGGCTCCAGGCCGTCCAGCGCGACGGCCCGGGCACGTCCGCCCGGGGCGGGCCCGGTGGCGGCGGGCCCGGTGGCGGTCCCGGCGGTGGTGAGCGGCGACGCGCCGTAGCCGATGCGCAGTCCGGACATCCCGCCGAGGACCTTGCGCTGTATGGCGCGGCGCAGCGGGGTGACGTTGCGTACGACGGTGAAGACGACGGGCAGCACGGCGGCGGCGAGCAGGTTCTTCAGCTGCACGAGGACGGTGGCGGTGCGGGTGGAGTCGAGGAGGGCGGCGCCGATCGGCACGCGCTCGGCGCCGTAGCTGTCGAGCAACCGGTCCGCCGCGTGGCCCTGTTCGACCTGGGCGAGCTTCCAGGCCAGGTTGTACGCCTCCTGGATGCCGGTGTTCATGCCCTGGCCCGAGGCGGGGCTGTGCACGTGGGCGGCGTCGCCCGCGACGAAGACCCGCCCCTCCCGCATCCGGTCGACCCTGCGCTGCTGGAACGTGAAGACGGACGTCCACTCGCTGGGGCCGACGGTGACCGGGCGGCCCAGGCCCTTGGACAGCTTCGCGCCGAGGCGTTCCTCGACGCCCTCCGCACCGTGGTCCGGGACGGTGTCGAGGAGGCGCCAGTGGCCCTCGCGGGCGTAGGGCACCATCATCAGGGCCTGTCCGCCGGTGTGCGCCCAGTAGATGGTGTCGGGCGGCAGGTCCATCGTGACGGGCACGTCGGCGAGCATCCATGTCTCGCTGGTGGTCCCGGCGAGTTCCAGGCCGAGGAGCTTGCGGACGGTGCTGTGGCCGCCGTCGCAGCCGATCAGCCACGAGGTGTCCGTGGTGTGCCGGGTGCCGTCGGCGTCCTCCAGGGTCACGCGCACCCCGTCCGGGTGCTGGTCGAGGCCGGTGAGCCGGACGCCCCACTCGATGTCGACGCCGAGCCGGGCCACCGCCTCGCGCAGCACCGCTTCCGTGTCGGTCTGGCCGATGACGAGCGTGAAGGGATACGCGGTGGGCATCGACGCGTAGTCGGCCTGGAGGCGGACCAGGCGGCGGCCCTCTGCGTACATGGTGAAGGCGGCGTTGCGGCGGCCCCGGGCGAGCATGGCGTCCACGACGCCCATCTGGTCGTACGTCTCCAGGGTGCGCGGGTGGGTGGCGACGGCGCGGCTGGTGCGCGCGGGGCCGGGGGCCGCGTCGACCAGGCGGACCCGCAGGCCGCGCCGGGCCAGTTCGTGGGCGGCGGTCAGGCCGACGGGGCCGGCCCCCGCGATCAGCACCTGCGGCGGGGCGGCCGGCTCCGTGCCGGAATTCACCATGGTCGGTCTCCCGGGGTGGTGAGGCGGATGGGCGGGGCGGTCACAGCGCCGCGCTGGCGCGCAGCTTCTGCCGTACGGCGCGGCGCCGGGGCTTCCCGGTGGGGGTGCGCGGCACGGTGTCGATGGCCTCGGCAAAGCGGATCTGCTCGAAGCGGCCGAGGCGGTCGTTGGCGCGTTCGGTGATCGCGTCGAGCACGTCGAGGACGCCGTGGCCGTACGGGTCGCCGTCCGCCCCCGCGTCCTCGCACAGCACGATCCCGGCCCACACCAGGGCGCCGTGCTCGGCGTCGGGCCAGTCCGCGACCAGGCAGTCCGCGACCCGGGGGTCGTCGGCGAGTATCCGCTCGATGCGGCTGGGCGAGACGATCTCGTTGTCGTACTTGAAGACGTCGGCGAGCCGGTCGACCAGGGTCAGGTTGCCCTCGTCGTCCAGGCGGCCGACGTCACCGGTGGCGAAGAAGCCGTCCGCGTCGACGCGGGCGGGGTGCGCCTCGCCCAGGTAACCGGCCATCAGCTGCGGCCCGCGCACCAGGACCTCGCCGACCGACCAGGGGCCGAGCGGGCGCCGGGTCGTCAGGTCCACGACGCGGCACTCGGTGTCCGCGACGACGGAGCCGACGGTGCCGGGGCGGTAGCGGCCGGGCCGCTGGCTGTGCGTGAGCGGGGACAGCTCGGCCATGCCGTAGCCCTGGATGACGGGCACGCCGAGCCGCTCCTCCAGGACGCGCGCCGCCTGCGGTCGCAGCGCCGACCCGCCGGACAGCACGGCGGTGAGCCGCAGCCCGTCCGGCGCGCCGCCCGCCGCGAGACGCCCGTCGGCGGCCAGGGCGTGCAGGCGGGCGGGCAGCCCGTAGTAGTGCGTGGCCCCCGCGTCGGCGGCGGCGCCGAGCGACACGAAGGGGTCGGGGTCCTGGCAGAGGACCTGGCAGGCGCCCGCGTACAGGGCCGAGTTGAGGTGCATGACGTGGTAGAGCGGCAGGTGGTTGAGGGTCACCGACGCGTCGGTCAGGCCGTGCGCGTCGGCGGTCTGCCAGGCGTTGGCGACCACGTTGCGATGGGTCAGCAGGACGCCCTTGGGGGCACCGGTGGTCCCGGTGGTGAACTGCACGCACGCCACGTCGTCCGGCGAGGCGGCGGGCCCGGCGTACGGCTGCGCCCCGGCGATCAGCTCGTGCAGGGGCGCGGTTCCGGCGGGGGCCTGCCCGTCCATGACGACGACAGTGCGCAGGGCGGGCAGCCGGGGCGCGATCCGCGTGAGGGACGCGGCGGTGGCGGCGGGCGCGAGGACGATCCCGGCGCCCGACGTGCCGAGCACGTGGTGCAGCCCCTCCGGCGGGAGCAGCGGGTTGACCAGGACGACGGTGGCCCCGGCACGCATGACCCCGTGGTACGCGGCGGCGAACTCCGGGGTGAGGGCGTGGGTGACCCCGACCCGGGTGCCGCGGCCGGCGCCCGCCGAGGAGAGCCAGCCGGCGATCCGGTCCGCGTAGGCGTCGAGTTCGGCGAAGCGCAGCACACGGGTGGCGGTGCGCACGGCGGTGCCGTCGGGGTCGCGCCGCGCGGCGCGCCGCAGCAGTCCGTCCACCGGGAGGTCGCTGTACGGGGTTTCGCGCACCGGGGTCCCCTTCCGTCGTCACCGGCGGCCTTTACCTCCGGATTGCCCTCACCCTCCGCCGGTGCGCTTGAGGAATCTTTGAAGAGCGCTCGATCAGCACCACGGAAGGTGAGGGGGAACCGACTGGAGAACCGCCCGGAGACCCCTGCGGATGAGAAGGAAGAAACGATGACGGCCGACACCACGCACCTCACCGGACACGCGCCGGACACCTCGGACTTCGGTGCGCTGTACGCCGAGGTGCAGCAGTTCTACGCCCACCAGATGCAGCTCTTCGACCGGCACGAGGCCGAGCGCTGGGCCGCCACCTTCACCGAGGACGCCGTGTTCAGCGTGCCCACGCTGGACAGCCCGGTGCACGGCCGCGCGGAGCTGGCCGCCAACGTCCACCGCAACCGGCTCCGTCAGGAACGCGAGGGCGGGCAGCTGCGGCACTGGATCGGCATGCTCGACGTGGACGTCCGCCCCGGCGGCGTCCTGCAGACCCGCGCCTACGCCCTGGTCTTCGCGACGCCGCGCGGCGGCGTTCCGGCGATGTCCCGGTTCTGTGTGATGGCGGACGAACTGGTGCGCTGCCGGGGCCGGCTGCGGGTCCGCAGCCGCGTGGTGTCGCGGGACGACCTCACGGCCGGTTTCCCGGCCCCGGTGCTCGTCTGAGGGATGCGCGGTGCGTCAGGCGCGGCAGACCGGCAGGCCGCCGTGGTACCGCGCCATCTCCTGGAACAGCGCCCCGATGTCGAGGGGCGCGCCCGGGAGGGCGCCGCGCTCCTCCGCGTACGCCCGGTGCAGATTGGGCACCAGGCGCTCGGCGTCCAGGAGCCCGGCATAGGGGCCGGGCCCCGCCTGCCGAGCGAGGTCGTACGGGGTCAGTCCGGCGGCGACGCCCTCGCGGGCGAGCTCCTGGAGGCGGCGGAAGTATCCCGCGTCGGCGTCGAGGAGTTCCGGGCCGCCGACGGGACCGTGCCCGGGGACGACCGTGAGCGGTTCCAGGGCGCGCAGCGCGGCGAGGGCGCGCAGGGAACCGCTGACCGAGCCCATCGGGCAGAACGGGGTGACGCCGTTCATCACCACGTCACCGGCGAACAGGACGCGCGGCCCGGGCAGCCACACCACGGTGTCGCCGCAGGTGTGCGCGGGACCCACGTGCAGGAGTTCGGCCCGCAGCTCCCCCACGTACAGCGTCATCCGCTCCTCGAAGGTGACCTGCGGGACGACGACCTCCAGGTCCCCCCAGCGCACTTCGGGCCAGAGCCCCGTCAGGTGCAGTCCCGCCGCGGCGGCCTCGTCCCGGGCCCGCGCCTGCCCGACGACGACCGCCTCCGGGAAGACGCAGTTGCCGAAGGTGTGATCGCCGTGGAAGTGCGTGTTGACCAGGTAGCGGGGCGGACCGGCCGTCACCGTCAGGACCCGGGCGCGCAGGGCGCGGGCCCGGTCCAGGGTGGCGACCGTGTCGACCAGGGCGCTCTCGCCGCCGTCGGCGAGCAGCCCCGAGTTGTTCAGGCACCAGCCGCCGTCGCCCTGGACATGGGCATGGACACCGTCGGCGATCTCGGTGAGCCGGCTGTCCGACATTCAGGCCGCCGACCGGGCGGCCAGCGCCCCGTTGACGAGGTCGAGGTATGCGCGCGGGGTCTGCGCCTCGTCCAGCGCCTCCTCGTCCAGCGCCACGTCGTAGTCGCGCTCCACGACGCCGGTGACCTGGAGCAGGGCCAGCGAGTCGTAGCCCAGGTCGAGAAAGAGGGTGTCCTGGGCGCCCTCGTCCAGCGGCACGCCCTCATCACTCCCGGCGGCGTCGCGCAGCAGGACGGCAAGGTCGGTCAGGTGCAGGCGGTCCACGGTGTTCCCCTCCTGGTACGGGTGTGCGTCTGGGTGGTGCTCAGAGGTGTACGGCGCTCACGCGCGGGGCGCGCGCACCACGGCCGCCGCGTTGAAGCCGCCCCGGCCCCGGGCGAGGACCAGCGCGTGCCGCAGCCGTGCCGGGCGTGGCGCACCGGTCACCAGGTCGACCGGGCAGTCGTCGGCGAGCCGTCCGACCGGTGCGCCCGGCGGGACGACCTGGTCGCGCAGAGCGAGCAGGGCCGCCGCCAGATCGAGGGCCGATCCGCCCGAACCGAGGCGTCCGAACAGCGACTTCGGGGCCGTCACCGGCACCCCGTACGGGCCGAAGAGGGCGGTGAGCGCGGCGGCTTCGGCCCGGTCGGCGTCCCGGTCCCCGGCGGCGTCCGCGAAGACCACGTCCACGTCCGCCGCGTCGACCCCGGCATCGGCGAGGGCGAGGCGTGCGGCGTCGAGCAGGCGGGGCGCGCCGCGTCCGGGCGCGGGGTCGAAGGTGGCGGCGCAGCCCTCGACGGTGCCGAGGACGCGGGCCCCCCTGGCGTGCGCGGCGTCGCCGTCCTCCACGACGAGCAGGGCGCCGCCCTCCCCCACGACGTGCCCGGAGGCATCGGCGGAGAACGGCAGATAGGCGTCGGCCGGGTCGCGCCGGGTGCTCAGGCCCCCGGCGGCCAGATGGGCGGTGAAGCCCCACGGACACACCGTCGCGTCGAAGCCGCCGGTGAGGACGGCCCGGCCGCCCTTGCGCAGTTGGCGCCGGGCCTGGGCCATCGCGTCGAGGCCGCCCGCCTGCTCGGACACCACGACACCGCTGGGGCCGCGCAGGCCGTGCCGGATCGAGATCTGCCCGGAGTTGGCGGCGTAGAACCAGGCGAAGGACTGGAAGGCGCCGACGTACCGGCTGCCCTTGCTCCACAGCTCCTGCAGTTCGCGCTGGCCGAATTCGAAGCCGCCCGCGCCGTTGGCGGTGACGACGCCCATGCCGTACTCGGGCAGGGCCGACGGGTCGATGTCCGCGTTCGTGATGGCCTCGGCCGCCGCCGCGAGGGCCAGCCGCGTCACCCGGTCGGTCTGCGGCAGCAGCTTGCCCGGAACGTGCGCCGCGTCCTCGAAGCCGGTGACCTCACCGGCGAGGACGGCCGGGTAGCCGGAGGCGTCGAACCGGGTGACGGGACCGATGGCGCGGTGCCCGCGCAGGACCGCCGACCACCAGGTCTCGGTGCCGACGCCGCCGGGTGCGGCGACGCCGATGCCGGTGACGGCCGCGGTAGCGGTCGCGGTGCGGACGGGTGCGGGGGCGGTCATCGGTGCGTCTCCGTCCGGGGTGCGGTGAGCACCATCGCGCTCTGGAAGCCGCCGAATCCGCTGCCGACGCTGAGGACGGTGTCGGTGCGCTGCTCGCGGGCGACGAGCGGTACGTAGTCGAGGTCGCAGCTCGGGTCGGGCTCGTGCAGATTGGCGGTGGGCGGCACCGTGTCGTGCTCGATGGCCAGCGCGCACGCGGCGATCTCCAGGGAGCCGATCGCACCGAGCGAGTGCCCGATCATCGACTTGATGGAGCTGACGGGCACCCGGTAGGCGTGCTCGCCCAGGCTCGCCTTGAAGGCCGCCGTCTCGTGCTTGTCGTTCTGCTTCGTGCCCGAGCCGTGCGCGTTGACGTAGTCCACGGCGGTCGGGTCGAGCCGCGCCTCGTCCAGGGCGATACGGACGGCCTCGGCCATCTCCCGCCCGTCCAGGCGCAGTCCGGTCATGTGGTACGCGTTCGAGCGGCTGGCGAACCCCGCGATCTCCGCGTACACGTGCGCCCCTCTGCGTTCCGCGTGCGTGTACTCCTCCAGCACGAGTACGGCACTGCCCTCGCCGAGCACGAAGCCGCCCCGGGTCCGGTCGAAGGGGCGTGAGGCGGTCTCCGGCTCGTCGTTGCGCGCGGAGGTGGCCCGGATCGCGTCGAAGGAGGCCAGCGTGATCGGGGTGATCGGCGCCTCGGACGCACCGGCCAGCATCACATCGGCGCTGCCCTCGCGGATGAGCTCCGCGGCGTGCCCGAGCGAGTCCAGGCCGGAGGTGCACCCGGTGGAGACGACGGCGACGGGGCCGAGCGCCCCGGCGTCCCGGGCGACCTCGGCGGCCACGGAGCTCGGCACGAGGTAGTCCCCGAGCCGTTCCTCCGCGCGGGCCGGGTCCAGCAGCCAGTGCTCGCCGCCCTCGCTGACATGTGCGTACACCTCGTCGAGCCCGCTGCTGCAACCGACCGCGGTGCCCAGGGAGACGCCGGTGCGCTCGCCCCCGGCCGCCAGGTCGAGGCCGCTGTCGGCGACGGCCTCGCGGGCGGCGGTGAGCGCGAACTGCGCGACCCGGTCCAGGCGGTGGGCGTCCCCGGCGTCGAAGCCGTGGTGCGCGGGATCGAAGTCCGCCTCGGCGGCGATCCGGGACCGGAACGACGTGGCGTCGAAGCGCGTGATGCGGCGGGTGGCGGTACGGCCCTCCGTCAGCAGCGACCAGAACGCGGCGGTGCCGGTGCCGCCCGGGGCGACCACCCCGATACCGGTGATGACGACCCGCCTCATCGGACGCCCGCCGGCTGCGGGGCGAGACGGCGCACCACGCGTGCGGCGCGGCCCACCAAGCGGGGCAGGTCGTGGCCCCGCAGGAAGAAGTGGTCGCCGGGCACGGTGCGGACGGCGAAGGGGCCGGTGGTCCAGGCGCGCCACTGCGCCATGGCCTCGGGCCGCGCCAGCGGGTCGTCGGCACCGGCCACCGCGAGGACGGGGACCGTGATCGGCCCGGCCGGGGAGGGTTCGCGGGCGGCCGTCCGCAGCTCGTGGGCGAGGACGAGGTCGTCGCGGAGCACCGGCAGGACGGCCTGGTGCCAGAAGTCTCCGGGCCGGGCGCGCGCGGGCAGCGCGCCCGCCTCGCCGAGCAGGCGCAGCAGCTCTTCGTCGCCCGCCCGGCACTGGTCGGCCAGTGCCGACAGCTCGTCGGGCGGGGGGCAGGCGCCGACGACGAGCAGCGACGGCCCCGGGAGCCCCGCCTCGTGCAGGGCCCGGGTGACGCTGTACGCGACGAGGGCGCCGAGGCTGTGCCCGTACAGGATGAACGGGGCGTCGCCGCCCTCGCCGGTGACGTGGGGCAGCTGGTCGGCGAGCAGGTCGGCGGAGCGGGTGAGGCGCGGCTCGGAGCGCCGGCGTTCGCGGCCGGGCAGCAGGTGCGGCACGGTCTCGACGCCGGGACCGAGGCGCGGGCCCCAGCCGTAGAAGGCGGAGACGCCCGCTCCGGCGTGTGCGAAGCAGTGGAGCCGTACGGGCCGTTCGTCGGACATGGGCCGTCCTCTCACGCGGTAGGGGTGTGAGCCCTCTCCGACCGCAGCCTGGCAACTCCCACTCGAACGGTGCTGGACCTGAACTCAGGCCGCGTACAGGTCGAACGTGGACAGTCCGCGCGGCCCGCTGAGCACGTCGAGCGCGGGGTCGACGGTGAGCATGGCCCGGTGGAGCCGCTGCATCTGCGGTGACGGCTCCACGCCCAGCTCCTCCACGAGACGGAGCCTCAGCCTGCGGTAGACGTCGAGGGCGGTGGCCTGCCGGCCCGACCGGTAGAGGGCGACCATCGCCTGCGAGTGCAGCCCCTCGTGCTGGGGATGACGCATGATCAGGTCGGTGAGCTCGGCCAGGACCTCGGTGTGCCGGCCGCAGCGCAGATCCGCGTCGATGCGCCGCTCGACGGTGACCAGGCGGGACTCCTCCAGCCGCATCACCTCGATGTCGAGGACAGGACCCAGCCGTACGTCGACCAGCGCGGAGCCCTGCCACATGGCGAGCGCCTCGCCGAACAGCGACGAGGCCCGGGCGTCCTCGCCCCGGTCGAAGGCGCCGCGCCCGGCCGTCACCAGCTCCTCGTAACGGTGCACGTCGACGGCGTCCGGCGGGATCTGGAGCAGATAGCCGCCGTGCCGGGTGGCCAGGACCTCCTTGGCCGCGCCGGGGATGTCGGGGCCCATGGCGGTGCCGAGGCGGCGGCGTAACTGGAGGATGTACGTCTGCAGGGTGGTCATGGCGCTCTGCGGCGAGTTGCTGCCCCAGATCTCTTCCATGAGGGTGGGCACGGGCACGACTCGGCCCGGGTGGAAGGCGAGCAGCGCGAGGAGCTGTCGCGGCTTGCCCGCCGTGGGCACGATCGACATCCCGTTGACCTCGGCGCTCAACGGACCCAGAACCTGTATTCGCACGGTGGCCTCCCCAAGGACCGGCCGGGGGTGGACCCGGCCGTGATCGCGTGCGCCGGCGCCTTCGCCCCCGTGGCCGAAAGCCGTCGGCGCCAGGCACGCTAGCCCCGCGCACACCGGGCGCCCCATTCTCTCGATCGGCGTTCGAGCAGCTCTCCAAGCAGGCATTGCGGCCGGATTGCGGCCCGTGAAGCGCCGCCTCAAGAACACGCAGACGACGACTGGAGGGGCGCTCGGGGGGCCTCCCCCGGCCATCGGGTGGTCGTTACCGTCCATGCCGTGACCGGATTCCGAGGGAGTGCCACCCGATGAGCGTCCTCGCCAGTCCGCGCCCGGGGGCGGCGCGGTCCGCCGCCGCGAACAGCCCCGTGGAGTTCCGGCTGCTGGGTCCGGTCATGGTCCACGACGCCACTGGGGGCGCGGACATCGTCCCGGCCGGTTCCAAGCAGCGCGCGCTGCTCGCCGCGTTCGTCACCCACGCGGGGGTGCTGCTCGACGTGGACCGGCTGGCGGCGGAGCTGTGGGACGGGGCGGACGGGGCGCCTCCCGGAAACGCGGCGAACGCCCTGCAGGCCCATGTGGCTCGGCTGCGGCGGCTGCTGCCCGCGCCCGGCGACTACGGCCATGCCTGGATCAGCACCCTGCCGACGGGCTACCTGCTCGACCTGGGCGGCGCCTCCACTGACGTCCAGCGCTTCACCCGGCGCTCGTCCGAGGGCCGGGCGGCCGTCGCCACCGACCCGGCACGGGCGGCGCAGATCCTGCACGGCGCCCTGGAGTTGTGGCGCGGCCCCGCGCTGCAGGACTGCCGCAGGGGGCCGGTGTGCGCGGCGGAGGCCGACCGGCTGGACGAGATGCGGCTCACCACGCTGGAGGCTCTGTACGAGGCGCGGCTGCGCTGCGAGCGGCACGGCGAGTGCATCGGCGACCTGGAACGGCTGACCGCCGACCACCCGCTGCGCGAACGCTTCTACGACCTGCTCATGGTGGCCCTGTACCGCAGCGGCCGCCAGGCGGAGGCCATCGGCGTGTACGAGCGGGCCCGGCGCCGTCTGGTCGCCGCCCTCGGCATCGAACCGGGCCCGGCGCTGCGCGGCCGCCTGGAGTCGGTGCTCACCCACTCCCCCGGCCTGGCCGCGCCCGTGGCCCCCGGCGTCCTGGACGAACTGGACCGGCTGCGCCGCCGGGTGGACGAGCTGGGCAGGCAGCAGCTGGAGCTGGCCCGTCGGCTGAACGCGGCGGCGGGCCCTCAGGCGGTGGCGAGGTGAGCGGCGAGCGCGGTGAGGTCCGGGTGGTCGTGGAGGACGACGGCCCGCTCCCGTAGCCCGTACGACTCGTTGACCGCCGTCATGAAGTCCGCGCCCGCCCGGGCGTCGACGCCCAGATCACTGAACGGGGTGTACGGGTCCAGGTCCCACGGATCGCAGGCCAGCACCTGCGCCAGCTCCTCGCGCAGCTCGTCGGCCGAAGGCGGCCGGCGGCACGGCGGAGCGGCCGGGGCGGCGACGGGCGCGGGGGCCGCCACGCAGCGCGTCTCCCGCGCCACGTGCAGGGCGAACGCCTCAAGGCTGGGGTGGTCCAGGACGGCCGCGCCCTTGATGGCGGTGCCGTAGCGGGCGTTGACGGTCGCCACGAACTCCGTGCCGAGCAGCGAGTCCAGGCCGATCTCCGGGAACGGCTGCCAGGGGTGCAGGGTGCACGCGTCGCGCCGGGTGACGTCGGCCAGCAGGCCGATCAGCGTGGCCAGGACATCGGCGGGGGCGGCGGCCATGTCACGCGGCCCGCACGGCCTCGGCGCAGGGCCGTGGCGGCGCCGTGCGGTAGCCGCCCGTCCGCCCGGGGCCCACGAGCACCGGCAGCAGCAGCTGCCACAGCGCCCCGCTGTCCCCCGGCCCGGCCCCGGCGGGCTGGTCCGCACCGGGCGGCGCCGTCCCGTACAACAGGGCGGCGAGCAGCGCCTCGGCGCCGTCGCCCCGGGCGTCCCCGCTCACCTGCCCGGCCGCCTCGGCCTCGTCCAGCAGGCGCCGGGCCTCGGCGAGCCACGCCCGGCGCAGGCCGCCGGTGCCGGCCGCTCCGGTCACCCCGTCGTCGGCCAGCCGGAACGCGGCCCGGACGACCGGGTCCGCGCGCCGCGCCAGGGTCAGCCAGTGCGTCAGGTCGATGAGGCGCTGCACCGGCCCGTCGCCGGTGGCCCGCCGCTCGTCCAGGAACTCCCCGAGCAGGGTGCGGCCGTGCAGCGCCACCGCGTCGGCCAGCGCCTCCTTCGACGGGAAGTGGAAGTACAGCGCGCCCTTGGTCAGGCCCGCGGCGGCGGCGATCTGGCTGAGCGTGGCGCTCGCGTAGCCGCTCCGGGTGAACAGCTCCGCCGCCGCGTCGACGAGCCGGCGCCTGGTGCGTTCCGACCTCTCCTGCATTTCACCCTCCCAGAACCGTGGGCCCCTGCGCTCAGCCGACCTGGGACAGCCGCTCGCCGGTGTCGGCGGCCGTCGTCCCGGGTGCCGGTGCGGACCCGGCCTTCAGAATGGAACGCTGCAGTCGTTGCAGCCCTGCGGATGGCTCAAGCCCCAGCTCACCGACGAGCCTGGTCCGCAGCCGGTGATACGCGTCCAGCGCTTCGCTGCGCCGGCCGGAGCGGTGCAGGGCGACCATGTAGTGGGCGTGCAGGTTCTCGTGCGTGCGGTAGCGGCTGACCAGGACCGTGAGTTCGCTCAGCAGTTCGCGGTGGCGGCCGAGGCGCAGATCGGCGTCGATGCGCTGGTCGAGGGCGCACAGCCAGGTCTCTTCCAGGCGCCGGATCTCCATGTCCAGCCGCGGGCCCCTCCGTACGTCCACCAGGGCGGAGCCGGTCCACAGCGCGAGCGCGTCCCGCAGTTCGCGTGCGGCGCGCCGGAAGTCGCCCGCGTCGCCCGTGCGGTAGCCGCTGCCGACCAGCCGCTCGAACTCGCGGACGTCGACGGTGCCGCCCGAGGTGTCCAGCATGTACCCGCCGGGGGTGGTGACCAGGACCTCCTTGGCGGTGCGCGACGAGGCGTCACCCGGGGCGCGTGCCAGGGCCGCCGCGATGAGCTCGCGCACCTGCAACACGTAGGTCTGCAAGGTGGTACGGGCGCTGCGCGGCGGATTCTCGCCCCACAGCTCCTCGATCAGGTCGGGCACGGAGACGACACGGTCGGCGTGCACGGCCAGGAGCGCCAGCACCTGCCGGGCCTTCGGCGCCGTCGGGGCGACCGAGATCCCGCCCTCGGTGACGACCAGCGCGCCCAGTACTTCGATGTCCATGGTGCTCCCCCTTTTCACGCATGCCTCATCAGCGAAGCTAAAAACAGGGCACGCGGTTTGTCAATACCAAACCGCGTGCCCTGTTTACAAGGGAGATCCAGGAAGCCTCTACTGCGGGGGGTTGCCGTGCTTGCGGGCCGGCAGGTCGGCGTGCTTGGTGCGGAGCATCGCGAGCGAGGCGATCAGGACCTCGCGCGTCTCG